>NZ_CP012184.1:1166737-1478150 GCF_001420995.1 Pseudonocardia sp. EC080619-01 | reverse complement strand
GCTGCGGTTCGACGCCGAGCAGACCCCGGACCCGGCCAACCGGGTCACCCTGGACCGCGAGCGGGACGCACTGGGGCAGCACCGGCTGCGCGTCGACTACCGGGTCTCCGCCGCCGACCGGGACGCGATCGCGACCTCGCTGACGCTCATCGGCAAGGAGCTCGAGCGGACCGGCCTGGCGCACGTCGACCTGTCCGACGTCGAGCAGGTGCACTCGATGGACATGACCGACGGCACGCACCAGATGGGCCTGCTGCGGATGTCGGACTCGCCGCGCACCGGTGTCGTCGACCCGGACTGCCGCGTGCACGGCACCCCCAACGTGCACATCGCGTCCAGCGCGGTGTTCCCGTCGGCCGGGGCGGTCGGTCCGACACTGGCGCTGGTCGCGCTGGCCTGCCGGTCGGCGGAGGGCATCGCGCTGGAGTCCTGAGCGGCCCGGTCGGTGCACCGCCGTCAGCCCCGCAGCAGGGTGACGCCGGTGCCCGCCGCGCCGTCGAGCGCCGCCCACAGGGCGTCGAGCGGGAGCGGCCGGTCCCGGGTCCGGGTGATCACCGCGTGGCACGGCGTCGGCACGAACGGGAACGCCGAGGACAGGCCGGCGACGCTCTCGCAGAGCCGCCGGGCGGTACCGGCGAGCGTCCGGACGTCGAGCCCGGGCAGCACGAGCAGGAACTCCTCGCGGCCGACCCGGACCGGCCGCCCGGTGGCGCCGGTGTGCCCGCCGAGCAGCCGGGCGACGCCCTGGAGCACCGAGGACTCGGCCCGGAACCCGTGCATGCGGTTCACCGTGCCCAGGCCGTGCACCCGCAGCAGCACCAGCCCGAGCGGCAGCGTCCCGGGCGCCGAGCCGTGCATCCACCGGTCCAGGAACGCCCGGGTGGGCAGGCCGCTGCGCGGATCCCGCTCGGCGCCCGGCTCGTGCGCGTCGAGCCGGTTCTCGGCCAGGTCGGCCCGCCGGCGCTCGTCCGACAGGCTGCGCGCGAGCCGGTCCGCCGCGGCGTCGTAGCGGTGGTCGGTGGCGGTGCCGGGGATCGGGACGACGCGGGACAGCACCTCGTCGAGCGCGCCGGTCCGGCGGGGTCCGAGCCGCGGCCCGAGCTCCCGGCGCAGCCGCAGGAGCTCGGCGTGCGCGTCGGAGTGCCGGAACGACCAGCGTGCGGTGAACAGCCGCCCGCGCTCCAGCGACCGGGCCGACCCGTCGACGGCCTCCAGGTCGTGCGCGACGACGGTGGCCCCGGACCGCGGGGTGAGCACCGTGACGCTCCACTCCCGGGCCGCCGGTTCGCCGTCGGCGAGCGGGACGTAGCCGAGCCCCGGTGGGAGGCCCTCGGGCGGCTCCCCGGCGACGGCGACGACCGCGCCGTCGCCGCACCGCTCGGCGATCCGGGCCCACGTCCCCAGGTGCGGTTCCAGGTAGCCGGCGCGCTGCACGAGCCCGACGACGGCCGTGGGACGGTCCCGGGACGGGGCGAGCGCGAAGTCCTCGACGGCACGGGAGACTGCGGCGAGCAGCGGAGTGGTGACCGTGCGTGAGGGTCGACCCGCGTCGTCGGCGACGGTGACGGGCTCGGGACCGGCTCCGCGCACTCACACCTCACACGTTTGCAGTAACGCCTTTGTAGTGACCGGCGCAGCCCGTGTCCTGCCGAGGTGACCTATGTCGCGTCGGAACGCCGCAACAGTGCAGCGGCGAGTACGGCTCCGACCACGAGGAGTGCCGACGCGATCGTCATCGCGACCCCGAACCCCGGGCCGAACGACGCCGCGTCCGCCGGCCCGTCGCCCCGGATGCCCGCCACGGCGGGCACGACGGCGACGGCCAGCAGCCCGGCCGCCCGTGCGATCGCGTTGTTCACCCCGGAGGCGACGCCGGCGTGCCGGTCGGAGGCGGCGTCGAGCACGGCGGTCGTGAGCGGGGCGACGGCGGCGGAGAGCCCCAGCCCCACCAGCGCGGTCGCGGGGAGGACGTCGAGGAGCCAGCTCGCGCCCGCGTCGAGCCGCCCGGCGAGGAACGCACCCGCTGCGGCCAGCAGCAGCCCGGTCGTCACCAGCGGGGCCGGTCCGGTCCGGGTGGCGAGCCGCCCGGCGCGCGGTGACAGCAGCAGCATGAGGACGGTGACGGGCAGCGTCGCGGTGCCCGCCAGCAGCGGCGAGAACCCGGCCACCACCTGCAGCTGGACCGCGATCAGCACGAACAGCAGCGACAGCGCCGCGTAGACGGCGACGGTCACGAGGTTGGCGCCGGTGAACCGGCGGCCCGCGCTGCCGGTGAACAGGTCCGGCGGCACGAGCGGGGACGGGCTGCGCCGCTCCGCCAGCGCGAAGGCCACCAGCGCGACCACGCCGGCCGCGCCCGCGGCCCACACCGCCGGGCCGGGCGTCCCACCGGTCCCGGCCGCGGTCCCGGCCCAGGTCAGCAGTGCCAGCCCGGCCACGGCGAGCACACTGCCCGGGAGGTCCGGACGGTGTGGCGCCTCCGGGTCGCGCGACTCCGGCACGTGCCGCAGCGCGACCGCGACGACGACCGCCGCGAGCGGCAGGTTGATCAGGAACACCGCCCGCCAGGACCACTCGACCAGCGTCCCGCCGACGAAGGGGCCGAGCGCCCCCGCGACCCCGCCGAGGCCGGACCAGGCGCCGATCGCCGCGGCGCGGTCGGCGCCGTGGAACGACGCGGAGATCAGCGCCAGGCTGCCCGGCGTGAGCAGCGCCCCGCCGACGCCCTGCAGCGCCCGCGCGACCGCGAGCAGTTCCACGGTCGGGGCGAGCGCGCACAGCAGGGACGCGACCGCGAACCACACGGCCCCCGTCACGAACACCCGGCGCCGCCCGAACCGGTCACCCAGCGAGCCGCCCAGCAGGATGAGCCAGGCCAGGGTGAGGGTGTAGCCGTTGACCGTCCACTGCAGACCGGCGAAGCCCGCGCCGAGCTCCTCGCCGATGCGCGGCAGCGCGATCGTGACGACGGTGTTGTCGAGCATCGCCATGCCCGAGCCGAGGACGCAGGCGAGGATCACCCACCGCCCCGCGGCGGTGCCGGTGCGCAGTCCGGTGTCGGTCACGCGGGCCTCAACGCGTGCCGCCCCGCCCGGATTCCTGGCCCGCCCCGTCGCCCCGGGCCGGTCAGGAGGCTGCGCCGGCCCGGCTGCCGGCCGCCGCCAGCCGGGTCGCGAGCGTCGCCGCGGCCGCCTCGTCGACCTTGCCGACGCTCAGCCGCAGCATCCGGCGGTCGTCGGGCAGGAACGCCGTGCCGGGGATGGTCAGGGTGTCGTGGCCGAGCACCAGCTCACGGACGACGTCGAGTGTCGGCGTGCCCTCGAACGGGTGCCGCACCCACGCGAAGAACGCGCCCAGCGCCACGACCTCGAAGCCGCCCGGCCGGTCCGCCAGCGCCGCGCCCAGCCAGGCCCGGCGGCGCGCGACCTCGGCGACCCGCTCGGCCCGCCAGGTCCCGGCCCGGGTGAGCCCGGCGAGCGCCGCCTCCTGCCCGACGCGCGGCGCGCAGATCGCGACGCAGTCGAGCAGCTTGAGCACCTGGCGGGTGAGGTCCGCCCCGGCGACCACCGACCCGGCGCGGTAGCCGGGGATGGCCAGGTCCTTGGAGTAGGAGTGCAGGCTGACGACGGTGTCGCGCCAGTCCGGGTCGGCGAACAGCGGGTGCGCCGGCTCGTCCGCGGCGTCGCGGAACGAGCGGTAGGTCTCGTCGACGACCAGCGCGATGCCGTGCCGGCGGGCCAGCCCGGCGAACGCCACGATCTCCGACGGCGGCACGGTGACCCCGCTCGGGTTCCCGGGCGTGACCAGCACGATCGCCCGGGTGCGCGGGGTGATCAGGGCCTCGGCGTCGGCGGCGCGGGGGACGAGCTGCTCGTCCGGCTCCAGGTACACCGGGCGCACGCCGCGCATCGTCAGCCACATCTGGTGGTTGAAGTAGTACGGCAGCGGCATGATCATCTCGTCGCCGGGGCCGGCGAGCGCGTCGGCGACGACGGCGAACGCCTGGTTGCAGCCCGCGGTGACGGTCACGTCGTCCGGGGTGACGGTGCCCGCGTAGTCGCGGGAGAGCTCGTCGGCGATCGCCCGCCGCAGCGGCGGCAGCCCCGGCACGGGCGCGTAGCCGAGGGCCGCCGGGTCCTGGGCGGTCGCGACGACCTGCTCGACGACCTCCGGCGCCGGTGGGTAGGCCGGTGCGGCCTGGGAGAGGTCGAGCAGCGGGTGCTCGGCGTCGCGGGCGGGGTCGCGTTCGCCGGCCAGCGCGAGCGCCGCGCCGATGGGGGAGTCGCTGCCCGCTGCCGTGGTGGGGTCGAGTCGCACCGCTGCGCGCCGTCCTTCCGGTTCTTCAGACGATCGTCGGCTGTCCGACGGGCAGTCTAGGTGGCGCGCCGCTACGGTCCTCCGGGCGAACGGTTGCGAGGTGAGACGTCCGGTGCACGACCCGGTGCCGCGCCGCCGCGTGCTGGCCGTGCTGTGCCTGACCGAGCTCACCAGCTGGGGCGTCCTCTACTACGCGCTGCCGGTGCTGGCCCCGGCGATCTCGGACGACACGGGCTGGTCGCACTCCGCCGTGACCGGCGCGTTCTCCGCCGGGCTGGTGGTGTCGGCGCTGGCCGGGATCGGCGTCGGACGGGTGCTGGACCGGTGGGGCCCGCGGTGGCCGATGACGGCCGGGTCGCTGCTCG
The DNA here is from genome assembly GCF_001420995.1 of Pseudonocardia sp. EC080619-01. Classification (NCBI taxonomy): domain Bacteria; kingdom Bacillati; phylum Actinomycetota; class Actinomycetes; order Pseudonocardiales; family Pseudonocardiaceae; genus Pseudonocardia; species Pseudonocardia sp. EC080619-01. Next base: position 1,473,468 of record NZ_CP012184.1, on the reverse strand, counting down.
CGGTGCCTGCCGTCGTCGCGATCGCCTGTGCGGGGTCGTGGCCGTGGTTCCTGGCCGCCTGGCTGCTCGCCGGGCTCGCCCAGTCCGCGACGCTCTACCCGCCGGCGTTCGCGGCGCTGACCCGCTGGTGGGGCACCGACCGGGTGCGGGCGCTGACCTGGGTCACCCTGGCCGGCGGGCTGGCGAGCACGGTGTTCGCGCCGCTCACGGCGGCGCTGCTGGAGCCGTTCGGGTGGCGCGGGACCTACCTGGTGCTCGCCGTCGTCCTCGGGGTGGTGACGGTCCCCGCGCACCTGTTCGGGCTGCGCGGGCCCTGGCCGGAGGCGCCGGAACCGCCGCGCGGCGCCCGGCCGGGCGCGATCACCCGCAGCCCGGCGTTCCTGCTGACGGTCGCCGCGGTGTGCCTCGGCGTGTTCTGCAGCTTCGCGGTCGCGGTGAACCAGGTGCCGCTGCTCATCGAGCGCGGCCTGGACGTGCAGACGGCGGCCTGGGCGCTCGGCCTCGGCGGTCTCGGCCAGGTCGCGGGCCGGGCGTTCTACGCGCGGACGGTCGGGCGGCTCGGGGTGCGGACCCGTGCGGTCGTCGTCCTCGCCGGGCTCGGTGCCACGACGGCGCTGCTCGGGCTGCTGCCCGGACCGGCGTGGCTGCTGGTCGCCGTGGCCGTCCTGACCGGCGCCGCCCGCGGGATCACGACGCTGCTGCAGGCGACGGCGGTGTCCGACCGGTGGCCGTCGCGGTACTACGGCCGGCTCAACGGCCTGCTGTCCGCCCCGGCGACGGCCGCCGTCGCGATCTCGCCGTGGGCGGGCGCGGCGCTGGCCGGGCCGCTCGGCGGGTACCCGGCGCTGTTCGTGGTCCTCGCGGGGGCGACGACGCTCGGCGCGCTGCTGGCACTCGGGTCGCGGCCGCCGTCGTCCCGCTGAGCCCGCACCGGCAGTGCCGGTCCGGGGATCCGCGGAACCCGGTGCGCCGGACGGCGCGGGCCGCGGGCTCACACGACGAGCCCCAGGACGACGATCAGGGGCAGCGCCACGACCGACGCCAGTGCGGTGACGAAGGTGAGCGCCTTGAGCGCCCCGCGGGTCGTCACGCCGAGCAGCGCCTGGAACATCCAGAAGAAGTTGCTGTTGACGTGCAGCGCGAACAGCGAGCCCGCGCCGATCGCGAGCCCGATGATCAGCGGCTGGACGTCGAGCTGGGCGAGGATCGGGCCGATGATCCCGGCCGCGGTGATCGCGGCGACCGAGATCGACCCGATGGCGAGGTGCAGCACGGCGGCGATCAGCCAGGCGACCAGGATGCTGACCACCACCGGGGAGGCGGCGTCGGCGGAGAAGAGGCCGGCGAGGACGCCGTCGAGGTCGGTCTCGCCGATGACCGCGCCCAGCGAGCCGCCGACGCCGGTGATGAGCAGGATCTGGCCGGTGGTGGCGAGCCCCCGGCCCATCGCGGAGTCCGTTGCCGCGCCACCGATCGTCGCCTTGGCCAGCGCGTAGGCGCCCACCAGGCCGACGAACAGGGCCAGCGCCGGGTCACCGAGGAACGCGATGAAGGGCGTCGAGAACCCGGCGGCCTCGGCGACGGCCCCGAACGCGATCAGCAGCAGCGGGACCAGCACCGGGAGCAGCGAGACCGGCAGCGACGGGATGCGGCCGGAACCCGGCGCGGGTGCGGCCTCGGTGCCGGTGCCGGTGCCGGTGTCCTGCCCGGTCCGGGCGAGCTCGGGGGGATCGACCTCGTCGCGCTCGGGGTTCCAGAAGCCCGCCGCGACGATTCGCCGGTAGAGGAACACCGTGAGCACCGCGGTGGCGACGCCGATCAGCAGGCCGTAGCCGAGCATCTGGGCGAGCGGGACGCCGAGCAACCCGGCGATCGAGATCGTCCCCAGCCCGGGGACGACGAAGACGTACCCGACCAGGATCCCGGTGGTGAGCGCGCCGGCCATGATGCCCAGCCCGCGCGGGCCCAGCCGGGGCGCTGCCTGCCGGGCCAGCGGGGCGGCGAGCACGAGCTGGACGTCCACGTAGATCGACGGGAACAGGGCGGTCATCACCGCGGCCATCGCGTACGGCAGGCGGCGTGCGCCGAGCCCGTCCAGCAGCAGCCCGACCAGCCGCTGGAGCGCCCGCATCGCGAACAGCAGGGACCCGATCAGGACGCCGAAGCCGATCAGCAGCCCGACCTCGGCCATGATCGAGCCGAAGCCGTCGACGATCGCCCCGAGCGTGGCCTCGAAGCCCAGGCCGGACGCCAGGCCGAGATAGAGCGACCCGGTGATCAGCGAGATGATCGGGTCCACTTTCAGCGCCATGATGAGAAGGACGACCGCGATAATCGCGATCGTCGTGTGGACCACGATCATCCTTGCTCCTGTGCAGTGGGGTTCGTCGGGTCGGGAAATGGGAATCGTGTCCGGGTGGCCGGACAATGGTCACGTACGATGCCGGACGTGAATCTGGGGCCGGCGCACACACCCACGAAGGCGGAGGTCGCCTACACGGTGCTGCGCGAGGCGATCCGGTCCGGCCGGTTGGCGCCCGGCGAGCGGGTGACCCTCAACGGGCTCGCCGAGCAGTTGGAGATGAGCCTGACGCCGGTCCGCGAGGCGCTGCGCCGGCTCGCCGAGCACGGGCTGGTCGAGCAGGTGCCGAACCGCGGCACCGTGATCGCCCGGCACAGCGCGGAACGCGTCGCCGAGATCTACCGGCTGCGCCTCGCGCTCGAACCGATGGCGGCCGAGCGGGCCGCCGGGCTGGTGACCGACACCGACGTCCGCGAGATCGAGGCGGCCCTCGGCGCGGTCGACGAGGCGACCCGGGCGAACGCGGACATCTCGACGGTCGGCGCGCGCAATGCGGAATTCCACCGTCGCGTGTACCGGGCGGCCCGGTCGCCGATGCTGGAGGAATTCGTCGCGCGATTGTGGAACGCATTGCCGTTCCAGGCCGTCGTCCTCGAGAACCGCTACGAGACGTCCGCGCGGGAACACCGCGAGCTCGTCGACGCGCTGGCCCGCCGGGATCCGGCGGCCGCGCGGGAGATCCTGCACCGGCACATCACCGACGCCGCGGCGAGCGCGGCCGACTGGCTGGACCGCGACTGACCGCCGGCGGGTCTCAGGAACCACCGGTGCGGGCGGACAGCTCGGCGCGCACCGCGTCGGTGTGCTCGCCCAGCGCGGGGACCGGCGCCATCCGCGGCTCGCGCCCGCGCACCGTGATCGGGGGCAGCAGCGCCGGGACGGGACCGCCCTGGGTGCCGACCTCCCGGATCCGGTCCCGGGCCGCCAGCTGCGGGTGGTCGAACAGCTCGCCGACGTCGCGCAGCTGGGAGTTGGCGATCTGCGCGCGGTCCAGCCGGTCGACGACCTCGGCGGCCGTGAGGGTCGCGAACCGCTGCTCGACGAGCTCCTGCACGGCGCCCCGGTTCCGGTACCGGACGTCGTTGGTGACCAGGTCGGCGCGGTCGGCCAGCTCCGGCTCGCCCAGCACGACCTCGCAGAACCGCCGCCACTCCCGGTCGTTCTGCACGGACAGGTAGACGGCGCCGTCGGCCGTCGCGAACGGGCCGTACGGCGCGATCGCGGCGTGGTGGAGCCCGGACCTGGGCGGCGCCGAGCCGGTGAACCGGGAGAAGTAGGCGGCGTAGCCCATCCACTCGGCGAGCGCCTCGAACAGCGTCACCTCGAGAACCTGGCCGCGGCCGGTGCGCTCGCGCTCGTAGAGGGCGGACAGGATCCCGGAGAACGCGTACATGCCCCCGGCGATGTCGGCGACCGGGATCCCGGCCTTCACCTGCTCGTCCGGCGTCCCCGTCACGGACGGCAGCCCGGCCTCGCACTGGACCAGCAGGTCGTAGGCCTTCTTGCCGCCGTAGGGCCCGTCCTCGCCGTAGCCGGACAGCTCGCAGACGACGAGCCGGGGGTGGGTCTCCGACAGCGTCGCGCCGTCCAGCCCGAGCCGGCCCACCGCGCCGGGGGCCAGGTTGGACGCGAAGACGTCGGCCTCGTCCAGCAGCGACCGCAGCGCGGCCAGCCCGTCGGGGTCCTTGACGTCGAGCTCGACCGACTCCTTGCCCCGGTTCACCCAGACGAAGTGGCTGGACTGGCCCAGGACGGTGGTGTCGTACTGGCGGGCGAAGTCACCCGTGCCGGGACGTTCGATCTTGATCACCCGGGCGCCGAGGTCGGCGAGCTGGCGGGTGGCGAACGGGATGGCGATGGCCTGCTCGAGGGCGACGACGGTGACGCCGTCGAGAGGGAGCGGGGTCACGGCGGTGCCTCCGGACGTCGGACGGGGTGGTCGGCGGGACCGTACCGAATAATTTATAAATCAACAACGACGACGCGGCCGCCCCCGCGGGTGCCGTCGCCGCCCGGCCGGGCCGGTCGTCGTCGGACCGGGGGCAGCGGTGCCCGGAGCTGGTAGACATCGAACGGACGACGCCCCACCACCCGGGAGAGCCGTGACCGTTCCCGCAGCGCCCACCGTCCCCGCCAGTGACGTCGACCTGTTCTCCGAACCGGCGCGGATCGACCCCTACCCGATCTACGAGGAGCTCCGGGAGCTCGGGCCCGTGGTCCGGCTGACCCGGGACGGCCTCTACGCGCTGCCGCGCTACGACGAGGTCCGCGCGGCCCTCATGGACTGGCGGACGTTCTCGTCGGCCCGGGGAGTGTTCGTCGACCCGCAGGTCAACGCGCAGCTCGAAGGCATCACGCTGTGCAGCGACCCGCCGGACCACACGATGATGCGCTCGGTCCTCGGACGCCCGCTGCGCCAGGACCGGATGCGCGAGATCGCCCCGCGCATCGAGGCCGAGGCCGCGACGATCGTCACCGAGCTGGTCGACCGCGGCCGGTTCGACGCCGCCACCGAGCTCGCCGAGCACCTCCCGATGGCCGTCGTGTCCGAGCTGGTCGGGCTCCCGGACCGGGGGCGGGAGAAGATGCTGGAGTGGGCGGCCGCCATCTGGAACGTCCAGGGGCCCGCCAACGAGCGGTTCACCGCGTCGCAGCCGTCGGTCGACGAGTTCATGGCGTTCGCCGTCGAGGAGGCGGTGCCGGGCCGGCTCCGCCCGGACGGCTGGGCGGCGCACCTCTACGAGGCCGCCGACCGCGGGGAGATGCCGCACGACAAGTGCCCGGTGATGATGCTCGACTACGTCACGCCGAGCCTGGACACGACGATCCTGGCCATCTCGAACACCGTCCGGCTGTTCGCCGAGCACCCCGACCAGTGGGACCTGCTGCGCGCGGACCGCTCGTTGATCCCGCACGCGATCAACGAGTCGCTGCGTCTGGAGACGCCGGTGCCGCAGTTCTCCCGCGTCCTCACCGAGGACCACGAGATCGGTGGGGCCCTGCTCCCGGCGGGGTCGCGCGTCGCCCTGCTCTACGGGTCGGCGAACCGCGACGACCGGCACTACCCCGATCCGACGCGGTTCGACATCACGCGGCGGCCGTCGGACCACCTGGCCTTCGGCCGGGGTGAGCACGTCTGCGTGGGCATGCACCTGGCGCGGCTGGAGATGACGGCTCTCCTGGACCGGCTGGCCGACCGGGTGCGCCGGTTCGAGATCGTCGAGTCGCGCCCGATGGTCAACAACGGGTTGCGTGGGCTGGAGAGCCTCGTGGTCACGGTCTCCTGACGGTCCGTAGTGCACGTTCACTGGCACGAGCGTGGGGCGTTCGGTGAGCTCCCGCCAGAAGACCGTTGTCTCGACCTGCTCGGCGAAGCCGCGGTTCAGTTCGTCTTCGATCTCGAACAGGACATCGATTGCCGGACGGGCAGCGGAGCTGATGTTGTCGTCGAGGAACCCAGAGATGTCGAGCTGACTCAAGACGTCCATCACTTCGTCGCTGCTGAAGCGAGCGGAGGAGCTGAGCTGTTCGACGTCACGTGTGCCGTCCAGAGCTCCAAGAAGCTCCATGAGTTGAGCGGGGACGGGGTGCTCGACAGCGAACTCGGTATGGCCGAGGCTCAGCTCAATTCGGTGGTCACCCAGCCGGGGTGGGGGGCCAACGAGGACCGGGAAGTTCGGCAGATGGGGGGATTTGTTCCTCCCGCGTGGGTCGGTGGTTTCGAACTCCGGAGCCGGGTTTCCGGGGCGAGCTGAGCCCGCCCCGGAAGTCACGACCCGCATCAGAGATGCACGGCGACCGCGACGATGACATTCTTCTCCGGCTTGCTTGTCATGTGGCTCGCCTCCTCACCTGTCCGGTTCCGGTTCGACGACGACACCGGTCGATGCCGCCTGCTCGGTCCGGCGAGTGGCAAGAGCAGCGCCAACGAAGATCAGGGCGATCCCGAAGACAGTGCGGACGCCGATCCGCTCGTCGAGTAGCAGCGCGCCGGCCGCCACTGCGACGATCGGGGCGACGTAGGTGATGAGGGCTGCCCGGGTGGCGTCAGCATGAGCGATCAGGGTGAAGAACGTCCAGAAGCCTCCGGCCGTACAGGCGAGGCCGAGCGCAGCGACGGCACCGAGACCGGTCCAGGTCGGCGCCGGGAGTGGCTCGACACTGATGGCGATTGCTATCAAGATCGGCGCCGCGAGAAGAATCATGGACGAGACGACTCGCAAGGGTGGGACGTCGGAGAACCAGCGTCCGACCAGCACCGCACCGAGTGCGTACGACGCCGAGGCGACGAGCACGAGAACGGCGCCGGGGCCGGCGCCGTCGACGCCGAGGAGCACAACCACGCCGCCGAATCCCACTGCCACCCCGAGCAATGCAGCTGCGCTCGTGGGAGCCCTCCGGCTCAGCACCATAATGATGAGCAAAACGAAGATTGGCTCGGTTGCGATGATGATCCCGGATAGTCCCGAGGATACCGTCAACCCGCCCAGCGAGATCATGCTGAAGGGGATAACCACCTCGACCACGGCCAGTACGGCGAGCCGCCCGAAGCGGAGTCGGATCAGCTGGCGAGCATTGCTGGATAGCGCAGCCGGAAGCAGTGCGGCCGCAGCAAGAACGACTCGTCCTGCGGCAGTCGTTATCGGGCCGATCCCCTCTCGGAGCGACATTTCAATGAAGAGGTACGGGACGCCCCACAGTACGGAGGCGCCGCCGAAGAGTAGCCAGGTCCGAGCGTTCATCCTGAGTCAGTATACGTTCGACTGGTTGGCGCGTGACATAGCTCTTGTGACGCTACAACCACAAAACACCTGTCAACTGATCGCACTTTGGGGCATTATGATTCACATGAGCGACCTGGATGGCGTCGATCGTCAGCTGCTGATGCTTCTACAGGACGACGCGCGTCGTGGGTTCCGCGAGCTAGGACGCATCATCGAGATGAGCCCACCGGCTGTGGCGGCTCGAGTGCGGCGACTGGAGAGGCTCGGCGTGATCAACGGATACAGTGCCCGTGTCGACCCAACGGCGGTCGGTTTCGCCACCCAGGCGTTCATCGTCGTGACAACGTCGGGCCGTGCTCAGTCCCTGAACGTCCTCCGGTTGGCGCGGAACGAGCCTACGATCATTGAAGACCATCGGGTCACCGGGAGTGAGGACCACTTCCTCCGGGTAGTAGCTGAAGACCTCGGCTCCCTGGAGCCGCTCATCGACCAGCTCAACGAACTCGGGAAACCGGCGACGTCGATCGTGTTGTCCTCGCCCAAGCCGTGGTCCCCAGTCCCCTCTCCGCGGTCGTAGGCGATCGTGCACGGAATAGGCTAGCGACTGGCGGATAGCGTATCGAGTAGCGATGCCACATGCTCTGGGGTGGCTGTGGCTCCGACCAACCCGATTCGTGCGGCGGAGGGCAGTGGTTCGAGTCCGCTGGCCACCGTGATGCCTCCGCGCGCTGCGCGAGCGACGAGCTCACCGGCACCGGAACCGGTCACTACGGTGATCATGCTGGCGGCGGTGTTTTCGGGCGCGAACGTCTCGAAGCCGAGGTCCCGCAGTCCGCTGCGAAGCTGCGCGGCAAGTCGACGCCGACCGTCGACCCAACTCTCAATGCCGGTGGCCGCGATGCGGCCGACGGACTCGGCCAGAGCACGGACCACGGCCGTCGGCATCGTCACAGGGTGGGGTTCCCAAGGATCCTCGGCCCTGGCTCGCGCCCACCGGCCCAGATCGAAGTACCAGGATCGGGGACGGGCGCGTGCGGCACGCTCGGCCCCGAGGTCATCGAAGGCGACCACAGCTAGCCCGGGTGGGCCCCCGAGACCCTTCTGCGATGCGCTGACGAACGCGTCGATCCCGTCCGCCCGAAGCTGGACAAGTTCGCTGCCGGCCGAGGCCACGCCGTCCAGGACCACGACCAGGCCGCCTGCCCGCGCACGCTGGGCCATCTCTCGGACGGGGTGCCGGATTCCGGTGGTCGATTCGACGTGTACACAAGCGAGGCCATCTGCCCCGGAGAAGTGCCGCGCCAGCTCGTCGACGTCCACCGGTTGTCCGAGATCTTGTTCGACGACCCGTACCCGCAGGTCGAGGGCGGCAGCGATCTCAGCGAGCCTTGCACCGAAGAAGCCCGTGTCCGGGACCACGACCGTCTGGCCCGGTTCCAGCTGGTTCCGGAGCGCTGCCTCGAGCCCCGCGGATCCGCTCCCCGGCAGGATGTAGGCGCTGTGCGCATCGAGCAGAGTGCCCAACTCGTCAAGCACCCCCGAATAGAAGGCTGACCATTCCTCGCCGTAGTGCGCCCGGGTCTGCTCGGCGAGCCTCCCCAGGTCGTCTGGGTGCAGTGCGCAAGGCCCGGGGATCATCAGAGTGGGCTCCGAACGAGCTCCGAGGGCTGTCGGCTTCGCTACCGGGAGGGGATGGCGCACGACAACTCCTGTCCGTCCAGCACGGCGGTGTCGACCGGTCGTTCCAGCGCGGTTTCGATGCGACCCTTCAGGTCGACGGAGACCTGCTCGGCCACATCCGAACCGACCTCAGCCGCCCATTCCCCCACGGACATGTCCCCGCTCGGTGGACCCGGCGTGGTGGTACAGCATCAGATAGGCGGTACCCGGACTGGACGGCCCAGCGGCGACTCCCGTGATGCCATCGATAGCGAGCGGAGCCTTTACCGCCTCTGACTCAAACCAGGAATCGAGATGGTTACGGGCGCTATCGAACATCACTGAGAACAGATTCCGTAGGTCAGAGTCCGACATGTCGACGGCACGATGAAGGATGCTTCGGAGCTGTTCCGGGTTCGATGCCACGGGCTCCCGCGAGGGCCCCGTGAACAGCGACTTCACCTCACTCCACAGCCGGTGCATCATGTCACCGTATTCGCTGTATTGCGCGGCGTCGCGACCTGAAAATTTGGCAATCTCTGCAGCGTCGGACTCGGGGTCGCGACCCAGTATTAGATGGGATCCGTCGGGTACTAGAGACGTGACAGAGGGAGAGCGCGGCATAACGGCTAGCCCATGACTTCGGAGATTGAGGTCCTCGATAATCGATTGCTGGAAGAGCGACGTCACAAGGCTCGCGGTCGAGAACTGGTAGCCATTCACCAGCTCCTCTGAGACGCACGCACCACCCACAGCGGAGCGCCGCTCCACGATAGCGACCTTCTGGCCGGCTCTGGCCAGATAAGCAGCGCAAACTAGCGCGTTGTGACCTGCTCCGATGATGACCGTGTCGAAATATTCAGTGCTCACCTGATCTGCTATCCGGTCGGGGGCGATGTCAATGCCGGGGCTGTCGGGATGGGAACCGAAAGACGCCGCCTGTGTTTCCGGTTGTTCCCGATCGTGCGATTGATACGGTAGCGATCTATGGGCGCTAAGTAAAGACCTCATGATGCAGCAAGCAAGGGCGCTTTCCTCTCATATGAAAGGCGACCTGCCCTTCTGGCTTTACGAAAGCGACTTGGCTGCGGCCTCGCTGTGGTAACGAGCAGTTTTGCACACTCTGTGGGGCAAGTCCGCCTAGGCGAGGACGGAGTGAACCGTCCTGGGTGGTGGAGAGGTTCCTGATCTAGCAAGGAGACTGGAGTCGTGGGAGCACCTCGGTAGCTCGATGAGGAGACCCGTGCCCGCGCGGTCCACCTCTACCTGGACCGTCTGCGTGATCACAGCGAGTCGAAGCTGGCCGCGCGCCGGCACGTCGGTGAGTTGCTGGACGTGAACCCGGCGACGATCTGGAACTGGATCGAGGTTGAGGAGCGCGATTCCGGTTATGGGTCGGACGCGGTCGGGCTCGACGCCGATCTAGCTGCTGAATTGCGGAGACTCCGCACGGGGAATGCTAAGTTGCGGCGGGGGAGAACGAGATCCCGAAGACTGCTTCGGCGTTTTTCGCGCAGGCGGAGCTGGACCGTCGGCTCAAGTGAGGCTTCTGTTCGTTCACGAAGATCGAAGTCGTTTCAGGGTCGAGCCGATCTGTGCCGTGTTGTCCGAGCACGGCGTGCAGATCGCTCCGCAAGCGTATTATCGCTGGCGGGTCTGACCGGTGATCGACGATCACTTGGGCGAGGCGTATCTGGTGAACCGGTCGTGGATCTCTATCGAAAGAACAGGTGCGTGTACAGGCTGCGGAAGATGCGGCGTTCGGTGAGACGGGAAGGGCTGCGGATCGGCCGCGACCAGGTGGGGCGGCTGATGCGTGTCGCCGGAATCCAGGCGTGTGCCGCGGGGCGCATCTTACGGCCACGACGACGCGCGACCAGCACGCTGATAGGCACCTGACCTGGCCAAGCGGGTCTGGGCGGCCCGACTCGACCGGATGCGCTGTGGGGCGCGAATTTCACCTACGTGTGGACCGCGTCCGGATTCTGCTACGTGTCGTTCGTGACTGACTGTTGGTCGCGGAGGACACTCGGATCGAAGGGGTCGATGAGTAGAACCAGTGATCTCCTCTCCAGTGCCCTGGCGCAAGCGTTGTCCCCGGCAACGGGCGGTCAGTGCGTTTACTGCGGAAGGTTTGAGCCATCATTCCGATGCCGGATCTCGGTACACATCTCTGGCGTTCACGGAGCAACTCGCCGATGCCGGGGTCGCCAGCTCGATCGGGACCGTCGGCGACGTGCTGGACAACGCACTGATGGAATCCACGTCGGGTTGTGCAAGTCCGCGCTGATCACGCCGTACGCCCATTTTTGGAACTGGAGCATGCCTTCGTGAGGTGGAGCAGGATGTCGCCGAGGGGTCATTGGTACAATGGAGTGGACTCCTCTCCTCTATTGATCAAACACCCCGATTGAACGGGAAATTGTGCACGCTACGACCATTGCCCAACAAGGTGCGGTGATCTAAACCTCAGCCTCTCGCTGGCCCCGGACGGTAAAGTCCTGCCCCTCCTGGATGAGTGGCTTTTTGGCTTGTTTCATCCGCATGAGATCGACCGGACAGTGTCCGTTCTCCGTCGCGGGCAGCCGCGAGACGACGTCGACGGCGCGCAGCTCGGGCGAGCTCAGCTTGCCGAGCGTGATGCCAAGCTCCCCCGTTACCGGTCGGCGCTAGAAGCTGGGGTTGACCCGGCACTGGTGGCTGGTTGGATTGCCGAGGTCCCGGCCCGACTGGCCGAGCTGGACGCGCAGCACCAACTGCGGGGCGCGTCGGGCCGGATGAGCGAGGCTCAGACACGGGACGTCATCGGGGACAGGCTTCAGCCCGTGAAATCCTGCTCGTCGCCGACGAGGAAGCCAAGGGTCGATCTACCAGCAGCTGGGGCTGCGGTTGATCTATCGCCCGAAAATTCGGACAGTGAGCGTCCAGGTCAACCGGGGCCCCAACCGGGACGGCTGGGGTTAGGGTCGGTGTCCGAGGGGGGACTTGAACCCCCACCCCCTAATACGGGGACTAGCACCTCAAGCTAGCGCGTCTGCCATTCCGCCACTCGGACGCCACGATCTCTCGATCGCGTCGGGGAGAAGCATAGCCGAGCCCTCCGGGCGGTCTGCGCCCGGGTGTCCACCCCGGGTCTCGGCAGGTCGGCCCCGGTACGCGGTGGTAGGAAGGCGCCCATGACCGCTTCACCGGACGAGAGCCCCAGCAGTGCCGAGGCGGAGGTCGTCCAGCTGTGTTCCGAGCTGATCCGGATCGACACGACGAACACCGCGGACCCCGAGACCCTGGCCGGTGAGGCCGAGGCCGCCGACTACGTCGCGGAGAAGCTGCGCGAGGTCGGCTACGACGTCGAGCTGGTCGAGTCCGGCATGCCGAAGCGGATGAACGTGATCGCCCGTCTGGAGGGCGCGGACCGGTCGCGGGGTGCGCTGCTGATGCACGGGCACCTCGACGTCGTCCCGGCGGACGCGAGCGAGTGGTCGGTGCACCCGTTCTCCGGGGCGGTGCAGGACGGCTACGTCTGGGGCCGCGGCGCCGTCGACATGAAGGACATGGACGCGATGATGCTGGCGGTCGCGCGCCGCTTCAAGCGTGAGGGCGTGGTCCCGCCGCGGGACATCGTGTGGGCGTTCGTCGCCGACGAGGAGGCCGGCGGCAAGTGGGGCGCGCAGTGGCTGGTGGAGCACCGGCCGGACCTGTTCGCCGGGTGCACCGAGGCCGTCGGCGAGGTCGGCGGGTTCTCGCTGACCCTGGGCGAGGACCAGCGCGCCTACCTGATCGAGTCCGCGGAGAAGGGCATCGCCTGGATGCGGCTGCGGGCCAAGGGAAAGCCGGGGCACGGCTCGTTCCTGCACGACGACAACGCCGTCACCATCCTGTCGGAGGCCGTGGCCCGGCTCGGGAACCACACGTTCCCGCTGACGATCACCGACACCGTGCAGGCGTTCCTGGACCGGATGACCGAGCTGACCGGCGTCGAGTACCCGGAGGACGACCTCGAGGGTGCCCTGGCCAAGCTCGGCCCGATCGCGCGGATCATCGGGGCGACCGTCCGGGACACCGCGAACCCGACGATGCTGAACGCCGGGTACAAGGCGAACGTCATCCCGTCGACGGCGGAGGCGGTCGTCGACTGCCGGGTGCTGCCGGGGCGGGAGGAGGAGTTCCTGCGCGAGGTCGACGAGCTGCTCGGGCCGGACGTCGAGCGGGAGTGGGTCACCGACCTGCCCGCCGTCGAGACGCCGTTCGAGGGCGCCCTGACCGACGCGATGCAGGCGGCGCTGCGCACCGAGGACCCGGCCGCGGAGATCGTCCCGTACATGCTGTCCGGCGGGACCGACGCGAAGGCGTTCTCGACGCTGGGGATGAAGTGCTACGGCTTCGCCCCGCTGCGGCTGCCCCCGGAGCTGGACTTCGCGTCGCTGTTCCACGGCATCGACGAGCGTGTCCCGGTGGACGCGCTGACCTTCGGCACCCGGGTGCTGGACCGCTTCCTCAGAACGGTCTGAGGGGGAGCGCCGCCTCCGCGGTCACGGTGTCAGGATCCGGCGCAGCTGCCGGGCCGCCCCTCGCGGACGGGTCGTGAGGGCGCCGTGCCCGCCGGGCATCGGCACCGCCGGCCGTCCGAGTGCGGCCGCGAGTGCCTCCGCGCAGCGTCGGTCCCAGCCGCCGGGCACGTCCGCGCCCACGGACGGGACGAGCGTGACGGGCACGGGACGGAGGCGTGCGGCGTCGAGCGGGTTGGCGCGCACCGCCGGGAAGTCGTGCGCGAAGAACCACCGCAGCCCGGCGTGGAGATCGCCGGCCGGCCGGGGCGCCCCGGCGCCGGGCTCGGGATCGCTCCTGTCGGCGACGAGCCGGCCCATCGCGCCGATCGCGGCCACGACGTCGGTCCGGGCGAGCTCCGCGACGTGGTCCAGCCCGGCCTCGCGCTCCGCGTCGTGGACGACGGCGGGCAGCGGTGGCTCGTGGACGACGGCCGTGCCGACGAGGTCCGGCTCCTCGACGGCGAGCTGCAGCGCGACGACCGCGCCGATGCTCGCCCCGACGACGGACGCGGGCCGGTCGGTGAACCGCCGGAGCACGGCGGCCGCGTCGAGCGCGTGCCGGTGGAGGGCGTCCGGGGGTGGCTCGCCGGGGACCGGGGCCGGGCTCCTGCCCAGCCCGCGCCGGTCGTAGGAGACCACCGTGAAGGTGTCCGCCAGCTCGGCGGCCAGCCGCGTGGTGGCGGACGCCTCGGAGATCCCGCCCTGGAGCAGGAGCACGACGGGGCCGGTGCCCGTCCACTCGACGTGCAGGGCGGTGCCGTCGTCCGCGATCGCGTGGTCCTCCATCCCCGCACGATCGCAGCACGCTCCCGCCCGGACGAGAGGCCGGGCCGCTTCCGGCGGGTGGTCCGCATGGGGCAGGGTGGCCGTCATGGATCTTTCGGGCAGGGTCGCCCTGGTCACCGGCGGCGCGTCGGGCATCGGCGCGGCGGCGGTGGACCGGCTGGTGGCGGCGGGGGCACGGATCGTCGTGGTGGACCGGGACGCCGACGCGGCCGCGGCCGTCGCCGGCCGGTCGGACGGTCTGGCGATCGGCGCGGATGTCACCGATCCCGGGGCGATGCCGGCCGCCGTCGCCGCGGCGGAGGACCGGTTCGGCCGGCTCGACGTCGTCCTCCTCAACGCCGGTGTGACCGCGGGCCAGTCCGGCATCGAGGACCTCGACCTGGACGACTACCGGCGCATCCTCGGGGTCAACCTCGACCACGTCGTGTTCGGGCTGGCCGCGGCCGTCCCGGCGCTGCGCCGGGCGGGCGGCGGGCACGTGGTGGCGACGTCGTCGCTGGCGGGGCTGGTCGGGATGCCCGGCGACGCGCTGTACACGGCGACGAAGCACGCCGTCGTCGGCTACGTCCGGTCCGCCGCGCCGACGCTCGCGCCGGAGGGGATCCGGGTGAACGCGGTCTGCCCCGGCTTCGCCGACACCCCGCTGATCGCGCGGGTGCGCGACCGGTTCGGGGAGTTCCCGATGCTGACCGCGGACGACGTCGCGGGCGGGATCGAGGACATCCTCGAGCGGGGCGAGCCGGGGGAGTGCTGGTTCGTGCAGCCGGGGCGGGAGCCTGCGCCGTACGGGTTCCGCGGGGTGCCGAGCCCGAAGGGCGCGGGGAAGCCGCCGGAGATCGGCTGGCAGGACCACTGAGCGGGACCCGCCGGGGAACGGCCCCTTGACCTCGACCGAGGTTCAGGTCGCAGGCTCTCCGGCATGGCACAGCTGAACCACACCATCGTCCACTCGCACGACAAGCGGGCCGGTGCCGCGTACCTGGCCGCGGTCCTCGCGCTGCCGGAGCCGCAGCCGTTCGGCCCGTTCCGAGTCGTCGAGACCGCGAACGGCGTGAGTCTCGACTACCTCGACGCCGGCCCGGGCGCCGACGTCGTCTCCCAGCACTATGCGTTCCTGGTCTCCGACGCGGAGTTCGACGCCGCGTTCGGCCGGATCCGGGACCGCGGCCAGCAGTACTGGGCGGACCCGGGCCGGTCCCGTCCGGGCGAGGTCAACACGAACGACGGCGGGCGCGGGATCTACTTCGAGGACCCGTCCGGGCACCTGCTGGAGATCATCACGGTGCCGTACGGCGGCTGAGGCTCAGAACGTCGGCTCGGGCAGGAGCCCGTGCGCGTGGCTGATCCTCCGCCGGAGGACCACCTTGCGCACCCCGCCCGGGTAGAGGCGCAGCCGGGAGAGCTCCCAGCCGGAGAACTCGGCCTGGATGGCGAGCCGGACCGCGGCCGTCAACCGGGGGACGTCGCCGTCGATCCGCACGGGGCGGTACTCGTACCGGTCGTCGATCCAGCCCTCGCCGTCCCGAGTCCCGGCGTACCGATTCCCTTCGGCTGCCGACTCCTCCGGTCCGCTCTCCGCCATCCGTGCCTCCCGGTCGCGCTGTCACGGCGCCGCCCGCCGGGTGAACGGCGGGTGGTGCTGGCGTGACCACGATAGGCATGCAGCTCGGTCCCCGGCCACCACGAACGTCCCGCATCCCCGGGGCCTGCGGGCCGCGTCACGTCACCGGACGGGGTCGCTCACGTCGTCGAGTGCGGTCCGGATCTCGGCGGGCAGGGTCACGTCCTCCGCCGCGAGCGAGGCCAGCAGCTGCGCCGCGTCCCGCGCACCGACGACGGCGCTCGCCACCCCGGTCCGGTCGCGCACCCAGGTCAGGGCGACGACGAGCGGGGACGTCCCGAGCCCGTCGGCCGCGGTCAGCACCGACTGCACGATCCGCGCGGAGTGCTCGGTGCGGCGGGCCTCGACGTAGGAGGCCAGCAGCGTGCTCGCGCCGCGCGAGTCGGCCGGGGTGCCGTCGGTGTACTTGCCGGTCAGCACCCCGCGGCCCAGCGGGGCCCACGCGAGGATCCCCAGTCCGTGGTGCCGGGCCGCGGGCAGCAGCTCCGCCTCCGGCTCCCGCGCCAGCAGCGAGTACTCCACCTGGGTCGACACCGGCCGGCACACGGCCGGGTCCGGCCCGCCCGCCGCGGCACCGGCCACCGTGGCGAGCTGCCAGCCCTGCGGGGCGACCAGCCCGGTGTAGCGGACCCGGCCCGAGTAGACCGCCACCTGCACCGCGGACAGCATCTCGTCCAGCGGGACGTGCGGGTCCCAGCCGGGGAACTGCCACAGGTCGAGATGGTCGACGCCGAGCCGGCGCAGGGTCGTGTCCAGCGAGCGCAGCAGCGTGGCCCGGGACGCCCGCCCGCCCGGCCCCGCCGTGCCGGCCGTGCTGCCCCGCCCGGCGATCACGAGGTCGTCCCGGGGGACCGTCCGGCGCAGCAGCCCGCCGAGCACCTGCTGGGCCGCGCCGCCGCCGTAGTCGTCGGCGGTCTCGACGAGGGTGCCGCCGGCGTCGACGAAGACCCGCAGCTGCTCCGCCGCCTCCGCGGGCGAGGTGTCCTCGCCCCACGTCATCGTGCCCAGCCCGACCCGGGACACCTCCAGGCCGCTGGCGCCCACCGGTCTGCTCAGCACGGTCCCCGAGCCTAGGCGGGTTCACCCCCGCCACCGTCGAGGGCGCGCGTAGTGACCCCCGTCTCCACGCGTACGGTGACGGCCCGTGACCGATCAGGCCGCACTGCAGCCGGTGCCCCTCGTCCGGGGGCGCCGATGAGCTGGCTCGAGGTGATCGTCCTCGGCCTCATCCAGGGACTCACCGAGTTCCTGCCCGTGTCGTCGTCCGGGCACCTCCGGATCACGTCCGAGGTGTTCTTCAACAGCGATCCCGGGGCCGCCTTCACCGCGGTGACCCAGCTGGGGACCGAGGCCGCGGTGATCGTGTACTTCGCGAAGGACCTGTGGCGGCTGTTCGTCACCTGGCTCCGCGGGTTCCGCGACGCCGAGGTCCGCCAGACCGACGACTACCGGCTGGCCTGGCTGGTGATCGTCGGCTCGATCCCGATCGCCGTCCTGGGCGTGCTGCTCAAGGACCAGGTCGAGACCGTGGCACGGAACCTGTGGCTGGTCGCGACGATGCTGGTCGTCTTCGGGATCCTGCTCGGCCTGGCCGAACGGTTCGGGAAGCAGCGCAAACCGATCGAGAAGATCACCTGGCGGGACGGCATCGTGCTCGGGTTCGCGCAGGCCATGGCGCTGGTCCCGGGGGTCTCCCGGTCCGGGGGCACGATCACCGCGGGACTGGCGCTCGGCCTGACCCGGCCGGCGGTCGTCCGGTACTCGTTCCTGCTGGCGATCCCGTCGGTGTTCGGTGCGGGCCTGTTCACGCTGCCCGACGTGTTCGCGGGCGACGGACCGTCGGCGGCCCAGATGGTCGTCGCCGTCGTGATCGCCTTCGTCGTCGGCTACGCGGTCATCGCGTGGCTGCTGCGGTTCGTGCAGAACAACACCGTCTACGTCTTCGTGGCGTACCGGATCGCGCTGGGTGTCGCCCTGCTGGCGGCGCTGGCGATCGGGGCGGTCTCCGCGACCTGAGCGGGCCCGGGGCTCCCGCCCCGGTCCGCGCACGTCACGTAGCCTCGCCCGCGTGACGACCTTGATCCTGCTGCGGCACGGGCGCTCCACGGCGAACACCGCCGGGGTGCTGGCCGGGCGCACCCCCGGGGTCGAGCTCGACGACCGTGGCCGCGAGCAGGCCGCGAAGGTCGTCGACCGGCTCGCCGACCTGCCGATCGCCTCCGTGGTCACCTCGCCGCTGACCCGCTGCCGGGAGACCGTGGCGCCGCTGGCGGCCGCCCGCGGGCTGGAGCCCGTCGTCGAGGACGACCTGGCCGAGGTCGACTACGGCTCGTGGACCGGCCGGAAGATCTCCGAGCTGACCTCGGAGGACCTGTGGAAGGTCGTCCAGGCCCACCCGTCGGCGGCGGTGTTCCCGGACGGCGAGTCGCTCGCCGGCATGCAGGCCCGGGCGGTCGCGGGCGTCCGCAGGCACGTCGCGCGGGTGCGCGCCGAGCACGGCGACGACGCCATCGTGCTCGCGTGCAGCCACGGCGACGTCATCAAGGCGGTACTGGCCGACGCGCTCGCCTGCCACCTCGACAACTTCCAGCGGATCGTCGTCGACACCTGCTCGGTGAGCGTCGTCGCCTACACCCAGCTGCGCCCGTTCGTCGCGCGGATGAACGAGCAGTCCGGCGACGTGGCGAGCCTGATCCCCAGGCCGGCGGAGGAGAAGCCGTCGTCGGACGCGGTGGTCGGAGGCGCGACCAACGCGTGAGGTAAGGTGATCCTTCTCCCATCGTTCCTGGTGACAGCGCTGTCGGCCGACGGTGGGGATGCCCCCGGTTCCCGTCTCGCCTACCCTGGGAAGGGTCATGGCACGCGTCATCCACGTCTTCCGCCGCCCGGACCGCTTCGTGGCCGGCACCGTCGGTGAACCCGGCGACCGCGCTTTCTACCTGCAGGCGATCGAGAGCTCGCGCACGATCAGCGTGCTGCTCGAGAAACAGCAGGTCTCGGTGCTGGCGGAGCGGATCACCGCGCTGCTCGGCGAGGTGTCCAAGCGCTTCGGCGAGGAGAACCTCCCCGAGGGCGACGAGACGCCGGGCTCCGACAACGACCCGTTGAACGTCCCGCTCGAGGAGGAGTTCCGGGTCGGCACGATGGGCCTGGGGTGGGACGCGGACTCCAGCTCGATCGTCGTCGAGCTCCTCGCGGTGTCGGAGGAGGAGATCGACGAGTCGGTCGTCCTCGACGACACCGAGGAGGGGCCGGACGCGTTGCGCGTGTTCCTCTCACCGAACGCGGCGAAGGCGTTCGCCGACCGGGCCGAGAAGGTCGTCGGCGCGGGTCGCGCGCCGTGCCCGCTGTGTGCCGAGCCGCTCGACCCCGAGGGCCACGTCTGCGTCCGGCTGAACGGCTACCACGACCGCAACCCCGTGGCCGGGTCCTCCGAGTGAGCAGGGTCGAGTGAGCCCGGCTCCCGGACTCCGCGACCCGGCCGTGCTCGAGATCCTCGACCGGGGGCGGCTCGAGGTCACCGGACGGATGGTCGACGCGTCCAACGCCACCCTCTTCGGCACCGTCACGCTCGACGGGACCGAGCTGCGCTGCGTCTACAAGCCGGTCCGCGGGGAGCGCCCGCTCTGGGACTTCCCGGACGGCACGCTCGCCGGGCGCGAGGTCGGCGCCTACCTGGTGTCCGAGGTCTCCGGGCTGAACGTCGTGCCGCCGACGGTGCTCCGGGAGGAGGCCCCGTTCGGGCCGGGAATGGTGCAGGCCTGGGTGTCGTCCGGCGACGAGAGCGCGCTGACCGACCCGGGCTCGGAGGGCGACGAGCTCGACGGGGAGCTCGACGAGCAGACCCTCCACCTGGCGTCGGAGTCGCTGGTGGAGCTGTGCGAGCCCGGCGACGTGCCGGGCGGCTGGCTGCCGGTGCTGCGTGCCCGTGACGGCGCCGGTGACCCGGTCGTCCTCGTGCACGCCGACCACCCGCAGCTGCGCGCGATGGCGGTGTTCGACGTCGTCGTGAACAACGCCGACCGCAAGGGCGGGCACGTCATCGTCGCCGGTGACGGCGGCGTCTACGGCGTCGACCACGGTCTCACCCTGCACACCGAGCCCAAGCTGCGGACGGTGCTGTGGGGCTGGATCGGCGACGGCATCGGCGAGGAGCGCACCGCGCAGCTCAAGGAGCTGCGATCCCGTCTCGCCGGGGACTTCGCCGACACGCTGGGGGAGCACGTCACCCGGCGGGAGGTGGCCGCGCTGCGCTCCCGCATCGACCACCTCCTCGCCGAGCCGCACTTCCCCGGGCCGGACGGGTTCGGGCCGGCGATCCCCTGGCCCGCGTTCTGATCCTCCGCCGCCCGGCCCGGGCCGCTCAGTCCGCCGGGCGCAGCAGCCCGAGCCGCCGGGTCGCCCGGGTCATCGACACGTAGAGATCGGCCGGGTTCCCGGCCCGGACGCGCTCCGGATCGACGATCACGACGGCGTCGAACTCCAGGCCCTTCGCCGACACCGGTGTGTGCACCTGCGCCGGGAGATCGTCGAGACCGGTGGTGTCGGCGGCGATCACCGCGACGGTCCCGTCGTCGAGCCGGGCCGCCTCGGCCTCGACCGCCTCCCGCACCGCGTCGGCGAGGCCGGCCGCGGGGACCGTGCGGTCCCACGGGTGCTCGCCGGTCTCCCGCACCGAGTCCGGTGGCCGGTGCCCGGGCGCGAACGACGCCAGGACCTCGGCCGCCGGGTCCATGATCTCGGTGGGGGTCCGGTAGTTCACCGTGAGCGTGCGGTGCGTCCACCGGTCGTCGAGGTGCGGGGCGAGCACGTCGGTCCAGCTGCGGGCCCCGGCGGGTGCGCTGCGCTGGGCGAGGTCGCCGACCGCGGTGATCGAGCGCGACGGGCACCGGCGCAGCAGGACGTGCCAGTCCATCGCGGACAGTTCCTGCGCCTCGTCGACGACGAGGTGCCCGAACCGCCAGTCCCGGTCGGCCGCGGCCCGCTCGGCGACCGTCCCACCGATCCCGGCCACGTGCCGTCCGGCCAGGACGTCGGAGGTCACGAAGTCGGTCGGGCGCAGCTCGTCGGCGTCCTCACCGGCGAGGTCGCGGTCGGCGGACTCCAGGATGGACAGGACGTCGGCCGCGTAGCGCCCGTCCGGCTCCTCGGCGGTGGCCGCCGCACCGGGCGGGTCCCCGAGCAGCTCGGCGAGCTCGTCGAGCAGCGGTGCGTCGGCCACCGTCCACGGTGCGCCCGCGGCGCGGTGCAGGCCGGTGAGGTCGGTCCCGCCGGCCGCCGCCGCGAGGCGCCGCCGCGACGCGTAGAGGTCGGCGAGCGCCCGCTCCGGTGTCAGCACCGGCCAGAGCTGCTCGACGGCCGCGTGGAAGCCGGGCTCCGAGCGCAGGTTCGCGCGCAGCCCCTGCCGCATCTCCGCCGACACCTCCGCCGCGCCGGCCGGCTCGATCTCCGGCAGGTCGCCGAGCCCGGCGAGGAGCTCGGCGACCTCGGGCGGGTCCTCCAGGCTCGCGCCGAGCGCCTCCAGGCCCTGGTCCACGAGCAGACCGCCGAGCGCGTCGCGGAACGTCACGCGGGCGACGTTGTGGGCCGACCCGGTGGCCCGTGCCCGCCGCCGGGCCTCCGCGACCATGGCGTCGTCGATCTCGACGGTGACGTCGTCGAGCTCGATCGCGATCCGGCCGCCCGGCAGCTCCTGCCGGTCGGCGACCGCGCGGCGCAGCACGTCCACCATCGCGAGGTCGCCCTTGGTGCGCGCGACCTCCGGCGGGTCGAGGGCGCCCGCGACGACGCCGTGCCGCAGCTGGCCGGGCGTCGTGAACACCACGGCCGACTCACCCAGCGCCGGGAGCACCCCGCCGACGTAGTGCACGAACCCGGCGCTCGGCCCGACGACGAGCACACCGCTGCGGGCCAGCCGGTCGCGGTGCGCGTAGAGCAGGTAGGCGACCCGGTGCAGCGCGACGGCGGTCTTGCCGGTGCCCGGGCCGCCCTCGATCACCGCGGTGCCCGCCAGCGGGAGCCGGATGATCTCGTCCTGCTCGGCCTGGATGGTCGTCACGATATCGCGCATCTGCGATCCGCGGGGCGCGTTCAGTGCGGCGAGCAGCGCCGGGTCCGACGCCGACCGGGCGTCGGTCCCGGCCAGGGCCGAGCGGTCCAGGACGTCGTCGTTGTACGACGCGACGCGCTCGTCGGGGGCGGTACCGGCGATGCGGAAGTGCCGCCGCCGGGTCACCCCGAGCGGGGTGACGGGGGTGGCGCAGTAGAACGGCCGGGCCGCCGGCGCCCGCCAGTCGACCAGCGCGCTCTCCCCGTCGGCCGGGTCGGTGAGCCCGATCCGGCCGACGTAGGTCGCCTCCCCGCCGGTGTGGTCGAGGCGCCCGAAGCACAGCCCCGCCCGGGCGGCCTTGAGCGCCGTGACCCGCTCCGACCAGCGGTGCACCGAGACGTCCCGCTCCCAGCGGGCGCTGAGCTCCTCACCGGTCGGTGCGGCCTCGCCGCCGCGTGCGCGGGCCGTCGCCTCCGCGAGCTCGGTGGCGAGCAGTGCGTGCAGTGCGCGGACCTGCCCGGTCTCCGCGGTCAGTTCCTGGTCGGCGAGGGCTCTGTTCACACTCTTCCCATCCGTGGTATGCTGAAAGCGCGGAGCTACGATGTCTTCGTCAGGTCGCACCCTTCATGGTAGCGCCTCCGCGCCCCCTCACGCACGTGTGCGCAGCAGCTGGACGATCTCCCGGACCGCCATCGCCGTCGCGAACGTCCCGAACACCAGCCCGAGCACGACGGCGTCGAGCGACAGCCCCAGCGCCGCCCCGGCGACCGTCCCCGGGGCCGCCGTCACCGCGAGCAGCCGCCCCCACCGGCCCGACGCCGTCCCCTGGCGCAGGTGCACGACCGTGCCGACGATCGAGTTCGGGATGAACATCAGGAGCGACGTCCCCGCGGCGACGTGCAGGTCGGTCCCGAACAGCAGCACCATCGCGGGCACCGCGAGCAGCCCGCCGCCGAGCCCCATCGCCCCGGCCCACGCGCCGATGACCAGCCCGACGGCCGTCGTCACCGGGTACAGGAACCACGGGTCGTCGATCAGCTCCTGCGGCACGAGCGCACCGTCGAACAGGGGGAGCGCGAGCGCGTCGACGGTGAGCTTCACGGCCGTGAGCAGGAGGATCCCGATCAGCAGGACGCGCAGCAGGGTCTCCGACGCCCGCGCCAGCAGCGCCGGCCCGACCAGCCCGCCGACCGTGCCGCCGATGATCAGTCCGACGCCGGCCCGCAGGTCCAGCACCCCGCCACCGGCCGCGTAGGCGGCGGCCCCCGCGACGCACACGCCGATGTTGGCGATCGTCGACGTGCCGTGGATCCGGGCCCGCGACATCCGGGTGAACCGGTCGAGCGCCGGGACGAACAGCACCCCGCTCCCGCCGCCGATCAGACCGCCGACGACGCCGCCGACCAGCCCGATCGTGCCGACCAGCCCGCTGCGCCCGCCCTCCGCGCCGCTGTCGTCGGCCTGTCCGCCCGCACCCGGCGGTCCGATCGCGTCGCTGCGGGCCATGGGCCCATTCTCGATCGGCCCGGCACCCCGCGCCGGGGCGGTCCCACGAACCGGGATCCGGCCGCGGTGCCCCGCGCCGGCGATCACCGCCTAGCGTGCGGGGGACAGGTCCCGGACATCCACCAGGAGCGACGCATGGCCCTCCCCGCACCGCAGCGGATCACCGTCCCCGGCACGACCCGGCCCGAGACCACCCTGTCGGTGCACGACACCGGTGGGCCGGGCGAGGTCGTCGTCCTGCTGCACGGCTGGCCGGACCGGGCGACGCTGTGGGAGCCCCAGGCCGAGGTCCTCGCGGCGGCCGGCTACCGGGTCGTCGTGCCCGACCTGCGCGGGTTCGGCGAGTCGGACCGGCCGGAGGGGACCGAGCACTACCGGATGAAGGCGCTCCGGGCGGACGTCCTCGGCGTCGCCGACGCGCTCGGGATCGACCGCTTCGCCCTCGCCGGGCACGACTGGGGCGCGGTGCTGGGGTGGACGCTGACGCTCGCCTCGGACCGGGTGACCCGCTACGCCGCGTTCTCCGTCGGGCACCCCGCCGCGTTCGCGACGGCCGGGTTCGGGCAGAAGGCGATGTCCTGGTACATGCTGTGGTTCCAGTTCCCGGGCGTCGCCGAGGAGGTGCTGCCCGCGCACGACTGGCAGTTCCTCCGGGCCTGGGCCCAGGCGTCGTTCCCGGAGGGGCACCCGCTGCCCGCGCAGCAGATCGCCGACCTGTCCCGGCCGGGTGCGCTGACCGCGTCGCTGGAGTGGTACCGCGCCAACGTGGACCCGGCGACGTTCGTGGCCACCGAGATCCCGCAGGTGCCACCGGTCCGGGTCCCGGTCCTCGGGGTGTGGAGCGACGGCGACATGGCGCTGACCGAGGGGCAGATGCGGCGCTCGTCGGAGTTCGTCGAGGACTTCCGGTTCGCGCTCGTCGAGGGCGCCGGGCACTGGATCCCGCAGGAGGCACCGGAGGAGGCGGGCCGGCTCCTGCTGGAGTTCCTCCGCGGCCGATGACCGCCGTGACCAAGGGGACAGCGGACGCACCGCGCGCGGCGGACGCCGGAAGGGCCAGGATGGTGCCCGGTCCGCGGCTCGCGCGGGGGTATCGCGCGCGACGCACGCACACGGCAGAGCGAGACGGAGGAGTTCGATGGCGGAGAAGAGCCGGATCGGGGTCACCGGGCTGGCGGTGATGGGGGCGAACCTCGCCCGCAACATGGCCCGCCGCGGGTTCGGGGTGGCGGTGCACAACCGCACCACGTCGAAGACCACCGAGTTCATGAAGGACTACGGCCACGAGGGCTCCTTCACCGGTGCCGAGTCGCTGCAGGAGTTCGTCGACGCGCTGGAGACGCCGCGCAAGATCGTCGTCATGGTGAAGGCCGGCAAGCCGGTGGACGCCGTCATCGACGAGCTCGCGCCGCTGCTCGACTCCGGCGACATCATCATCGACGCCGGCAACTCGCACTTCCCCGACACCGACCGCCGCGCCGCCTACTGCGCCGAGCGCGGGCTGCGGTTCATGGGGATCGGCGTCTCCGGCGGCGAGGAGGGCGCCCTCAACGGGCCGAGCATCATGCCCGGCGGGCCGGTGGAGGCCTACGGCGAGGTCTCCGAGATCCTCACCGCGATCGCCGCCGAGGTCGACGGCACCCCGTGCTGCACGCACGTCGGGCCGGGCGGGGCCGGGCACTACGTCAAGATGGTGCACAACGGCATCGAGTACGCCGACATCCAGCTCATCGCCGAGGCCTACGACCTGCTCAGTCACGTCGGCGGGCTCTCGGCGCCGGAGATCGGCAAGATCGTCGAGCAGTGGAACACCGGTGACCTCGAGTCGTTCCTCATCGAGATCACCGGCATCGTGCTCGCGAAGACCGACGAGAAGACCGGCACGCCGCTGGTCGACGTCATCACCGACCAGGCCGAGCAGAAGGGCACCGGCCGGTGGACGGCGATCGACGCGCTCGACCTCGGCGTCCCGCTGACCGGCATCACCGAGGCCGTGTTCGCCCGGACGCTGTCGGCGCTGCGTGACGAGCGGAAGGCCGCGTCGACGACGCTGGCCGGGCCGGCGCAGCAGCGCACCGCGAACGTCGACCAGCTGGTCGAGGACGTCCGCCAGGCGCTCTACGCGTCGAAGGTGGTCGCCTACGCGCAGGGCTTCGCGCAGATGCGGGCCGCGTCGCAGGCGAACGGCTGGGACCTCGACCTGGGTGCGATGGCCCGGATCTGGCGCGGCGGCTGCATCATCCGCGCGCAGTTCCTCAACCGGATCACCGAGGCCTACGAGACCCACCCGGACCTCGACAACCTGCTGATGGTCCCGTACTTCACCGAGGCCGTCGGCGCGGCGCAGGACGCGTGGCGGCGGGTCGTGGTGACCGCGACCGAGAACGGCGTCGCGATCCCCGCGTTCTCCTCCAGCCTGTCCTACTACGACGGCTACCGCCGCGAGCGGGGCCCGGCGAACCTGATCCAGGGCCTGCGCGACTACTTCGGCGCGCACACCTACGAGCGCATCGACGCCGACGGCAAGTTCCACACCCGCTGGAGCCAGGACGGCGCCGAGGTCCGCACCGACTGACCGGCACCACCCGCCCCGGAGCGCTCCGGGGCGGGTCACTCGCTCACGAGATCACGACGGTCGGTTGCGTTCTGCAACGCGACCGGGCCGGTCTAGGGTCGCGCCATGACACGACCGGCGGCCGAGCAGGCCCGGTGGACCGAGCGGCTGTTCCGGATCGCCCTGGTGGTCAAGGGTGTCGACGGCGCGGCCGAGCTGCTGGCCGCGGTCGCGCTGCTGCTGGTGTCCGGGGACTGGCTGCACCACGTGGTGGCGCGGATCCTCGCCCGCGACCTCGTCGGGCCGCCGGACGGCACCCTGGCGCGGCACCTCGTCGCCGGGACCGACGCGTTCGCCGGCGGCGACCGCACCTTCGCCGTCGTCTACCTCGCCCTGCACGGGGCGATCAAGCTGGCGCTGGTGGGGGCGCTGCTGCGCAAGTGGCAGCCGGCGTACCCGCCCGCGATCGTCGTGCTGTCGCTGTTCGTGGTCTACGAGCTGGTGCACGCCTGGCACACCGGGTCGCTGCTGCTGCCGTTCCTCGCCGCGCTCGACGTCGCGATCATCGTGCTGGTGCTGCGCGAGTACCGGCTGCTCAGCCGGGAACGGCGGGAGTGACGGCTCAGGCGGCCGCGCTGTCCCGGTCGCGCAGCCCGGCCAGCACCGCGCGGGCGGCGGCCCGGCCCGCCCGGTCCGCGCCGATCGTGCTCGCCGACGGCCCGTAGCCGACCAGGTGCACCCGCGGGTCGGCGACGACGGTCGTGTCCAGCGGCTCACCCAGCCGGATCCCGCCACCCGGCGACCGGAGCCGCAGCAGCGCGAGGTGCCCGGTCGCGGGCCGCCACCCGGTCGCCCACAGCAGGACGTCGGCGGCCTCGTGGGTGCCGTCGTCCCAGGTCACGCCGTCGGGGGTGATGCGGGCGAACATCGGCCGCCTGCGCAGCACGCCGCTCGCGATCCCGGCCCGGACCTCCGGCGTCAGGCCCAGCCCGGTGACGCCGACGACGCTGCGGGGCGGCAGCCCGGCCCGCACCCGCTCCTCCACGAGCGCGACGGCGGCGCGGCCGTGCCCGGCGTCGAACGGCCCCTCGTGCCAGACCGGCTCGCGCCGCGTCACCCAGGTCGTCGACGCCGCGTACGGGGCGATCTCCAGGAGCAGCTGCACCGCGGTGATCCCGCCGCCCACCACGACGACCCGCTTCCCGGCCATCGCCTCCGGGCCGGTGTGGTCGCGGGCGTGCAGGGCGGTCCCGCGGAACGTCCCGGCGCCCGGGTAGGACGGCACGAACGGCCGCGTCCAGGTGCCGGTCGCGTTGATCAGGTGCGGGGCCGTCCAGGTGCCGGCGTCGGTCCCGACGGTGAGCTCCCCGTCCCGGCCGGCCACGTCGTCCGCGTCGCGCACCGCGTGCACCCGGACCGGGCGCACCACCTGCAGGTCCCAGGCCCGCTCGATCGCGGCGAAGTAGCCGGGGACCGCCTCCCGGGCGGGCCGGTCGGGATCGGCACCCGGGTCGTCGAACCCGGACCGGACGCCGGCGACGTCGTGGATCCCGTTGACCGTGCGCATCCGCAGCGTCGGCCAGCGGTGCCGCCACGCGCCGCCGGGGCCGTCCTCGCCGTCGAGCACGACGAACCCGGGGCCGGGCTCCAGCCCGCCGCGCCGCAGCCCGGCCGCCGCGGACAGCCCCGCCTGCCCGGCGCCGATCACGACCACGTCCGTCCGCTGCTCCACGCCGGACTCAACGCCGGGGAGCCGCCCCGCCATCCCGGCCGGTCAGGCGGGTGGCCGCGCCGCGCCCACCACGTCGGCGACGTCGGCGTTCGCCCCGCAGACGACCAGGGCGAGCCGGGCGTCCGGGTGCCGCGCGACGACGGTGCGGGCGCCCGCGACCAGGCACCCCGCGGCGGGCTCGGCCCAGATCCCGGCGTGCTCGGCGAGCTCGACGCTGCCGCGGACGGCGTCGGCGTCCGGCACGACCAGCACGTCGTGCACCAGCTCGCGGACGTGGTCGTAGGTCAGCTGCGAGACCGACGGCGCGGACAGCGTGGTGATCGCCGAGGTGATCGTCACCGGGACCGGGCCGCCGGCGGCGAGCGCCGCGGACATCGCCTCGGCCCCGACCGTCTCCACGCCCCACACCCGGGTGTCCGGCAGCAGCGCACGCACGGCGGTCGCGACCCCGGAGAGCAGCGCGCCGCCGCCGATCGAGACGAGGACGTCGGTCGGCGGCTCGCCGAGCGTGGCGGCGTCGCGGGCCAGCTCCAGCCCGGCCGTGCCCTGCGCGGCGAGCACGACCGGATCGTCGAACGGGTGCACCAGCGTCGCCCCGGCCGCCTGCAGCTCGCCGGCCAGCGCGAACGCGGCCGGGATGTCCGCGGTGAGCCGCACGTCGGCACCCGCCGCCCGGGCCGCGGCGACCGAACGGGCCGGCGCGTTCTCCGGCATGACGACGACGGCTGCGACCCCCGCCGCGCCCGCGACCTCCGCGACCGCGAGGCCGTGGTTCCCGCCGGAGACGGCGACCAGCCCGGCGTCGCGCTCGGCGGCGGACAACGTCGCGAGCTTCGCGAGCACGCCGCGCGGCTTGAACGACCCGGCCCGCTGGAGCTGCTCCAGCTTCAGCAGCACCGGGGCGCCCAGCAGGGGGGCGAGGCCGGGGGAGGGGACGGTCGGGGTACGGACCACGCCCCCGGCGATCCGCTCCGCCGCGGTCTCGATGTCGTCGAGGGTCACCAGGTCGGCCATGCCCCCGACGGTAGTGACCCGGTCAGCCCATCGACCTCCGGCCGTCGATCGTCTCCCGGATGATGTCGGCGTGCCCGCTGTGCTGGGCGGTCTCGCCGACGATGTGCGCGAGCGCCTGACGGGCGCTCCACCACGCCTCCCCGGGGAACCACGGTGCGGGCGGGAGCTTGTGCGCGACGTCGAGGTCCACGGTCGCGACCAGCTCGTCGGTGCGGGCCGCGGTCGCCGCGTACCGGGCGAGCAGGGACTCGCACGTGTCGTCGGGCCCGACGGCGAAGTCCGCACGTTCGGCGTCGGGGTCCGCGGCGACGTCGGCCCACGTCTCGGCGCCCTCGACGACGCCGGTCCGGATGAAGTCCGTCCAGCCCCGCTCGACGCCCTCGACGTGCTTCAGGATCCCGGCGAGGGTCAGCGCGCTCGCCGTCGGGCGCCGCCGGGCGTCGGACTCGGAGAGTCCGTCCACGGTCTGCCGCAGCAGCATCCGGTGCTTCGCGAGGGTCTCCAGGATGCAGGCCCGCTCGCCGGACAGGCCGCGCGCGGCGGAGCCCAGCAGTTCGGTCATCGACTCGGCGGTGTCGTTCATCGCCTGCCCCCTCAGCCCATCGTCCGCGCGCCGTCGATGGCCTCGCGGATGATGTCCGCGTGCCCGGAGTGCTGGCTGATCTCGGCCAGCATGTGCAGCGCGACCCGCCGCACGGACCAGGCGGCGCCCGGCTCGAACCACGGTGCGACGGGCAGGTCGTGGACGACGTCGAGGTCCGCGGTCCGCAGGATCTCCTCGGTCCGCCCGGCGACCTGCTCGATCCGCGCCCGCAGGAACTCCAGGGTCTCGTGGTCCGCCAGCACGAACCGGGTGTCGGTCCACTCGGAGTCCGACCAGTCGCCGCCGTTGCTCTCGCCCTCGGTGGCGACGGCGTCCCAGTCGACGTCGTCGGTGTAGACGGCGGTGAAGGCGCTCGCGCCCTCCAGCGCGAACCGGAACCACTGCTCCTCGGTGTCGGCGACGTGCTTGAGCAGCGAGGCGATGGTGAGGGCGCTGACCGTGCTCGCCGTACGGGCCTGGGACTCGGTGAGGCCCTGGGCGGTCTGCAACAGGAAACCGCGGTGCCGCTCCAGCAGGGCGACCAGCTCGGCGCGCTCGCCGGTCAGGGCCTGGGACTCGGTGGTGGCGTTCATGGGCCCGCCTCTCGGGGGTTCTCCGGCCGGGGGCTGTTCCCCGGCCCGACGAGAACGACGGTAGGACCTCATGCGGACAGGTCCGGTCCTCGATGACCGGGCTCCTCAGGAGAGTTCGCGCAGCGCGTCCTCCCAGCGGTCGCGCCGCTCGCCGAGCCCGAGCCCCCACCACGGCGTGCCGCGCTCGCCCAGGCCGTGCTTGGCCGCGTCGACGCGGGCGCGTGCGGCGGTGACCCGGTCGTCGTCGCCGGTCCGCCGCCCGGCGCCGACCTCGGCGCGGGCCTGCCCGAGGTGCTGCTGCAGCCGGGACCGGACGTCGTCGGGCAGCTCGGGATCGGCGGCTCGCCACCGGCGGCCCCGGACGACCACGTACCGGCCGTCCGGGGTCCGCCCGGGCTCGCTCACGGCGGGCTCAGCCGCTGACCGGCACGACGTCCGGGGCGCCGAGCCGGGCCGCGTCGGCGGTGGCGTCGTCGGGCATCTTCTGGCTCTCCCGCTCGGCCTCCACCCGCTTGCGGTAGTGGTCGACCTCGCGGGCGACCTGCTCCTCGTTCCAGCCGAGGACCGGGGCGACGAGCCGGGCGGCCTCCTCGGCCGCACCGACACCGCGGTCGAACGTCTCGATCGAGATCCGGGTGCGGCGGGCGAGGATGTCCTCGAGGTGCCGGGCGCCCTCGTGCGACGCGGCGTAGACGACCTCGGCGCGCAGGTAGTCCGGCGCGCCGGCGAGGGGCTCGGTGAGCGTCGGGTCGTCGGAGGCGACGCCGAGCACCTCCTGGATCAGCGAGCCGTAGCGGCCGAGCAGGTGCTCGATCCGGGCCTTGTGCAGGCCCGACTGCGTGGCCAGCCGCGCGGTGGCGTTGGTCAGCGCGTGGAAGCCCTCGGCGCCGAGCAGCGGCACGTCCTCGGTGCACGACTCCGGGACCTTCGCGTCCAGGCTGTGCACCGCGGCGTCGACCGCGTCCTTCGCCATCACCCGGTAGGTCGTGTACTTCCCACCGGCGACGACGACGAGGCCGGGCACCGGCGTCGCGACCGCGTGCTCGCGGGACAGCTTCGACGTGGAGTCCGACTCGCCCGACAGCAGCGGGCGCAGGCCCGCGTAGACGCCCTCGACGTCGTCGTGGGTGAGCGGCTGCTCCAGCACGGCGTTGACGTGTTCGAGCAGGTAGTCGATGTCGGCCGCGCTGGCAGCCGGGTGGGCCTTGTCGAGGTCCCAGTCGGTGTCGGTGGTGCCGATGATCCAGTGCCGGCCCCACGGGATGACGAACAGCACCGACTTCTCGGTGCGCAGGATCAGCCCGGACTCACCGCGGATCCGGTCGCGGGGCACCACCAGGTGGATGCCCTTCGAGGCCCGCACCTTGAACAGGCCACGCTCACCGGCCAGGCCCTGGGTGTCGTCGGTCCACACGCCGGTCGCGTTGATGACCTGCTTGGCGCGGACGTCGACCCGCTCGCCGGTCTCCAGGTCCTGCACGGTCGCGCCGACCACACGGCCGGCGTCCTTCAGCAGCCCGACGACGCGGGCGCGGGTCGCCACGTGCGCGCCGTACGCGGCGGCCGTGCGGGCGATCATCATGGTGTGCCGGGCGTCGTCGACCTGGGCGTCGTAGTACTGCAGGGCGCCCACGAGGGCGTCCTTGCGCAGCGACGGGACGACCCGGCGCGCACCGCGACGGGTGAGGTGCCGGTGGTGCGGGACGCCGCGGGACCGGCCCGAGAGGAAGCCGAGCGTGTCGTAGAGCGCGACGCCGGCGCCGGCGTAGAGCCGCTCCCAGCCGCGGTGCTGCAGCGGGTAGAGGAACGGCACCGGGCGGACCAGGTGCGGGGCGAGGTGCTGGATGAGCAGGCCGCGCTCCGCGAGCGCCTCGGCGACCAGCCGGAAGTCCAGCATCTCCAGGTAGCGGAGACCGCCGTGGACGAGCTTGGACGAGCGGCTGGACGTGCCGGACGCGAAGTCGCGCGCCTCCACGAGGCCGACCGACAGGCCGCGGGTCGCGGCGTCGAGCGCGGAGCCGGCGCCGACGACGCCACCCCCCACGACGAGCACGTCGAGCTCGCGGTCGCCCATCGCCTGCAGTGCCGCGGTACGGGCCTCCGGGGAGAGCTCCACCGATTTCATGATCAGACCTTCCACTCGTGTCGTCCTGCAGGGGACTACCCGTTCAACGCCCGGGACGTGCGCCGTTGTGCCCGGTGTCGCCCTGTCGTGGGGGCGGCACCGGGCACAGGGGTCACTCGACGTCGACCCAGTCGAGCGTGCGCTCGACGGCCTTCTTCCACTTCGCGTAGCCCTCGTCACGCTGGGCGGCGTCCCAGTGCGGCTCCCAGCGGCGGGCCTCGTTCCAGTTCTCCCGCAGCTCGTCGGTGTTCTTCCAGAACCCGACCGCCAGCCCGGCCGCGTAGGCCGCGCCGAGCGCCGTCGTCTCCGCGACGACCGGCCGCGACACCGAGACACCCAGGACGTCCGCCTGGATCTGCATGCAGAGCTCGTTCAGCGTGACGCCGCCGTCGACCTTCAGGACGTCGAGCGAGACGCCGGAGTCCTTCGTCATCGCCTCGGCGACGTCGCGGGACTGGTAGCAGATCGCCTCCAGGGTGGCCCGGGCCAGGTGCGCGTTCGTGTTGAACCGGGACAGCCCGACGATCGCGCCGCGGGCGTCGGACCGCCAGTACGGCGCGAACAGCCCGGAGAACGCGGGCACGAAGTACACGCCCCCGTTGTCCTCGACCTGGCGGGCCAGCGACTCGGACTGCGATGCGCCGGAGATGATCCCGAGCTGGTCGCGCAGCCACTGCACGGCCGACCCGGTGACGGCGATCGACCCCTCCAGCGCGTAGACGACCGGCTCGTCGCCGAACTTGTAGCAGACCGTCGACAGCAGCCCCGACTCCGAGCGGACGAGCTCGTTGCCGGTGTTGAGCAGCATGAAGTTGCCGGTGCCGTAGGTGTTCTTCGCCTCGCCCGGGGCGAAGCACACCTGCCCGACGGTCGCGGCCTGCTGGTCGCCGAGGTCGCCGGTGATCCGGACCTCGCCGCCCAGCGCGCCGTTCGCCAGCGTCGTGCCGAAGCCGTCGGCCGACGACGACGGCTTGATCTCCGGCAGCATCTGCCGGGGGATGCCGAAGAAGCCGAGCAGCTCGTCGTCCCAGTCGAGCGTCTCGAGGTTCATCAGCATCGTGCGGCTCGCGTTGGTCACGTCGGTGACGTGCCGCCCGCCGTTCGGGCCGCCCGTCAGGTTCCAGATGACCCAGGTGTCGGTGTTGCCGAAGATCGCGTCGCCCGCCTCGGCGGCCTCCCGGACGCCGTCGACGTTCTCCAGGATCCACTGGATCTTGCCGCCGGAGAAGTACGTCGCGGGCGGCAGGCCCGCCTTGCGCCGGATGACGTCGCCCTTGCCCTCACGCTCCAGGGCGGTGGCGATCCGGTCGGTGCGGGTGTCCTGCCAGACGATCGCGTTGTAGTACGGGCGCCCGTTGCGCCGGTTCCACACGACGGTGGTCTCGCGCTGGTTGGTGACGCCGAGCGCGACCAGGTCGTCCGCGGTCAGGTTGGTCGCGTTGAGCGCGGACTGCAGGCAGGCGTTGGTGCGTTCGATGATCTCGACGGGATTGTGCTCGACCCAGCCGGGCTGCGGCAGGATCTGCTCGTGCTCCAGCTGGTGCCGGCCCACCTCGTTGCCGGAGTGATCGAAGATCATGAAGCGGCTGGAGGTGGTGCCCTGGTCGATGGCGCCGACGAACTCGGCCATTGAGCTCTCCTTCTGCTGTGCGGTCGGTGGGGCCGGGCGTCAGACCCGTCCGATCTCCTGCGGGGCGTCCTCGGCCGGGATGTAGCGGTCGATCAGCAGCTTGAACAGGCCACCGCCGACGACGGCGCCGAGCAGCGGCGCGACGATCGGTAGCCACCAGTACGGCGTGCCGTCACTGGTGACCCAGGCGGTGTCGTAACCGGTGATGAAGGAGGCCAGCCGCGGGCCGAAGTCACGGGCCGGGTTGATGGCGTAGCCGGCGTTCGCACCCCACGCCATGCCGATGCCCACGACCAGCACGCCGATCATGAACGGCGCCATGTTGGCCAGCGGACCCTTGTTCCGCG
Source organism: Pseudonocardia sp. EC080619-01 (assembly GCF_001420995.1). Lineage (NCBI taxonomy): Bacteria > Bacillati > Actinomycetota > Actinomycetes > Pseudonocardiales > Pseudonocardiaceae > Pseudonocardia > Pseudonocardia sp. EC080619-01. Next base: position 1,439,636 of record NZ_CP012184.1, on the reverse strand, counting down.
GGTGGACCAGCGAGAAGATCACGAAGATCAGGATCGCGGTGCCGACGACCTGGTCGAGGAACGCCGTCGGGATCGACACCGGGTCACCGGGCGAGGTGGAGAAGATCCCCTGGGTCTCGGTCAGGTTCGGGTCGACGGACCGGATGAAGTCGGCGTAGACGACACGGACGATCAGTGCGGCGACGAACGCGCCCAGCACCTGGGCCAGCACGAACGGTGCGACCTTGCGCCACGGGAAGCCCTCGTAGAGCGCGAAGGCGAGGGTGACGGCCGGGTTGAGGTGCGCGCCGGAGGTACGGCCGGCCACGTAGACACCGAGCATGACGCCGATGCCCCATGCCCAGGCGATCGAGTCGTACTGCCCGTTGGACCCGTCGGGCGTCGTGGTCACCTGAGCGACGACGCCGACCCCGAAGAGGATCAGGATCATCGTGCCGGCGAACTCGGCGCTCATCTCGGCGATCAGTGACAGGCCCTTCGGCGCGGGAGCCGCCTCGGTTTTCTCGGTCTTCTCGGAGCTCGTCATCGAACCCCCTCCTCCTCGAGTTCCCCCTCGCGGGACCGGACGGCCCCGCCGTGGGCGGAGACGCTAGGAGCGGAGCGGTGAGGCGGCAACGCAAACCGTTCGACGATGTCGAACGTTGCGGGTCGATCAGCGCATGATCGGGTGGCGGTCGGCCGCAGCGGGCGTCGCCGTCGCGGTCCACGGCCCCCTAGGATCGGGCGTCGTGGCCCGGCAGATCCAGTCCGTCGAGCGGGCGGCCGCGCTGCTGCGGCTGCTCGGTGGCGCCGGGCGCCCGCTCGCGCTCGCGGAGCTCGCGGCCGCGGTGGACCTGCCCCGGCCGACCGTCCACGGCATCCTGCGGACGCTGCGCGACGAGGGGCTCGTCGCGCAGGACCAGGCCAGTGGGCGCTACCTCCTGGGGGAGGGGCTGGACCGGCTCGGCACCCCGTGGGACCGGCACGACCTGCGGTCGCGGGCGATGAACTGGGCGGACGCGCTCGCCGCGGGAACCGGGTGCGCGGTGTACCTCGGCGTCCCGTCCGTCGACGGCCGCGGGGTGGACGTCGTGCACCACGTCTTCCGGCCGGACGGGAGCCCGCAGACGTTGCGCACCAACACCGTGCAGCCGCTGCACGCGACGGCGTGGGGGCTGTGCCTGCTGGCGTTCGCACCGGCGTCGGTGCGGGTGCCGGAGCCGCTGGACCGCTACACCCGGCGGACCCTCACCGATCCGGCGGCACTGACCCGGGAGCTGACGGCGTCGCGCCGGCGCGGCTGGGCGGCGGATCCCGGCGGCTGGGAGCCGGGGACCGGCGGGCTCGCGGTCGCGGTGCGCAGCGGCGGCGGGCTGACCGTGGCCGCGCTCGGCATCGGCGCCCCGGCCGAGCAGCTGTTCAGCTCCGACGGCAGGCCCCGCCCGGATCCGCTGGTCCAGCTGACCGGCGCGGCCGCCGAGATCGCCGACGGGCTGGAGGGACTGCGATGAGCACGGTGCCGTCGTCGGAGCGGGTGGTCGCGGCGATCGACCAGGGCACGACGTCCACCCGCTGCCTGCTCTTCACCCGCTCCGGGCGGATGGTCGCGGTCGCGCAGCACGAGCACCGCCAGCACTTCCCGAGCCCGGGGCGTGCCGAGCACGACGCGGCCGAGATCTGGCGCGCGGTCAACCGGGTGGTGCCCGCGGCGTTGCGCCGGGCCGGGCTCGGTCCGCAGAACGTCGCGGCGCTCGGCATCGCGAACCAGCGCGAGACGACTGTCATCTGGAACCGGCACACCGGCGTCCCGCTGTCGCGGGCGATCACCTGGCAGGACACCCGCACAGGTGGCATCGTCGCCGGGCTGGCCGCCGACGCCGGGATGTACGCCCAGGTGTCCGGGCTCGGCCCGGCCACCTACTTCGCCGGGCCGCGGCTGCAGTGGCTGCTGGACCACGTCCCGGGCGCCCGGGAGGGCGCGGAGCGGGGGGACGTGCTGTTCGGGACGATCGAGAGCTGGCTGATCTGGCAGCTCACCGGCGGCCCGGACGGCGGGGTGCACGTCACCGACGTCACCAACGCCAGCCGGACGATGCTCATGGACCTGCGGACCCTCGAGTGGTCGCCGGACCTGTGTGCCGCGCTGCGGGTCCCACCGCGGATGCTGCCGCGGATCGTGCCGAACTCGCAGGTGTACGGCCGCTGCGTGGACCTGCTGCCCGGCGTCCCCGTCGCGGGGGCGCTCGGTGACCAGCAGGCCGCGCTGGTCGGGCAGACCTGCTTCGCGCCGGGCGAGGCGAAGTGCACCTACGGGACGGGCGCGTTCCTCCTGAAGAACACCGGTTCGCGCATCGCCGGGTCGGAGACGGGCCTGATCCCGACGGTCGGGTACCTGCTCGGTGACGAACCGGTCTACGCCCTCGAGGGATCGATCGCGATGACCGGGTCGCTGGTGCAGTGGTTCCGCGACAACCTCGGGATGATCTCCACCGCGGCCCGCATCGAGACGCTGGCACTCACCGTGCCCGACAACGGCGGCTGCTACGTCGTGCCCGCGTTCTCCGGTCTCTACGCGCCACGGTGGTACCCGGACGCGCGCGGTGTGATCGTCGGGCTGACGTCCTACATCCACCGCGGGCACCTGGCCCGGGCCGTGCTGGAGGCGACGGCGTGGCAGACCCGCGAGGTGCTGGACGCGATGAACGCGGACTCCGGCCTGCCGGTCACGCGGTTGAAGGTGGACGGCGGCATGACGGCGAACCACCTGCTCATGCAGTGCGTCGCCGACGTGCTCGACCTGACGGTCGAACGCCCGCTCGGCTCCGAGGCGGTCTCGCTCGGCGCCGCCTACGCGGCAGGCCTCGCCGTCGGGTACTGGCCGGACCAGGAGGTGCTGCGCCGCAACTGGCACCGGGCCGCGGCCTGGGAGCCTGCGATGGACCCCGCGGTGCGGGACCGCGAGCACGTCAACTGGCAGCGCGCGGTGGAACGGAGCGCCGGCTGGGCGCGGTGAGCGCGCGCCGTGCTGCCGTGCTGCCGTGCCGCGGTCCTACCGGCCGCGGCGCCGCTCGCGGGCGCGGCGGTCCTGCAACGCCTGGACCCGGCGGACGCCCAGGTCGGTGAGGCGGCCGAGGAACCCGGTCGCCCAGCCGATCCGGTCCGTCGGGACGACGGCGAACATCTGCGTGGCGTCGACGTCGGTGAGGTCGTGCCACAGCAGCTCACGCGCCTCGTCCGACGCGGACACCAGCAGCCGGCGCCCGTCGCCGGGATCGGGGTCGCGCACCACCAGGTCCCGCTCCTCCAGCCGCGCGAGCAGCCGGGCGGCCCCGCCACTGCGGAGTCCGGTCAGCTCCGCGGTGGCGGCGCCGTCGAGCGGCCGGGAGCGGAGCAGCAGCTCGGCCAGGACGACGAGCTCGTTCAGCGACAGCTCGTGCCGCTCCGCCAGGTCGCGCAGCCGGTGGTGCGCGACGAGCTCCCAGCGCGGCAGGATCCCCCGCAGCTCCTCGGCGGCCTCGTGCAGGGCGGCGGCGCGCGCGGTGGCGTCGTCCACGGGAGCGCCGTCCACGGGAGCGCCGTCGGCGCCGGGGTTCACGGGAGCTCCTCCGGACCCGGCGCCGCCGGCACCACCCGAGTCGCCGGCACCACCCGAGTCGCCGGCACCGCCCCCGTCGCCGGCGCGGCCGGGAGCCGACGGCGGGGCCCGGTCGCCCGGGCGCCGGCACACGGACCGTCTCGCCCTGCGCCGGCGACCCCTGCGTCGCGAGCGGCCGGGGTGATCCTCCTGGAGAACCGCTTCCCCAGGAAGCGATTCCGCAGAACAGGAGGCCGGTGGTGCCGGGGTGCGGGTGGGACGAGCACACCGGGCGTGCCGTCCGGGACGACCGGGCCCCTCCCACAGGAGTGTGTTCCCGGAGATCGCTGCCTGGGGAAGCGAATCCAGAGAAGTGAGGGGCGGGGTGCGCCTTCGGCGTGAAGCTGCATCCCGGTGAAGTAGCACGACGGGGACCTCGACCGGGGTGGATCGGCGAATCCGGCGCTCACGGCCGCCGATCGCGGGCCGCCGATCGCGGGCTGCCGATCGCGGGCCGCCGATCGCGGGCTGCCGATCACCGGCTGCCGATCACGCGCGGCCGGCCGCCGGGGTGGGGCGGGCTCGGTGGGTGCGGGTCACCGGGTGAAGGCGCCGTCGTCGCCCAGGTCGGCGGTGCGGGTCTCGTGCAGGGCCCAGATGCTCAGCCCTGACACCGCCGCGAGCCCGGCGACCAGCAGCGACACCGGCCAGGACGCGCCGGCGGCGGCGGTCAGGCTGGTCGCCAGCAGCGGGGTGATCCCGCCGCCGACGATGCTGGAGGCGTTGTAGCCGATCGAGGCGCCGGTGTAGCGGTAGCGGGTCGCGAAGAGCTCCGGCAGGAACGCGCCCATCGGGGCGAACACCCCGGCGAAGGCGATCATGGCGACGGAGAAGCCGATCGTGATCAGGATGCCGTTGCCGGTGCCGAGCAGCCAGAACAGGGGGAACGCCCACAGCACGGCCAGGGCGCACGCCCACAGGCAGACGCGGCGGCGCCCGGTCCGGTCGGACAGCACGGCGAGGATCGGGGTCGCGACGCCCATCACGGCGGCCGCGACCATGGCGGCGACCAGCAGCATCGTCCGGGACAGGTCCAGCACCTGGGTGCCGTAGGACAGGCTGAACGTCGTCACCGTGTAGAAGATCGTGTGCGTGATGATCATGCCGCCGGTCGCGAGCAGCAAGGAGCGCGGCTGGCGCCGCACGACGTCCGCGATCGGCGCCCTGGCCTTCTCCTGCTCACGCATCGCCTTCTCGAACACGGGCGTCTCGGCGATCCGGAGCCGGATGTAGAGACCGACGAGGACGAGCACCGCGCTGGCCAGGAACGGCACCCGCCAGCCCCAGGCGGCGAACTGCTCGTCGCTCAGGCCGGCGGACAGCGCGAGGAACGCGCCGCTCGCCACGACGAACCCGACAGCGGGCCCGAGCTGCGGGAAGCTGGAGTACAGGCCGCGCTTGCCCGCCGGTGCGTGCTCGGTCGCCATCAGCACGGCGCCGCCCCACTCCCCGCCGAGGCCGAAGCCCTGCAGGAACCGGCACAGCACCAGCAACAGCGGCGCCAGGATCCCGACCGACGAATACGTGGGCAGCAACCCGATCACGACGGTGCCGACACCCATCGTCAGCAGCGAGACGACCAGCGTCGCCTTGCGCCCGATCCGGTCGCCGAAGTGCCCGAACGCCACCGCGCCGACCGGCCGGGCGACGAACCCGACGCCGAACGTCGCGAACGCCGCGAGGGTGCCGGTGAGCGGGTCGAGATCGGGGAAGAACAGCGACCCGAAGACCAGCGCGGCCGCGGTGCCGTAGATGTAGAAGTCGTAGAACTCGATCGCGGTGCCGATGAAGCTGGCCAGCGCGATGCGGCGGGCCGACATCGCCGGTGCCCCGGTGTCACTCCCGGTCGTGTCGCTCACTCTTCCCCCTGTCCCGGTAGCCCGGCCGGAGTACTCTCCGCCCCCGTTCGGCGCACTGTCAATGGCCGGACGGGTCCGGCGGGTCGCCCGTCGTGACCGAGCGAGGCTTGCCCACGATGTGGGTCGTTTGCCACGATGCGGCCCGTCGCCCGGTCACCGCCGTCCGGGCCGGTCGACCCGAGGAGCCGCGCGGATGGGGCCCGAGATCGTCTCGATCGTCGTGCTGGTGGTCATGTTCGTGATCGCCACGACGATGCCGGTGAACCTCGGCGCGCTGGCGCTGGTCGCGGCCGTCGGGGTCGGCGTCGGCATGCTGGGCCTGAGTCTCGACGAGGTGATCCTCGGCGTCCCGGACGGCGACGAGATCGCCGGCGGGTTCCCCGGTGACCTGTTCCTGCTCCTCGTCGGGCTGACGTACCTGTTCGCGCTGGCGACGGCGAACGGCACCGTCGATCTCATCGTGCACGGGGCGATGCGGCTGGTCCGCGGACGCCTCGCGCTCGCCCCGTTCGTGTTCTTCGCGATCTCCTGCGGCCTGTCCGCGCTCGGCGCGCTGTTCGCGGTGGCGATCGTGGCGCCGCTGGCCCTGCCGTTCGCCCGTCGCTACGGGGTGAACCTGCTGCTCATGGGCATGATGGTCGTGCACGGCGCGCTCGGCGGGGCGTTCTCGCCGATCACCGTCTACGGCGCGTTCGTGAACTCGACGATGGCCCGCGTCGGGCTGCCCGGCGATCCGGTCGTGCTGTTCCTGACCCCGCTGGTCGTCAACGTCGTCATCGCGGTCGGGATCTACCTGCTGCTCGGGGGCCGCTCGCTGCTCGGCCGGTCGGTCGACCAGGAGGTCACGGAGAGCGGTGACCTCCCCGACCTCCGGATCGGCCCGGAGCGCGGTGTGACCCTCGCCGGGATCGTGCTGATGGCCGTCGGCGCGGCGGCGTTCGGGTGGGACGTCGGCGTCGTCGCCCTCGCCGTCGCGATCGTGCTGCGGCTGATGAACCCGAAGCGTCCCGACGTCGTCGGGCAGGTCTCCTGGTCCACCGTCCTGCTGATCTGCGGTGTGATCACCTACGTCGGCGTCCTCATCGCCGCGGGGACGGTCGACTTCGTCTCGTCCGGCATCACGGCGATCGGTGCGCCGCTGCTCGCGGCCCTGCTGCTCTGCTACCTCGGCGGGGTCCTGTCGGCGTTCGCGTCGTCGGTGGCGATCCTCGGCGTCGCGATCCCGCTGGCCGTCCCGTTCCTGCAGCAGGGGCAGGTCTCGGCGATCGGGATGGTCGCCGCGCTCGCCGTCGCCGCCACCGTCGTCGACGTCAGCCCGTTCTCCACCAACGGTGCGCTGGTGCTCGCCAACGCCCCCGCCGGCGTCGACCGGGACGCCTTCTACCGGCAGATGATGGTCTACGCCGGGGTCGTCGTGGTCGTCGGACCGTTGCTGGCATGGGCCCTGCTCGTGCTCCCCGGGGTGCTCTGAGGTGCGCCCGGACGGCTCAGCCGGGTTAGCGTCCGGAGCATGAGCACCGACAGCGTCGTCGCCGCGGGCCGCCTGGCCCGCGGCCTCGAGCCCCTGCACGCCCAGATCTACTTCGCCCCCGAGGCCGAGCCCCGCTACCGGAGCGCCGGGCTCGAGGAGGGGCGGATGAGCTACTTCGCGCCGCGCGCCGCCCCGATGGGGGCGGTCGGCCCCTCGGTCGTGACGGCGACCTTCTACAACTTCTCGCCCCGCCTGGTCGCGGCGTCGATCCCGCGGGCCTGGGAGCTGGTCTCCCCGTCGGACCTGGTCGCGGCCCGGTTCGAGGTGGCGGACGCGTCGCTGCGCAGGCTGCTGGGCGACGACGGCGTCGGCTCCCCGGAGATGGCCGAGGCCGCGGCGCTCGCCCGCACCGCCGCCGAGGCGGTCCCCGCGGACGGCCGCCCGCTCGCCGCCGGGCATCTCGACGTCGAGTGGCCCACCGCGCCGCACCTCGTGTTCTGGCACGCGCTGTCGATCCTGCGCGAGCACCGCGGCGACGGGCACATCGCGCTGCTCGTCGAGGCCGGGCTCTCCGGGCTGGAGGCCCTGCTCACCGCGACCGCCACCGGCACCGGGTTCACCGTCGGCTTCGCCCGGGCCAGCCGCGGCTGGTCGGCCGGCGAGTGGAACGACGGCGTCGCGCGGCTCGCCGGCCGCGGCCTGCTCGAGCAGGCGGACCCGTCGGACGAGGTCGTGACACCGGTGCTCACCGAGGAGGGGTCGCTGCTGCGCAAGCGCCTCGAGGACGACACCCACCGGCTCGGCTCGGAGCCCTGGGCGGCGCTGGGCGCCGACGGCGCCGGCCGGCTCGGCGAGATCGGCGGCGCGTTCGTGCGGACCGCGCTCGCGAACGGGGCGTTCCCGTCCGACGGCGTGTTCGCCCGGTAGACCGGGTCCGGCGGGACCGATCGTCCCGGCCGGCGACGGGCCGGTGCGTCACGTGCGGCGGAACGTCCGCCGTGACCGATATGGTGCGTAGCGCAACCGGCTCGTCCCGGCCGGAACGATGATCCCGTACGGAGGAGACCCGGTGCTCGAGATCAGCGGCCTGGAATGGGCCATCACGATCGGTGCGATCATCGCCCTGCTCGCGGTCGACCTCGTACAGGGCTGGTTGCGGCCGCACAAGGTCGGCTTCAAGGAGGCGACCGCCTGGTCGGTCTTCTACATCGGGATCGCGATCGCGTTCGGCGTGATCTTCGCGATGGTGCACGGCTGGGACTTCGGCACCCAGTACTTCACCGGCTACATCGTCGAGAAGAGCCTCTCGGTCGACAACCTCTTCGTCTTCGTCGTCATCATGACGACGTTCGCGGTCCCGGAGGAGCACCAGCAGAAGGCGCTGACCTTCGGCATCGTCCTGGCCCTGATCATGCGCGCCATCTTCATCGTGGTCGGTGCGGCGCTGCTGAACCTGTTCTCGTTCATGTTCCTGGTCTTCGGCGTGCTGCTGCTCTGGACCGCAGTCCAGCTGTACCGGCACAAGGACGAGGAGCCGGACATCGAGGACAACATGGTCGTGAAGGGCGCCAAGCGGCTCTTCCCGGTCAGCACCGAGTACGACGGCGGCAAGCTCTTCACCCGGGACAACGGCAAGCGCGTCGCCACCCCGCTGTTCCTGGTGCTCGTCGCGATCGGCGGCATCGACCTGCTGTTCGCGCTGGACTCGATCCCCGCGGTGTTCGGCGTGACCCAGGAGGCGTACATCGTCTTCGCGGCGAACGCGTTCGCCCTCCTGGGTCTGCGGGCGCTGTTCTTCCTGGTGAAGGGCCTGCTGGACCGGCTGGTCTACCTGTCGACCGGGCTGGCGATCATCCTGGGCTTCATCGGTGTGAAGCTGGTCCTGCACTGGCTCCACGTCGACATCAACCCGGCGGTGCCGGAGATCCCGACCGTGCTCAGCCTGGTCGTCATCCTCGGCATCCTGGCGATCGTCACCGTGGCCAGCCTGATCAAGACCAAGGGCGACCCGACGGCGAAGGCCAAGCCCGGCTCGCTGAAGGCCCGCAAGGAGCGGTCCGAGCAGCAGAACTGACCCGGGCCCTCAGGCGAGGCCGGGGCCGCCCAGCGGGGTGACCTCGATGTAGTCCGGCGGCGCGGCGAGCAGCTCGAGCACGTCGCCGAGCCCGGCCTCGCCGAGGTCCCGGCCCAGCGCGGCCTCGGACGAGGCCGCGTCGGACCACATCTCCGTCACCCAGACGGCGTCCGCCTCGTCCGGCGTCGCGTTCACGACGTACGCCAGGCAGCCGGGCTGCTGCGCCATCCCGTCCGCCACCCGGAGCAGGGCCTTGGCCAGCTCGGGGCCCTGGCCCTCCACGGCCACCATCCGCACGTACCTGCCGACCCGCTCGTTCGTCTCCACGGCGGCGACCGTAGACGGCCGCCGCCGGGCGGGCTCAGCGGGCCGGGTCGTCGGTGGCCTCCTCGTCGGTGTCCTCGACGTCGAACCGGCGGCGCACCGGTGCCGCGGGGTCCCAGGCAGGCCAGCCGGGGTCGCCGTCGGCGGCGAACCGGACCCACGAGGCGCGCATGCGGTCCGACAGCGCGGCGGGCGGGGCGTCGCCGGCCAGGCCGGACGGGCCGGACGCCCGGTCGAGCGTCCCGAACACGAACGGCAGCTCGGTGGCGTGCGCCGCCCCGAGCCGGCCGCCGCAGGCGGTCGAGCGGTACCCGAACAGGTAGCCGAACCGCCGTCCGGTGTGGGCGTCGAGCAGCCGCCGGGTGGGGCCGGCGAACACCAGCTCGGTCATCAGACGGCTGTAGCGCTCGCCGGGGCTGCCGTCGCCGGACAGCGTGGCGCCCGGCGCGACGGCCGCCACCACCGTCCGGGCCTGGTCCTCGGTCAGCGCGTCGAGGGCGCCGGTGGGGACGAGATAGAGGTTCATCTCGTCGGCGTTCGACCCGGCGACGAGATCGACGTCCGCCCCGGCGCCGGCGCGCAGCGCCGTCAGCGGGTCCTCGGGCAGCACGTCGTCGCCGAGGACGGGCAGGAAGCCGGTGATCCCGAAGCCGGGGTCGCGGCCGTCGGCCTCCCGCAGGTCACCGCGGCCCCCCGGGACGTCGACGCGGCCCTGCGCGGCAGCGACGTCCTCGACGGGGAACCCGCGGAAGGCCTCCGCCGACGCCGGCGCGCCCAGCCCGGCGGCCAGCGCGGCCGCGAACGGCGCCGCCCGCTCCGGCCCCGACCGGGCCATCTCGGCACCGCCGGACTGGACGACGGCCCGCCGGAACAGTCCCGCCGACAGCGGCGAGGCGAGCAGCAGACCGATGCTCATCGCCCCGGCGGACTCGCCGAACACGGTGACCCGGCCGGGGTCGCCGCCGAACGCGGCGGCGTTGTCCCGGACCCAGGCGAGTGCGGCGAGCTGGTCGCGCAACCCGACGTTGGTGGCGCCCCCGTCGAGCGGCAGGAAGCCCTCGGCCCCCAGCCGGTAGTTCACCGACACCAGCACGACGCCGTCCGCCGCGAGGGCCGTGCCGTCGTAGGCGGGGGCCGACGCCTCCCCGGCGACGAACGCGCCGCCGTGCACGAACACCAGCACCGGCAGACCACCGGCGGCCGGGTCGGGCGTCCACACGTCGGCGGTGAGGAAGTCCGCGCCGGGCCGCCAGCCGGTCCCGATCACCGGGCTCATGTCGAGCCCGCCGGCGATCGCGCGGACCGGCTGCGGGGCGTTCGGGCCGGGCCCGCCGCCGGCGTCGCGGACGCCGTCCCACCCGGGGACGGGCGCCGGGGCCGCGTAGCGCAGCGGGCCGGTGGGCGGCGCGGCGTAGGGGACGGACCGGAACCGGACGACGCCGCCGGTGCGGGTGCCGCGCACCCGGCCGGAGGTCGTCCGCACGACGGGCGCGGAGTCGGGAGAGGTCACGATCTCCGGTCTACTCCGGCGGCGGCCCCGCCGTCGAGGACGGGACCTGTCCTCGGTGCGGTGCAGACTGGGCGGCGTGATGGAGACGTCGGCACGGCTGCTGCGCCTGCTCGGGCTGCTGCAGGTACCGCGGGACTGGACCGGTCCGGCGCTGGCCGAGCGCCTCGACGTCGACGTCCGCACCGTGCGGCGTGACGTCGACAAGCTCCGCACCCTCGGCTACCCGGTGCACTCGACGCCGGGCACGACCGGCGGCTACCGGCTCGGCGCCGGTGCCGCGCTGCCCCCGCTGCTCCTCGACGACGACGAGGCGGTGGCCGTCGCCGTCGGGTTGCGGACCGCGGCCGGCGGCACCGTCTCCGGGATCGAGGAGACGTCGGTCCGGGCGCTGGCCAAGCTGGAGCAGGTCCTGCCGAACCGGCTGCGCCGCCGGGTCGCGGCGCTGGGCGCGGCCACCGCGACCCTGGTCGGGCGCGGCCCCACGGTCGACGCCGACGACCTCTCCGCGCTGGCCGCGGCCTGCCGGGACCGGGAGCGGGTCCGCTTCGACTACACCGGGGGCGACGGCAGCGAGACCCGCCGGATCGTCGAGCCGGAGGGGCTCGTGCACACCGGCCGGCGCTGGTACCTGGTCGCGTGGGACACCGGCCGCGACGACTGGCGCACCTTCCGGGTCGACCGGATGCGGCTCCGGCTCCCCGCCGGGCCGCGGTTCGCGCCCCGCGACCCACCGGAGGGCGGCGTCGCGGCGTTCGCCCAGCGGGGGATCTCCACCGGCGCCTACCCGTACCGGGCGCGGGTGGTGTTCGAGGCGCCCGCGGAGCAGGTAGCGGAGTGGGTGACACCGGCGTCGGGCACCGTCACCGACCTCGGCGACGGCCGCTGCGAGCTCGTCGCCGGTGCGTCCGGTCTGGACACGCTCGCCGTCTGGATCGGGTTCTTCGGCGTCGACTTCCACGTGTTGGAGCCGCCGGAGCTCGTCGAGCACCTGGACGCGGTCGCCGCCCGGTACCGGCGGGCCGCCGCGGCGTCCCGGGCGGCGGCGCCCCCGGACGAGGGGTCCGGGGGCGCCGGTACGGGACCGCCGGGCTGATCCGCGGAGCGGTGGTCAGGGCTGTGGTACGAGCCGGACGGCCCCGACCGGCTCGCCGTGGCCGAGCACCTCGACCCGCCCGGCGGTGTCCAGCGCGGGGGAGTGCACGCCCCAGCCGGCGAGGAGACCGGCCGCGACGACCGGCAGCGGGCGGGCCGCCCCGTCCAGCACGGTGACGGCGAACGCGCGCCCGTCCGGCAGCGCGGCCGCGAGGACGCCCTCGGCGCCGTCCTTCGCGACGAGGCCCGGGACGGCCTGCGCCAGCCGGGTCACGGCGCGTCCGGTGCCGCCGACCCACCACGGGTGCTCGCGCATCGCCGCGGCCACCCGGCCCTCCGGGGTCCCCGGCGCGGCGGTCGCGATCCGGGCGAACGCCCGGGCCAGCCCGGCCGGGGTGGATCCGAGGAGCGGGGCGCCGCACCCGTCCACGGTGGTGACGGCGGGCTCGACCCCGGTCAGATCGGCGACCGTGTCGCGGACGAGCCGCTGCAGCGGGTGCCCCGGGGCGCGGTAACCGGTCGTCGGCCACCCGGCGGCGACGCAGGCGGCCAGCATCGCGGCGTGCTTGCCGGAGCAGTTCTGCAGCACCGGCGCGGGGCCGCCACCGGATGCGCGCACGCCCGCGGCGGCGTCCGGGTCGAGCGGCAGGTCCGGGGTGTTGTCCAGGTCGTCCTCGGTGAGCCCGGCGCCGGCGAGGATCCGGCGGACGCCGTCGACGTGCGCGGGCTCGCCGGAGTGCGACGCGCAGGCCAGTGCGAGCAGCTCACCGTCGAGATCGAGGCCCGCGCGCAGCAGCGCGACCGCCTGCACGGGCTTCAGCGCGGACCGCGGGAGGAACGCGACGTCCGGGTCGCCCCGGCCGGTCAGGCCGCCGCCGGCGTCGAGCTCGGCGACCGTGCCCAGGTGCACCGACTCGACGGTGCCCTCGCGCTCGACGTACGCCAGCGGGACGGCGGCGGCGAGGACGGGCGGGGCGGTCGTGGCGGCGGGGGAGGTCACCCGTCGACGCTACGTCAGGCGGGGCCGGGCGCCGGGCGCAGGCCGAGCGCCCGTTCCAGCTCGGGCGTGGGGTGCACCGGCACCGGGCCGTACGCGTTCCGCCGGGCCGAGCGGCGCCGGACCGCGGGCAGCCGGGTCAGCAGCCGCAGGAACCCGGGCGGTGTGACGGCGCGACCGCGCTCGCGGGCCCGGGCGACGGTCCGCTCCACCCGCACCTGCTGGTCCTGGACGGTGACGATCGCCGGTTCCCGCTCGGCCTGCACCGCGGCGAGCACGTCGTCGCCCGGTGTGCCGGCCCGCAGCGCCGGGACCAGGTGGTTCGCCGCGGCCAGTGCGTCCTGTGCGGCCATCAGGATCCCGTTGCCCCCGACCGGGGAGATGACGTGCGCGGCGTCGCCGAGCAGGAGCAGGCCGGGGCGGTGCCAGACCGGCACCCGGGAGATGTCCACCGACAGCAGCGTCGCGTCGTTCAGGTCGGTGAGCAGCCCGACCCGGTCGGCCAGCCACGGCACGCGCTCGGCGACCTCCCGGCGGACGTACCCGACGCCCGCCTCGCGGATCGCCGGGTAGCCGCCCTTCGGCAGGGAGAGCCCGACCTGCCAGCGGCCGGGACCGCCGAGCAGGCCGACGTAGTGCCGCTCGCCGAAGAAGAGGTCGACGTCCGCGTCCGGTGGGTCGTCGTCGCGCTGGGGGAGCGCGAACCACAGCAGGTCGGTGGTGGCGCCCTGGGAGACGGCCGTCGCCCCGGCGAGGGTGCGGATCCGGGAGAACCGGCCGTCGGCGGCGACGACGAGATCGGCCTCGACCTGCTCGCCGGAGCGCAGCGTCACGCCACGCACCGGGTCACCGGCCGTCCCGGTCCCGAGCAGGCCGTTCACCGCGGCACCGGTGCGCAGCGCGAACGACGGCAGCGCGGCGGCCTCCCCGGCGAGGAAGTCGAGGAACCGGGCCTGCGGCATCAGCGCGACGTAATCGTAGGGGGTGTCGAGCAGACCGTAGTCGGAGGTGGTGACCAGCCCCTTCGGCGTCCGGAACCGGAACTGCCGGGCCTTGACGTGCGGGAGCTCCAGCAGCCGCCCGGCGAGACCGAGCCGGTCGAGGAGCTCGAGGGTCCACGGGTGCAGGGAGTCGCCGCGGAAGTCGCGGTCGAAGTCCTGGTGACGCTCGAGCAGCGTCACCGGCAGCCCGGCCCGGGCCAGCAGGTAGGCCAGCAGCATCCCGCCCGGCCCACCGCCGGCGACGACGGTCCTCGCGGGGGTGGTCACGCCCGCAATACTAGCTCGCCGATCGAGTGTCTCGCTCGTCGAGAGAGTTGAACTGCGGGAGCGGGCGGCGGCAGAGGAAGGTCCGCGCGGGTGGCGGGTTGCGCCACTCGGTGGCGGTCTCGACGACCTCGTCGAAGTGGGTGTCGAGCAGGTCCCGCAGGTCGCGCACCCGGTTCGGCAGCGCCATCCACGTGATGATCATGCTCATGACGCCGTCCGGCACGAGCCGCCGTGCGATCACGCCCATCACCGACAGGCGCAGCGTCTGCGGGAACACCGCCCAGGGCAGCGTGGAGACGAACGCGTCCACCCGGTCGATCCCGGCCTCGTCGAGGATCCGCTCCAGGTCGGCGACGTCACCCTCGACGACCTCCAGCCACGGCTTGTGCTCCCGCAGGTGCGCGACGAGCTCCGGGTCGATCTCGATGGCGAGGTAGCGGGCGTTCGGGCCGAGCCGGGCGCGGATCGGCTCGGCCAGGACGCCGGGCCCGGCCCCGAGCTCGACGACCACGCCGTTCGTGCCGTGCGGGACGACCTGTGCCAGCTGCCGGCACAGTCGCCGCCCGGTGAGGAACGGTGTCGCGAGCTGGTCCATCTTGGAGAAGGACCGCTTGAGGAAGACGGTGTGGTCGGGACGGGCCATACGGACATCGTGGCGGGTCCGCGGCCTCCGGTCATGTGGAGGCGACCGGCGTCACGACGGCCGCGCGGCCCCGGGGACGCGAGAAGGCCCGCGACCGGATGGTCGCGGGCCTTCTCGTCACGGTGCGCCGTCAGGGACTCGAACCCCGAACCCGCTGGTTAAGAGCCAGCTGCTCTGCCATTGAGCTAACGGCGCGTACGGTGAATTCTCACCGGGTCTCGCGATGTGGAGTTGTGGTGCGCCGTCAGGGACTCGAACCCCGAACCCGCTGGTTAAGAGCCAGCTGCTCTGCCAATTGAGCTAACGGCGCGTATTCATTTCTGTCGTCGTGCTGTCGCGCGCCCCGGGCGAGAACGACCCCGGAAAATTAGCACGATGCTTTCCGGGATCGACCGCCAGGGGGGCGACCGGGTGAGTGACGGGACTTGAACCCGCGGCCCCCTGGACCACAACCAGGTGCTCTACCAACTGAGCTACACCCACCATGCGAACTCCCCGGCCGTGGCCGGAAGCGCTGATACAGCATAGCCCCCGGTGTGCGGCCGGTTGCGCGGGGGTTGGCTCACCCCGTCGCGCCGCCCCCTGCCTGCGGGTTCGCCGTCGTGGCCACGTCGGCGACCGCGGCCGCGGCGGCCTGGGCCTGCTCGGTGCTCGGCCCGGGCGGGGCCACGAACAACGCCTTCCGGTAGTACGCGAGCTCCCGGATCGACTCCTGGATGTCGGCCAGCGCGCGGTGCGCCAGCCCCTTCTCCGGCTTCGCGTAGAACACCCGCGGGAACCAGCGGCGGGCCAGTTCCTTCACCGAGCTGACGTCGATCATCCGGTAGTGCAGGTAGGCGTCGAGCTCCTGCATGTCGCGGGCGAGGAATCCGCGGTCGGTCGCGATGGAGCTGCCGGCGAGCGGCGCGGTGCGGGCGTCGGGGACGTGGGCGCGGATGTAGGCGAGCACCCGTTCCTCCGCCTCGGCGATGGTCACCGTCGCGGCCCGGACCTCCTCGGTCAGCCCGGAGCGCGCGTGCATGTCACGCACCACGTCGGGCATCGCGTCGAGCTGCGCGTCGTCGCAGGCGATGACGACGTCCACGCCCTCGCCCAGGACGTTGAGGTCCCCGTCGGTGACCAGCGCCGCGATCTCGATGAGCGCGTCGGAACCGAGGTCGAGCCCGGTCATCTCGCAGTCGATCCACACCAGCCGGTCGGTCATCGGTGCAGACTATGTGACATCCGTGCACACGGCGCGCGCCCCGCGGGTCACGGCGGTGTGAGTGCCCTACGCTCCCGGTCCGTGGCCGACAACGCAGATTCCGCTGCAGATCACACCGCCGCCCGCACCATCGCCGAGGGGTACGCCACCGACGGCGCCGCGCTGGAACTCGGCACGGTGCTCGTCGACGGTGTCTGCGACCCGGAGGCGCGGGTCCGGATCCCGCTGGCGACGCTGAACCGGCACGGCCTCGTCGCCGGCGCCACCGGTACCGGCAAGACGAAGACGCTGCAGGCGCTCGCCGGGCAGCTCTCCGACGCCGGCGTCCCGGTGCTGCTGGCCGACGTCAAGGGCGACCTGTCGGGCATGGCGCGGGCCGGCGAGCCGGGCGCGAAGATCGACGAGCGGGTGCGCGACACCGGCGACGACTGGACGCCGACGGCCTACCCGGTGCAGTTCCTGTCGCTGGGCGACGGCGGCGTCGCCGTCCCGGTGCGGGCGACGATCACCCAGTTCGGCCCGATCCTGCTGGCGAAGGTCCTGGGGCTCAACCCCACCCAGGAGTCGACCCTCGGGCTGATCTTCCACTGGGCCGACCAGCGCGGGCTGCCGCTGCTCGACACGAAGGACCTGCGCGCCGTCATCCAGCACCTGACCTCCGACGAGGGCAAGGCCGACCTCAAGGGGATCGGCGGGGTGTCGTCGTCGACGGCAGGGGTGATCCTGCGGGCGCTGGTGAACCTGGAGGCCCAGGGCGGGGACACGTTCTTCGGCGAGCCCGAGTTCGAGCCGGCGGACCTGATGCGCGAGATCGAGGGGAAGGGTGTCGTCACCCTGCTCGAGCTCGCCGAGCGGGCCGCGAACCCGATGCTGTTCTCGACGTTCCTCATGTGGCTGCTGGCCGAGCTCTACGAGGACCTGCCCGAGGCCGGCGACCTGGACAAGCCGAAGCTGGTCTTCTTCTTCGACGAGGCGCACCTGCTGTTCGCCGACGCGTCGAAGGCGTTCCTCGACCGCATCGAGCAGACCGTGAAGCTCATCCGGTCCAAGGGTGTCGGGGTGTTCTTCTGCACCCAGCTGCCCACCGACGTCCCGAACGAGGTGCTGTCGCAGCTCGGCGCGCGCGTCCAGCACGCGCTGCGGGCCTTCACCCCCGAGGACCAGAAGGCCCTCAACCGGACCGTCAAGACCTACCCCCGGTCCGACGTCTACGACCTGGAGTCGGCGCTGACGTCGCTGGGCACCGGCGAGGCGATCGTGACCGTGCTGTCCGAGCGGGGCGCCCCCACCCCGGTGGCGTGGACCCGGCTGCGGGCGCCGCGCTCGATGATGGCCGCGCTCGGCGAGGACGACGTCCGGCAGGAGGCGGCCGCGTCGTCGTTGCAGGCCAAGTACGGCGAGATGGTCGACCGCGACTCCGCCTACGAGCGGCTGACCGGCCGGATCGCGTCCGGTCCCGGCGGGGACGCCACCCCCGTCGAGGCCCCGGCCCCGCAGGCCCCGCCGCCCGGCGAGGCCGCCCCGCCGCCGCCCCCGCCGCAGCCGCAGGACTCCAGCGAGCAGGGCTGGTTCTCCAAGGTCGGTGACTTCCTGCAGTCCCCGACCGGGCGGCAGATCACGAACACGGTCACCCGGGAGATCACCCGGAGCCTGTTCGGGACCCGCCGCCGGCGCTGAGGATCAGGCCCGGAAGCCGCGCACGGCGTCCGGCGAGATCTCCGCCATCAGTGCGACGGCGTCGGACGGGGCCAGGTCGAGCACCTGCACGGCGCCGTTGCCCGCCGCCGTCGTCGCCTCCAGGGTGACGACGCCGGCCCGGCGCTGGAACAGGCTCTGCCGGACCCGCCAGCCGATGACGCCGTCGCGGCGCAGCGCCGCCGTCGTCCGGAGCAGCGAGCCGCTGCGGGCCACCAGGTAGCGCTCGTCGAGCCGGTGGCCGAGCGCGCGGTAGCGGTCCAGCCCGAGCGGGACGGCCACGACGACCAGCAGGGCCGCGACCACCAGCGGCCAGGACGGGCCGCCCAGGTGGGCGAGGACGGCGGCCGCCACCGGCAGCACCAGCGCCGGGCCGACCGCCCGGACCAGGCGCCGGGTGCGGGCCCGCCGCGGGTGCGCCGTCAGCGGGCCGTCGGTGACCGCGGACCCGGTCCGGGCGGCGGTCGTCGCGATGCGGTGCGCGTGCGCCCGCGGGACCGGCGGGCCGAGCGCACCCGCGTGGCTCGCCTCGCCGTCGGCGCCGGCCAGCCCGACGGTCAGCGCCCCGGCCTGCGCGCCCTTCCCGATCGCGCGCACCAGCAGCGGCTCGGTGACGGTGACCCCGCGCAGCCGCTGCTCGGACACCGACAGCGAACGCCGGGTGAGCAGCCCGCGCCGGACCCGCAGCGTGCCGTCGGGCTCGCGGGTCAGCCGGAACCCCCACCAGCGCTCGACGAACAGCACGATCGACCCGGCGACCATCAGGAACAGCAGCAGGACGACGCCGACCAGCACCGACGCCCAGACCGGTGCGGAGGTCAGCTCCCCGGCGACGGCGTCCGCGCCGGGGAGGGTGCGGGGATCGACGTCCGCCTCGCGGAGCAGGTTCCAGAGCGCGGCCGCGGCGGCACCGATCGCGGCCAGCGAGCTGACGGTCAGCGGGGCGTAGCGCAGCGACGCCCAGTCGATGCGGTCCAGCTCCTCGCCGGCCTCCGGCTCCGCTGCCGGCCCGGGAGCACCGGCCGTGGGCGGGTGGGTGCCCGCGGCGGGGCGGGAGAGCAGCTCGCGGCGGAGACGCTCGGCCTCGGTCGTGGTGACGGCGTCGAGATCGAGGCCGGACTCCTTGCCCGCGCTCTGCCCGGACCCGACCTTCACCACGCTGACCCCGACGAGCCGGTGCAGCAGCGGCGCGGTCAGGTCGACGGTGCGGATCCGGTCCCGCGGGACCGAGCGGCGCTGCCGGTTGAGCAGCCCGCTGTGCAGCTCGACGCGCTCCTCGGTGATGCGGTAGCGGGTGGTCCGCCAGCGGACCACCCCGGCACCGACGGCGAGCACGGCGATCCCGGCCGCGATCCACAGCTGCACCGCGTTCCCGCGTCCGGCGCCGAACAGCAGCAGGACGACCAGGGCGGGGGCCAGCTTCAGGAGTGCGGTGGCGGGGGCGACGACGAGCATCAGCGCCGGTAGGCGCCGCCAGCCGTCCCCGGGGGCCGTCGCGGTACCTGCGGGTCCGGGGGCCGGGGTGTCGTGGCCGTCGAGCGCGGTGCCGGGTGCCTCGGTGCGGCTCCAGGGAGGCGGGACACCGCCGGACTCCCGGAGCGTCGGACGGTCCGGGGCCGGGACGACCCACCGGGAGCCCGGGTCGGGGGACCCGGTTCCGTCGCCGCTCACGTCGCGTCCCCGGAGTGCCGGCCGGTCGTCTCGGTGAGCCGCCGGGCCAGCTCGCGGGCCTCGTCGGCGTCGAGACCGGCGATGCGGACCGGGCCGCGGGCCGACGCCGTCGTCACCGTGACGGTCCCCAGCCGCAGTGCCTGCTGCAGCGGGCCGTGCTCGGTGTCGACGGTCTGCACCCGCGGGATCGGCGCGATCCGCCACTCCCGGACCAGCCAGCCGGAGCGGGTGTAGACGGCCTCGTCGGTGACCTCCCAGCGGTGCAGCCGGTAGCGCAGGGTCGGGACCAGCAGCGTGGCGACGAGCAGCCACAGGACGGTCAGCGTGATCGTCGCGATGAGCAGGCCGTGCCACGGCTCGCGCGGGAGCAGGGCCCAGCCGACCCCCTGGGCGACGAGCAGCACGACCGGCGTCGGCAACCCGCGCAGCCGCCACCACCAGATCGCGCGCCCGTCCACCCGGTGCGCCGGTGGGCGCAGGGGGAGCGGGAGCTGCTCGGTGCCGTCGGTCGGGTCGCCGGTCGTGAGGGGGCCGGAGGCGGTCATGGGCACACTCTGCCGAACGAGGACGCCGCTCGGCATGCGGCCGCGCCGCCCGGTGCGCGGCTGTGGCCGAAAGAGGGGTCCCGGAGCCACCGAGTGGCACACCGTGCACCCCGGGAGCCCGGGACGGCGTGCACCGTGTGCCACTCGGCTGATGTCTCGGCGGGTGCCTCAGCGGGACGGGGCCGCGAGGTCGTAGACGGTCGTCCCGTCGACCGTGGTGGCGGTGTAGTGCGCCGCCACCCACTCGGTGATCGCGGCGCCGACGCCGCGATCGCCACCGGGCCCACCACCGTCGCCGGCGACGAAGTACCGGATGTCGCCCTGTGCGACGTACTGCCGGAACTGCTCCAGGGTCGGGAACTCGTCGCTGCCGGGCCAGCCGCCGATCGCCATGACGGCCGTGTCGCCGCCGGCGGCGAGCATCATCGACGCGGCGCCCTGCGAACCGATCGTGGCCGCGGCCCAGCGGGCGTCGCCGGCGTCGGCCAGGAGCGCGGCGACCTCGGTGTTCGTCTGCGCGCCGCCGGGCCCGCCCGGACCCCGCCCGCCGTCGCGGACGTCGCGGCCGCCGACGCCGTCCTGCGAGCCGGAGACCTGCGGTCCGGCCGTGGGGATCGAGCCCTCGTGCACGGTCGCGGCCGTCTGCACCGCGTAGGCCGCCGGTGCCGCGATCCCGGACAGGACCGCCACCCCGAGCACCACCGCGAGCACCCGCCTCCCGCCGTACCGGACCAGCAACGCCACCCCGGCGACGACGCCGAGCACCAGCACCACCCACCGCAGCCACGGCAGGAAGTCGGGCGACCGGCCCAGCAGGACGAACGCCCACACCGCGGTCCCGGCCGTCGCGACCGCGAGCACCGCCCGCGCCCACCAGCGGTCCCGGTGGGCGAGGACCTCGCGGCTGCCGACCGCGACCAGCGCCGCGATCCCGGGGGCGAGTGCCACCGCGTAGTACGGGTGGATCGTGCCCTCCATGAAGGAGAAGACCAGCGCGGTGACCAGCGTCCAGCCGCCCCACAGCAGCAGCGACGCGCGTACCGGGTCGGTCCGGGACGCCCGCCCGCGCAGCACCAGTGCGGCGACGACCAGCAGCAGCGCCGCCGGCAGCAGCCAGGACACCTGGGTGCCGAAGGCGGCCTCGAACATCCGCAGGACGCCCGTCCCGCCACCGAACGCGGTGTTCCCGCCCGTGCCGCCGGGACCACCGCCCGTGCCGCCGGGCGGCATCATCCCGCCGCCGGGCGGCGTCGCACCGGCCGTGCCCGCCGCGCCGGCCGCGTCGGCACCGGCCGTCGCACCGGGGGCTCCCGCGGCACCGCCACCCGGCGTCCCGCCACCGCCACCCGGCGTCCCGCCACCGCCGTTCCCGTCGCCGCCGAGGATCCGGCCGAGGCCGTTGTAGCCGAAGGCCAGGCCCAGCGGGGTGTTGTCACCGGACCCGCCGATCCAGGGCCGGGACCCGACCGGCCAGAGCGCGACCGCGAGCAGCCACCAGCCGGCACCGGCGACGATCCCGGCGCCACCGGCGAGGAGCTGCCACACCCGCCGCAGCGGCCGTCCGGGAGCGGCCCACACCCAGGTCAGGGCCAGCGCCGGCAGGACGACGAATGCCTGCAGCGACTTGGTCAGGAAGGCGAACCCGACGACGAGCCCGGCCGCGACGATCCACCGGGTACGGCCGTCCTCGACACCGCGGACCACCAGGTAGGCGGCGGCGACGAGGAGCAGGGTGAGCAGCGCGTCGGGGTTGTCGAAGCGGAACATCAGGGTCGCGACCGGGGTCAGCGCGAGTGCGGCACCGGCGAGTAGCCCGGCGCCGTGCCCGGAGACCCGGCGCACGGCCGCGTACAGCAGCCCGACCGCGGCGACCCCCATGAGCGCCTGGGGGACGAGCAGGCTCCAGGAGCTGAACCCGGCGACCCGGGCGGCGATCTCCATCGGCCACAGCGCGGCGGGCGGCTTGTCGACGGTGATCGCGTTCGACGGGTCGAGGGAGCCGAAGAAGAACGCCGTCCAGTCGTTCGCCCCGGCCTGGACCGCGGCGGCGTAGAAGGAGTTGGCCCAGCCGGACGCGCCCAGGTTCCACAGGTACAGGACGCCGGTCGCGACCAGCAGGGCGGCGACCGAGACCGGCCGGTGCCAGGGCCGGTGGGGCGGGGGTGTGTCGTCGTCGGTGCGGGGCCGTGCGGACGGCCCGCGGTCGAGCGTGGTGGTCACCGGGCGGCTGCCTTCTCGAGCGTGGGGACGGGGGTGGTCTCGCGGCGGAAGATCCAGGATCGGAACAGGACGAAGCGCAGCACCGTCGCGACGAGGTTGGCCGCGACGATCACCGCGACCTCGACGGCCAGGTGGGCGCCGGGGGCGGCGAGGGTGAGCAGGCCGAGCGCGCCGGTGGTCAGTGCCAGGCCGAGCCCGAACACGACCAGTCCCTGGAACTGGTGGGTGACGGCTCGTTCGCGCCCGCGGACGCCGAAGGTGAACCGCCGGTTCGCGGCGGTGTTGACCACCGCGCAGATCACCATCGCGGCGACGTTGGCGGTGATCGGGCCGAGGATCCCGCGGAAGGCGAGGAACAACAGCAGGTTCGCCACGGTCGAGGCGACGCCGATCGCCGCGAACCGGGCGAGCTGGAACGGCATCGCCCGCGGGACGCCCGGCACCGGCGCCGGTTCCAGCGGTGCCCGGCCGAGCTGGGCGCGGATGTCGGCCAGTGGGAGCGCGCCACGGGCCAGCGCCCGGCCGACCCGCCAGACGCCCTTCAGGTCGGCGACGGCGGTCGCGACGATGTCGACGCTGGAGTCGGGGTCGTCGACCCAGTCGACCGGGACCTCGTGGATGCGCAGGCCGGCGCGTTCGGCGAGGACGAGCAGCTCGGTGTCGAAGAACCAGCCGGTGTCCTCGACGAGGGGCAGCAGGCGGTGGGCGACGTCGGAGCGGATCGCCTTGAAGCCGCACTGGGCGTCGGAGAACCGGGCGGACAGCGCGCCGCGCAGGATCAGGTTGTAGCTGCGGGAGACGAACTCCCGCTTGGCCCCGCGCACGACGCGGGAGCCGCGGCCGAGCCGGGTCCCGATCGCCAGGTCGGAGTGCCCGGAGACCAGCGGCGCGACCAGGGGGAGGACGGCGCCGAGGTCGGTGGAGAGGTCGACGTCGCAGTAGGCGAGTACGTCGGCGTCGGACGCGGACCAGACCTGCCGCAGCGCCCGGCCGCGGCCCTTCTGCTCCAGCCGGACCGTGCGGACCTCGGCGATCTCGGCGGCCAGCCCGGCCGCGATGACGGGGGTGGCGTCGGTGCTGGCGTTGTCGGCGATCGTGATCCGGAAGGTGTAGGGGAACCCGCCGGTGAGGAAGGCGTGCAGCCGCCGCACCGAGGACTCCACATCGGACTCCTCGTTGAACACCGGGACGACGATGTCCAGCACGGTTCGTCCGGGCCGCTGCGGTGGCGGCGGCACGTCGGGTCGGGTCACGGTCTCGGGGCCGGTGACGACTGGGGTCATGGCACCGACGGTCGTCCCCGGCTCTGTCGCGGCCGTGTGATCGACCTGTGCGCCGGCTGTGAGCACGTGCCCGCCGGTCACGACGCCGCCCCAGACAGGTCGTAGAGGGTGACGCCGTCGACGGTCCGGGCCGGGAACGACGCCTGCACCCACTCCGCGATCCGGGTCGCCGCGTCACTGCCGCCGGTGTCCGAGCTCGCGATCATGCCGCCGCCGGAGCCGCCGACGAACCAGTGCACCCGCCCGTCCGCCACCATCTGCCGGAACGCGTCGAGTGTCGGGTACGGGTCGGTGCCGTTGAACCCGCCGAGTGCGAGAACGGGGCCACCGGACGCCAGCTGGTACCCGGCCGCCTGGTTCGAACCGACGGCCGCCGCGACCCAGGTGTAGTCCGCCGCGTCCTCCTGCAGCAGGGCCGTGACCTGTGCGGACGGTGTGGGGGAGCCGAGGATGCCGCCGGGCCCGCCACCCGGTGCGCCACCGTCGGGGAGGCCGTTCGCGGGCCCGCCCGCACCGCGACCGTCGCGCATCCCGCCGGGGCCGCCGCGCCCGCCCGGCCCGGACCCGTGGCCCTCCGGCCCGGAGGTCGGGATCGCGCCCGTGTGCGGCGTCGCCGCCGTGGCCACGGACCACGCGGCGGTGCCGCCCAGCCCGGCCAGCACCGCCGCCACCACGACGCCCGCGGCGAGCGCCCGCGGCATCCGGTGCACCCCGGTCAGTGCGGCGGCCGCGACCAGGCCGAGGCCCAGCACCGTCCAGCGCAGCCACGGCAGCCAGCCGGCCGCCCCCGCGAGCAGCGCGGACGACCATCCGGCGGCGAGCAGCACCGTCGCCGCCAGCAGCAGCCGCGACGCGAGCGACGCCCGGTCCCGCCACAGCGTCACGACGCCGATGCCGGTCAGCGCCGCGACCGCGGGGGCCAGTGTGACCGTGTAGTAGCTGTGGATGATCCCGGCCATCAGGCTGAACGTCAGTCCGGTGACCACGAGCCAGCCGCCCCACAGCAGGGCGGCGGCCCGCGCCCGGTCGGTGCGGGGTGCGCGCCGGGACCGCCACAGCAGGACGCCGAGCAGCAGCATCGCGACCGGCAGCAGCCACGAC
Organism: Pseudonocardia sp. EC080619-01; assembly: GCF_001420995.1. Taxonomy (NCBI): domain Bacteria; kingdom Bacillati; phylum Actinomycetota; class Actinomycetes; order Pseudonocardiales; family Pseudonocardiaceae; genus Pseudonocardia; species Pseudonocardia sp. EC080619-01. The sequence continues at coordinate 1,415,066 of NZ_CP012184.1, read as the reverse complement.
GCCTCCCGGCCCATCTCCGAGCCGAACAGCCGCAGCAGCCCGGTCTCACCCCAGCCACCACCGGCACCGCCCCCGACCGAGCCGACCTCGTCGCCGGTCAGCCGTCCGACGCCGTTGTAGCCGAACACCAGCTCCAGCACGCTGTTCCCCTGCGACCCGCCGATCCAGGGCCGGTCGGCCGCCGGCCACAGCTCGACGACCAGCACCCACCAGCCGGCGGACACCAGCAGCGCGACGCCGGCGGCCAGTAGCCCGCGGACCCTCGGCCACCAGGCGACCGGCGCGGCCAGCAGCCAGACCAGCGTGAACGCGGGCAGCACCAGGAACGCCTGCAGCATCTTCGCGAGGAACCCGTACCCGACGAGCGCACCGGCGAGGACGAGCCAGCGGGTCCGGCCCTGCTCGACGGCCCGGGTGACCGCGTACGCCGCGCCGGTCAGGACCAGCACGAGCATCGCGTCCGGGTTGTCGAAGCGGAACATCAGCACGGCGACCGGGGTCAGTGCCAGCACCGCCCCGGCGAGCAGACCGGCGGCGTGACCGGCGACCCGGCGCACCGCCGCGTGCAGCAGCGCCACCGAGCCGACACCCATCAGCGCCTGCGGCACCAGGACGCTCCAGGAGGACAGCCCGAACAGCCGGACCGACAGTCCGATCGGCCACAGCGCACCGGGCGCCTTGTCGACGGTGATGCCGCCCGCGGCGTCGGACGCGCCGAAGAACCACGCCGACCAGCTCTGCGCACCGGCCTGGGCGGCGGCCGCGTAGAACGCGTTCGCCCAGCCGGACTCCGACAGCCCCCAGAGGTAGAGCACCGCCGTCCCGGTGAGCAGGGCGGCGAGCGGCACGTGCCGCCGCCACCCGCGTGGGGGCGCCGGCTCCCGCGCGGGGACCGGCCGGGAACGCTGCAGGGTGCTCGTCACGCCCGCCGACGCTGCCGGGGCCCGCTGTGCCGTCCCGGTGATCGACCTGTGCGGGGGCTGTGTACCGCCCGGGCTACCCCGCCAGCGCGCCCAGCTGCGCCGCGCGCACCGGTGCGGTCTGCGCCTGCACCAGGTAGAACATGGCTTCCCGGGCCCAGCGCTGCTCCGGGCTCGACGCCAGCAGCGCCGACCCGGCGCGGGCCGCGACCAGCCCCTGCGCCGCCCGCACGGTGAGCGCCGCGAGCTCGCCGCGCAGCGCCGTCCGCTCGGCGGTCCGCTCCCGCAGCGGCACCCCGGTGAGCAGGGCGTACACCTCCGCGCGGCGCCGGGCGGCCTCCGGTGCCAGCGCGGCGGCGAGGTCCACGGCCTCCGGGCGGTCCCGCTCCCGGCCCAGCCGGTCGAGCTCGGCCAGCACCCGGCGCAGCAGCCCGATCGAGGCGGGGGTCGCGTTCGCGGTGCGGGCGGCGTCGAGCTCGCGGTAGGGGGCGCCGTCGATCTCGGCGAGCACCGCGTCGCCGCCGACGGCCAGGTCGTCGAACTCGACGGCGACGGTGCGGGTCCCGCCCATCACGCTCAGCGGCAGCGGCGCCCCGGCCCGCAGCCCGGGCGTCTCCCGGGCGGGGACGAGGACGAACAGGTACCGGTCGCCGGGCGCCACGGCGCCGATCATCAGCAGGTCGGTCAGTCCCCACCCGGTGCACCAGTCGGAGCGGCCGCGCAGCCGCCACCCGGTGCCGTCCGGCTCGGCCGTCACCGCAGGCGGGCCCGGCCGGCGCAGGTGCGCGATCGCGATCCCGGACCGGCGGGCGCCGGAGTCCAGGTCCGCCCGGTGCAGTGCGGCGGCAGGTCCGGTGCGCACGGTCCCCTCCGGCAGCTCCGCGGGCCCGCCCCGGGCGAGCTGCTGCGGGGTGCGGTGCTGGGTGCCGACGAACCAGGTCGCCCCGCACGCCCCGGCCAGCAGCTCGACCGTCTCGGCGTCGACCCGGGCGTCGCCGCCGAGGCCGCCCTCGGCGACCGGGACGGCGACCGAGAGCAGCCCCGCCCGCGCCACCGCCTCGCAGGACTCCCGGGACACCCCGCGCGCCGGGTCGTCGGCCGCGGCGGCTCGCGGGGCGAGGACGGTCCCCGCGATCCCGGACGCCGCGACGACGGCCGGGTGCGCGGCGAGCTCGGCCGGGGGAGCGAACGGATCGGTGCCGGTGGACGCACTCACCCGGGCACCGTCGCACGGGCGCCGTCGCGGCGGGCCGGTACCGGGCGGATCCGCACCCGACGTCACACCTGCCGCGAACCCGGTGGCGGGCGGCGCGGCGCGCGGGGAGGATCCGCCGGTGCCCGAACCGCGGACCCCGGTGCCCGACCTGACGACCCCGAGTCTGCTGCTGCGCCGCTGGAGTCCCGAGGTCGCGGCCGCCGTCGTCGCCGGGGCCCGGCGGGACGGCTGGGCCGCCGACTTCCCCGCCTGCGGCGACCGGGAGATCGCCCGGCTCCTCGCCCGCGACCCGGGCGGGCCCGGCTGGGGGCGGCACGGCCACCGGCTGCTGGTGGAGCGGGCGACCGGCCTCGTCGTCGGCGGGGCCGGCCTGTTCCCCGACGGCGACGGCGGCCTGGAGCTCGGGTACGGCGTCGTCGTGTCGCGGCGCCGGCGCGGCTACGCCACGGAGGCCGCCCACGCGCTGGCCGCGCTCGCGCTGGCCGACGGCGTGCCCCGGGTCGTCGCCGGTGTTGAGCCGGGCAACCCGGCGTCGGTCCGGGTGCTGGAGCGCATCGGGATGCACCGCACCGGCTCCGCCGACGGGGCCGTCCGGTACCGGCTGGCGGCGACATAGGCTCTCGTGCTGTGACCCGACCCCGACTGGTCGCCCTGGACATCGACGGCACGATCGTGCACGGGAAAGCGACCCCCGTCCGCCGCCGTTCTCGACGCGATCACCGCCGCCGGCCGGCACGCCGTGGTGATGCTCTGCACCGGCCGGACCGTCGTCGGCGTCGCGCCCGCGCTGGACCGGATCGGTCTGGACACCGGGGTCACGCTGACCTCGAACGGCGCCGTCGAGATGGACACCGCCACCCGCCGGGTGCTGTCGGTGTCGCGGTTCGACGTCGGCGCGGGCCTCGCCCGGCTGCGCGAGCACTTCCCGGGGGCGGTGTTCGCGGGGGAGCACGTCGGCGTCGGGCAGCGGGTGAGCGGCCCGTTCCCGGACGGGATCCTCGCCGGGAACGTGACGGAGGTCGGCGTCGAGGGGCTGCTCCGCGAGCCCACCCCGAAGCTGATCATGTACTGGCCGGGCCGGACCCCCGCCGAGACGGCCGAACGCGCCGCCGGACTGGAGTTCGACGACGCCACGATGACCCTCGACCACGAGCTGCCCTGGGTGACGCTGGTCCCCGCCGGGGTGTCCAAGGCGTCCGGGCTGGCCCGCGTCGCGGCCCGGCTCGGGATCGACCGGGCCGACGTCCTCGCCGTCGGCGACGGCGACAACGACCGCGAGATGCTGCGCTGGGCCGGGCACGGCGTCGCGATGGGCCAGGCCCCGCCGGAGGTGCACGCCGACGCCGACTCCAGCACCGCGACCGTCGCCGAGGACGGGCTCGCGGCGGCGCTGCGGCGCTGGTTCTGAGGGACCTACCGGCCGAGCTCGACCGGCACGCCCGCGACCAGCGGCTCCGCCGGCTCCAGCACCGCCCCGCAGGACGGCGGCCGCGGCGGCAGCCCCCCGTCGGGGAGGACCTTTACCGACCAGGCACGACCGTCGGTGCACCGCACCGTGACCGGGCCCGGCTCGTGCGCGGCGTCCACGTGCAGGGCGCCGGCGTGACCGATGCCGGTGTGCTCACGGACGGCGAGCTCCGCGACCTGCTGCACCGGCTCCAGCCCGGCGTGCCCGCGGCACGACCACGGGTCGACGCCGCCGCCGGCCGCCGCCTTGAGCGCCGCCAGCCCGCTACCGGTGTCGAGCCGGCCGTAGGCGTACCCGGTGGGCAGGACCAGCGCGGTCGGCGCGAAGCGGTGCCCGCCGAGGTGGGTGCACTCCCAGACGTCGGCGCCCTCGGCGCCGAGGTCGGCGGCGAGCGCGCGGCCGCGGACGGCGCAGCAGACGTCGCGCCTGCCGTGCGCGCACACCAGCATCACCGGGTCGGTGACGGGCTCGCCGGCGTCCGGGTCGAACGTGATCCGGGCGAGGTCGTCGGTGCTGCGGACGGACTGCCGGGTGACCCGGGACGCGCCCGGGGCCAGGTCGGCGACGTAGACCGTGCGCGCGCCGTCGCAGTCCCGCCCGGCCCGCCCGGTCCGGCGGAGGAGCAGCAGCAGGACGTCCTCGTGGCGCAGCCGCGTGTACAGCTCGGCGACGTCGGGATCCGGGTGGTCGGCGACCGTGCGCGGCCAGGCACCGACGTGCTCGACGGCGACCAGCCGGCGAGCGGCGGGTGCGGTCCCGGTCAGCGGTTCACCGGCGTCCTCGCTGAGCGCGGCGCAGCCGGCGCGCAGGGGAGCCCCCGCGGCCCGCGGGCCTGCGAGCGGGGAGGTGACCGTCATCGGGTCAGTGTAGGGAAGGTTGACCTAACTTCAAGCCGGACCCCCCGGTCGGGCGGTCCGTACCCCCGGTCGTGATCAGGAACGACCCGGGAGCTCGGCACGCAGGACCTTGCCGGTCTGGTTGCGCGGCAGCTCGTCGAGGAAGTGCACGTCCCGCGGGACGGCGAACTTCGCGAGGTCGGCCTTGACCCGGTCGCGGACGGCGTCGGCGGAGACGTCGGCGCCCGGCTCGAGGACGACCCAGGCGGCGAGACGCTGGCCGTAGTCGTCGTCGTCCACACCGAGAACGCAGGCCTCGCGGACCCCGTCCATCCCGGAGACGAGGTCCTCGACCGGGCCCGGGTGCACGTTCTCGCCACCGGAGACGATCATGTCGTCGGCCCGGCCGGTCAGGAACAGCCGTCCCGCCTCGTCGAGGTGCCCGACGTCGCCGGTGCCGAGCAGGCCGTCGCGCTCCTCGAGGCCCTCCTCGCCGCCCGTGTAGCCCTCGAACGGGAGGTCGTTGCCGACGAACACCCGGCCCTCGACGCCCGGCGCGGCGGCCCGGTCGTCGTCGTCGAGGACGAGCAGGGTGGTGCCGGCCGGGGCGCGGCCCGCGGTGCCGGGGGCGTCGCGCAGGTCCTGCGGACCGGCGATCGACACCCAGGACACCTCGGTCGAGCCGTAGAGGTTGTAGAGGCAGTCGCCGAAACGGTCCATGAAGTCCTGCGCCTGCCCGCCGGGCAGTGCGGACCCGGAGACGGCGACGATCCGCGGGGCGTGGCCGGACGTCCAGCCCGCTGTGCCGGACTCCAGCACCCGCTGCAGCATCACCGGGACCGCGAACACCGTGGTGCACCGGCGCTCGGCGACCGCGTCGAGCAGGCCCTCCGGGGTGAACTTACGGCGCAGGACGACCGTCGCGCCGTGCAGCGAGGCCAGCAGCAGCCCGGCGTTGCCCCAGGTGTGGAACAGCGGCGCGGCGATGTGCACCGGCTCCGCGGCGCGCAGCGGGATCGCCGAGAGGATCGACGCGGCCGGGGCCAGGCTCGACGGGTGCGGCCGCCGGGCGCCCTTCGGCGTGCCGGTCGTACCGGAGGTCAGGACGATCTGCTTCGACGGCTCGGGCCGGAAGGGGAGCTCGCCCGGCCCGCCCCGCGCCACCATCACCTCGAGGTCGTCGAGCACCCGGTCGCCGGCGGCTCGCGGCCGGTCGGGGGTCGACGTCAGCACCGCGCGCGGGCCGTCCGGGACGATGCCGAGGAAGTCCGGGTCGGTGACGATCGTGTGCAGCTGCTGCTGGTCCTGCACGCCGCGCATCTGCTCCGCGGACAGCCCGGTGTTGACGAGCACGACGTCGGCGCCCGCCTTCCCGGCGGCGATCATGGCCTCGATCGGCGCCCGGGCGTTGCGGCAGAGCACCCCGACCGGTGCGCCCGGCCCGGCTCCGGAGTCGAGCAGCGCGAGCGCGAGCCGGTCGGTGCGCTGGTCGAGCTCGGCGTAGGTGGTGACGCCGTCGTCGTCGACGACCGCGAGCCGGTACGGGTGCCGGGCCGCGCCGACGGCGAACGCCGCGGTGATGCTGTGGCCGTACCGCACGAACGCGCGGCCCATCCCGTAGAGCCGGCCGGGCCCGAGCGGACGCACCACGCCGGACCGGGTCAGGGCGACGGCCGCGCGGGCGGTGCCGCTGCCCAGCTCGTAGGCCGAGCGTGCGGTGCCGGACAGGTTCTGGAGCAGCGGGGAGGCGGCCATGCGCCGCAGTCTCGCAGTGCTCTCCCCGGCGTCGCCGGGTCCGGTGGCGGGTGATGTGTCAGAGGTCACGGCGAGCACCTGTCATGTTCCGGGGTGTGACGACGATGTCTCCGTGGGTGACCCACAGGTCACCGCTCACGTCAGCACACCGTCGGGGATCCTGATGCGCCTGTACCTGCCTGCCCGCACGCCCGCCTCCGGCCGCACCCTGGTCCGGGCCGGTCGTCCCACGAAGACCATGCCCGGCTTCGGCGGTCTCGCCGGCGTCTGCCGGTGCGGCGCCGCCCGCCCCGCCGACTCGCACGCGCTGCCGTGGCGCGACTGCCCGGCCTGCGTCCCGCAGCGGGCGCACGCCACGCGCTGAGCGGCGGCCGGGCCGCGATCTCGTAGGTTCCGGGTCGACGACGTCCGATCGATCGGCCCGGAGGCCTGCGTGACGCCCCCCACCCCGGACATGCGGCTGCGTGCCCTGGAGCGCGACGACCTCGCGTTCGTGCACGAGCTCTCCAACGACTCCGGGATCATGTCCTACTGGTTCGAGGAGCCCTACGAGGCGCTCGTCGAGCTGCAGGACATCTACGACCGGCACGTCCACGACGTCCGCGAGCGCCGGTTCGTCATTCAGCTCGCCGCCGCCGGCGGCTCCGGCGACGATCCTGCCGTGCGCGATGGCCGGGCCGGCCTCGTCGAGCTGGTGGAGATCGACTACATCCACCGCAAGGCCGAGTTCCAGATCATCGTGCACCCGGCGTTCCAGGGCCGGGGTCTCGCCGCGCGTGCGACGTCCGCCGCGCTGGACTACGCCTTCGGCGTGCTCAACCTGCACAAGGTCTTCCTCGTCGTGGACGTCGACAACACCCGCGCGGTGCGCGCCTACGAGCGCACCGGGTTCGTCGTCGAGGGCGAGCTGCGCGAGGAGTTCTTCGCGAGCGGCCGCTACCGCGACGCCTACCGGATGGCGATCCTCCAGGACCAGCACCTCGGGCGGTCCTGACCCCGGACGCCGGTGTGCCGGGACCGGACCGGCCGGCAGGGAGGGGGACCCGTCGGCCGGTCCGGTGGGTGCCGGCCGCGGGCATGCGGCCGGGGCCTTCGCCGTCACCCGGGCGCGTGGACCGTTCCCCCGGCGGGGGCCGATCCGCGTCCTCGGTCGTGACGTCGACACGGCCGAACAGTACTATCCGAAGAAGAGGTCATGTCAAAGTCTTCGGGAGGCACGGCGATGAGCAGCAGAAACAGGGTCTGGATCGGCGTGGCGCCGATGTCGCCGTCATGGAACACCGACTCGTGTCACCGTTGATCGTCCGTCTCTCGTGAGTCGCGGCGGCGGACGGCGCGGCACCGCCCGATCCGGCTGCGGTCCCGCCGTGGGACGCCGCCCCCACCGCCTTCCCCGGGTAGGGTCCGCACCGATGTCCGGATCGCCGCCCGCCGGGGACGAGTACCCCATCGACCAGCTCGCCGCGCGGGCCGGGATGACCGTGCGCAACGTGCGCGCACACCTGTCCCGTGGCCTGCTGCAGGCAGGGGAGATGCGTGGCCGCACCGCCTGGTACGGCCCCGAGCACCTCGCCCGGCTCGACCTCATCGCCGGGCTGCAGCGCCGCGGCTTCTCCCTCGCGGCGATCGGCGTGTTGATCAACCAGACGCCGTCGGGCAGCGCCGAGGAGGCGCTGCGGCTCTACCGCGGCATGCTCGCGCCCTGGCAGCCCGAGGAGCCCGTCGAGATCGACGAGAGCGAGTTCGTCGAGTGGGCGGGTGCCGAGCTCCCGGCGGAGTCGCTCGCCCTCCTCGCCGGGTCCGGGCTGCTGGAGTGGCCGTCGGAGGGGCGCCTGCGGATCCTCAACCCGTCGATGGTGCGGGCCGGGGTGCACGCCATCGCGCTCGGCCTGTCGCCGGAGTCGGTCGTCGAGGTCGGGGTGGCGCTGCGCGGGCGCACCCGGGAGATCGCGGACATGTTCGTCGCCCTGTTCCGCGACCAGGTGTGGCAGGCGCACGTCGACGCCGGCCTGCCCCGCGACGGCGTCGCCGACCTGCGGACGGCCGTCGAGGCGTTGCAGCCGGTCGCGACCCAGTCGCTGCTCGGCGCGTTCCGGCAGACGATGCAGGAGGCGATGGACGACTTCATCCGCCAGCTCTCCGGGGACCTCGCGCCGGACACCCCGGCCACCGGCGACCGGGACTGACCGGCACTCACGCGCCCGGCAGCTCGACGGTGAAGACCGTCCGCCCGGGCTCGCTGTCCACCGACACGGTGCCGTCGTGCGCCGCGACCACCGCGGACACGATCGCCAGGCCGAGCCCGGTGCTCGGGGTGTCGTTGCCGGCCCGGCTGCGGCCCTCCGCCCCGCGGGCGAACCGCTCGAACACCCGGGGCAGGACCTCGGGCGGGATGCCCGGGCCGTCGTCGCCGACCCGGAGGCGGACGCGGCCGGGGGCCGGCCGGTCCAGGCCGACGGTCACCGACGTGCCCGGCGGGGTGTGGGTGCGCGCGTTCGCCAGCAGATTGGTGACGACCTGCGCGAGCCGGTGGGTGTCGCCGGTGACGGTGACGGGGTCGTCGGGCAGCCGGGGGTACCAGCGGTGCTCCGGGCCGGCGACGTGGGCGTCACCGACGCCGTCGAGCACCAGGCGGGTCAGGTCGACCTCGGTGCGTTCGAGGGGGCGGCCGGAGTCGAGACGGGCCAGCAGGAGCAGGTCCTCGACGAGGGTGCTCATGCGCTCGGCCTGGGAGGTGATCCGGGTCAGGGCGTGGGTGGTGCCGGCCGGGACGGGGTCGGGTTCGCGGCGGGACAGCTCGGCGTAGCCGCGGATGGCGGCGAGCGGGGTGCGCAGCTCGTGGCTGGCGTCGGCGACGAAGCGGCGCAGCCGGGTCTCGGACTCCTGGCGTGCGGCGAGCGCGCCCTCGACGTTGTCGAGCATGTGGTTCAGGGCGGTGCCGACCTGGCCGACCTCGGTGCGGGGATCGGGATCGGGGACGCGCGCGGCCAGATGTACCTCGCCGCGGTCCAGCGGCAGCGCGCCGACCCCGGCGGCGACACCGGCGACCCGTTCGAGGGGTCGCAGTTCGCGGCGGACGAGGACGACGGCGCCCAGCCCCGCGAGCACGACGGCGGCGCCGAGCACGATCACCTCGGTGACCAGGAGCCGGTCGACGGTCTCGCCCGCACTGTCGGGCTGCGCGACGACGTAGGTCCTCGTGCCGGCGACGTGCGCGACCGCCCGGTAGTTCCCCGGCGAGAGCGCCGTGTCGTGCGGGGCGCCGTCGGCAGGGACGGTCTGCAGGGCCGCGACGTCGGTGTCCGCGACCGAGGTGCCGGTCCCGCCCCGCTCGGCGCGTTCGGCGCGCTCGACCCGGCCGGCGTCGAACACGGCGGCCATCGAGCCGGGCCCCTGACCGGGACCGATGAGGAACCCGTCGCCCGGGACGGCCGGCAGCGGCGAGCGCCCCGGCCCGGGTGCGCCCGAGCCGGCGTCCGGCGCGGTGCGGTCCCCGGACGGGTCGGCCACCGACCCGGGCGGCTGCCCGGTCTGCCGGGAGACGAAGCCGTCGAGGGCGAGGACGAGCTCCCGGTCCTGCCGGGACGACAGGTAGCGGTCGAGGGAGAGCGTCGTCGTCACGCCGATCGCCACGCAGGCGACGGTGAACACCAGCAGGACGGTGATCACCAGCCGGGCGCGCAGGGAGCGCACCCGCCCGGAGACCCGCGTGACGACCATGCGACCCGTCCTACTCCGCCGCGGGCCGCAGTACGTAACCGGCGCCGCGCACCGTGTGGATCATCGGGGCGTACCCGGCGTCGATCTTCTTGCGCAGGTAGGAGACGTAGAGCTCGACCACGTTGGACTGGCCGCCGAAGTCGTAGTTCCAGACGCGGTCGAGGATCTGGGCCTTCGACAGCACCCGGCGCGGGTTGCGCATCAGGTAGCGCAGCAGCTCGAACTCGGTCGCGGTGAGCTCGATCGGGCGGTCGGCGCGGCGCACCTCGTGCGCGTCCTCGTCGAGCACCAGGTCCCCGACGACGAGCTCGGACGAGCGCTGCGCGGCCGCCATCCCGGCCCGGCGCAGCAGCCCCCGCAGCCGGGCGACGAGCTCCTCCAGCGAGAACGGCTTGGTCACGTAGTCGTCGCCGCCCGCGGTGAGGCCGGCGACCCGGTCCTCGACCGCGTCGCGCGCGGTCAGGAACAGCACCGGCACCTCGGGGGTGCCTGCCCGGACGCGGCGCAGGACCTCGAAGCCGTCGACGTCGGGCAGCATGACGTCGAGGACGATCGCGTCCGGCCGGAACTCCCGGGCGTGCCGCACCGCGGTCGCACCGTCACCGGCGGTCCGGACCTCCCAGCCCTCGTAGCGCAGCGCCATCGAGAGCAGGTCCGACAGGGTCGACTCGTCGTCGACGACCAGCACCCGGATCGGGCTGCCGTCGGCGCGGCGCAGCTGGTCGGCTCCCCGGTCGATCACCTCGGTCATGGTGCCAGCACACAGCCCCGACCTGTGCGACGGCTGTGGGCCGGCTGTCGGCATGCTGCGACCGGGTCAGCGGGCCCGCCAGTACCCGGTGGCGTAGACGGCGCGCCGGTCGAAACCGCGGTCGCCGAGCAGGTGCGCGCGCAGGTCCTTCACCGCCGCGGACTCGCCGGACAGCCACGCCTGCCCGCGCCCGGCGGGCAGCTCGGCGGCGTGCACGGCCGCGACCAGCGGCTCGCCGGCCGGGTCGGACCCGCGGTGCACCCAGTGGACCTCGGCGTCGCCGGGCAGCGGCTGCTCCTCGTCGGGCCCGGAGACCTCGACTATCGCCCGGACGGGCACCGCCGGATGCTCCTCCGTGAGCGTCTCCAGCACGGTGGCGAGGGCGGGCAGCGCCGACTCGTCGCCGATGACGACCTGGTGCTCGGCCGCCGGGTCCGGGGCCCAGCGGCCGCCGGGCTCGGACACCCCGACCCAGTTCCCGGGTTCCGCCGCCACCGCCCAGGCCGCCGCCGGGCCGTACCCGGCGTGCACGACGAAGTCGACGTCGAGTTCGCCGTGCGCCCCGGCGCCGGGGGAGAAGCGGCGCACCGTGTAGGTCCGGATCGCCGGGCGGGCCTCACCGGCGGGCCACACCGGACCGCCGGTCGACGCGCGCGGCACCGCGGGGCGCTCCTGCCCCTCGACCGGGAAGAACATCTTGATCCGGCGGTCCGGGCCGTGGCCGGGGAAACCGGCCAGCTCCTCGCCGGTGAGGGTCACCCGGATCATCCCGGGCGTGACCCGCTCGGTGCGGGTCACCTGCAGCAGGCGGGGCGCGGTCGTGCTCATCGCCGACCAGTCTCCCGGACGGACGCCTCAGCGGTTCCGGCGGAGTCCCGCCAGCCCGGTCCAGGCGACCTCCATGAGGTAGTCGGTGGCCTGCTCGGCGGTGACGCGCTCGTCCTGCCCGCGCCAGACGGCGAGCCGCTCCCCGGCCCCGACGATCACCTGCGCCCAGCCGGTGAGCCGTTCCGGCTCGGTGCCCGGCACCTGGGCGGCGAGCAGCCCGGCGATGAAGTCGGTCTGCTGGGCGCGGATCTCCTCCAGCGCGTCGTCGGCCACCCCGGCCTCGGAGCAGAACAGCTGCCAGGCCGGTGCCCTGCGGTCCAGGTAGGTGAAGAACGCCAGCGTGCCGCCGCGCAGCATCGACTCCGGGTCGTGCGCGGCGCCCGCGGCCTCCGCGACGACCTCGAGCAGCTCGGCCCGTGCCCGCGCGATCGCGGCGAGCAGCAGGCCCTCCTTGGAGCCGAAGTGCGCGTAGAGCACCGGCTTGGTGACACCGACGCGCTCGGCGACGGCCTCCATCGACGTGTTCGCGTAGCCGCGCTCGCCGAACACGGCGACGGCGGCGTCGACGATCTGGCGCTCCCGTTCGGCCCGGGGCACGCGGCGCCGGGGTCCCGGAACGGTCTGCGTGGTCACGGCGGGGACCCTACCCGCAGTAAGTTACCCGTGGTAGGTTACCGCCGGTAACAGTGATGTGAGCCGACGTGATCCGGAGGGGACGCATGTCCGAGCAGGTCGACACGCTGATCGTCGGGAGCGGATTCGCCGGGCTGGGTGCCGCCATCCGGCTGGACGGGGCCGGGCGCCGCGACTGGCTGATGCTGGAGAAGGCGGAGACCCTCGGCGGCACCTGGCGGGACAACGTCTACCCGGGCTGCGCCTGCGACGTGGAGTCGCACCTCTACTCGTTCTCGTTCTTCCCGAACGACGACTGGAGCCGCACCTTCGCCCGGCAGGCCGAGATCCGCGCCTACCTGGAGGACGTGGCCGACCACTACCGGCTGCGCGACCGGATCCGGTTCGGCGCGCACGTCACCGGTGCCGAGTGGGACGGCGCCGCCTGGGACGTCACGCTCGCCGACGGCACGCTGCTGCGGGCGCGCTACGTCGTGTTCGGCACCGGCGCCCTGCACGAGCCGTCGGTCCCCGAGATCGAGGGCCTGGAGGAGTTCGCCGGCACCGCGTTCCACTCGGCCCAGTGGGACCACGGCACCGACCTGCGCGGCAAGCGCGTCGCCGTGATCGGCACCGGCGCCTCGGCGATCCAGTTCGTCCCGGCGATCGCCCCGGAGACCGAGCACCTCACGCTGTTCCAGCGGACCGCACCGTGGGTGCTGCCCAAGCCCGACAAGCCGATCCGGGAGCGCACCCGGCGCGCGTTCCGCCGGGTGCCCGGGCTGCGGCGGGCCTACCGGACGGCGCTGTACTGGCGGCACGAGGCGATGGTCCTCGGCTTCATGCACCCGCGGATCATGAAGCTCGCCGAGCGCGCGGCGCGGCTGTACCTGCGGCGGACCTTCGCGGGCGACCCGGAGCTGCGCCGGAAGGTCACCCCGGACTTCACGATGGGCTGCAAGCGCGTCCTGATGAGCAACGACTACTACCCGGCACTGCGCCGCGACGACGTCTCCGTCGAGACCACCGGCATCGACCGGATCACCGCGCGCGGCGTCGTCACCACCGACGGCGTCGAGCACCCGTGCGACGTCATCGTGTTCGGCACCGGGTTCCGGGTCGGCGACGGCATGAGCCGGATGGCGATCACCGGCCGCGACGGCGTCAAGCTCGCCGACGCCTGGCGGGACGGCCCGCAGGCGCTGCACGGCACGACGGTCTCCGGGTTCCCCAACCTGTTCGCCGTCGTCGGGCCGAACACCGGGCTGGGGCACAGCTCGATGGTGCTGATGATCGAGTCGCAGCTGAACTACGTCCTCGACGCGATGGAGCTGGTCGACCGCAACCGCGCCGTCGCGATCGACACCCGCGCCGAGGTGCAGGACGCGCACAACGCCGACCTGCAGGACCGTCTGGGCGCGGCCGTCTGGGGCTCCGGCGGGTGCGCGTCCTGGTACCTCGACGAGCACGGCCGCAACCGCACGCTGTGGCCCGGCTACACCTTCACCTTCCGGAACCGGACCCGCCGGGCCGACCCGGCCGCGCACGAGCTCGTCGCCTAGCTTGGGCGGGGTGGACGACCCCGTCTGGACCTACGCGCTGCCCATGACCACCCGGTTCCGCGGGATCACGGTCCGGGAGGGGCTGCTGCTGCGGGGGCCTGCGGGCTGGGGCGAGTTCTGCCCCTTCGCCGAGTACGACGACCGCGAGGCCGTCGCCTGGCTGGCCGCGGCCCGGGAGGCGGCCCACGAGGGCTGGCCGGAGCCGGTGCGCGACCGGATCCCGGTCAACGCGACCGTGCCCGCCGTCGGCCCCGAGCACGCGCAGCGGATCGTGCGGGCCTCCGGCGCCACCACGGCGAAGGTCAAGGTCGCCGAGAAGGGCCGGCCGGCGGCGGAGGACGAGGAGCGGGTCGCCGCCGTGCGGGACGCGCTCGGCCCGTCCGGCCTGGTCCGGGTCGACGCGAACACGGCGTGGACGGTCGACGAGGCGGTCGCCGCGATCGCCCGGCTGGAGAGGGCCGCGGGCGGGCTGGAGTACGTCGAGCAGCCCTGCGCCTCGGTGGAGGAGCTCGCCGCGGTGCGGCGCGCCGTGGACGTGCCGGTGGCCGCCGACGAGTCGATCCGCCGCGCGGAGGACCCGATGCGGGTGGTGCGTGCCGAGGCGGCCGACGTCGTCGTCCTCAAGGTGTCGCCGCTCGGCGGGGTGCGGCGGGCGCTGCGGATCGCGCAGGAGTGCGGGCTCCCGGTCGTCGTGTCGTCGGCCGTCGAGTCCGGGGTCGGGCTGGCCGCCGGGCTCGCGCTGGCCGGGGCGCTGCCCGAGCTGCACCACGCCTGCGGGCTCGGGACGGCGTCGCTGCTGGCCGCCGACGTCGTCGCCGAGCCCTACCTCCCGGACGGCGGGTTCCTCCCGGTGCCGCGCCGGGCCCCGGAGCCGGTGCACCGGGACGGGGCCTCGGCGCCGCCGGACCGCGACGCCTGGTGGCGGGCCCGGTACGACCGCGTCGCGGCGCTCAGTACTGGTTGACCTTCGCGTCCCGGCGCAGCGCGACGTCGATCGCCTTCGCCGGGCCTGGGATGCGGTACTGCCCCTTCACCAGCTTCCCGGCGGTGGGCACCTCGCCCTTCGCGGGCCACGTCGAGGAGTCCCACAGCGACGACCGCAGGAACGCCTTCGCGCAGTGCAGGAACAGCTCGTCGATCTCGACGACGATCGCCACGTCGGGCGTGGACCCCTTGACCTCGAGCCGGTCGGCGAAGTCGGGCTCGTGCACGATCCGGGCGCGGCCGTTGATCCGCACCGTGTCGTTGGACCCCGGCACGACGACGATCATCCCGACCCGCGGGTCGTGCAGGATGTTGCGCAGCGAGTCCAGCTTCCGGTTCCCCTTGCGGTCGGCGAAGGCCACCGTGCGCTCGTCGAGCACCAGGATGCAGCCGGCGGGGTCGCCCCGCGGCGAGACGTCGACGCCGTCCGGTCCGGTCGTCGCGAGCAGGAAGAACGGCGACGCCGCCAGGAAGTCCGCCGTCACCGGGTCGACCCGGTCGCGGGCCTTGTCCCGGATCGCGGCGCTCGTCTCGCCGATGACCTCGCGCAGCCGCGCCTCGTCGGTGATCTCGTCCATGTGCTCCCCCCAAGGTCTTAGGACACCCTAACCGTGAAGGGCTTCACGGAAACGGCGCCCGGCTCACACCACGGCGGACAGTGCGAGCAGGAGCAGGAAGGAGACGACCGAGGAGATCGACGGGCCGAGCGTGTACGTCTTCAGCGCACCCCGGACGGACAGGTCGAACACCGACTTGAACAGCCAGAAGCCGTTCGCGTTCGGCAGGCCGCCGAACAGCGCCCCGGACAGCGCGGCGAGTCCGATGAGGACGGCCTCGCCGGGGCCCGCCGCCTGGGCGACGGGGGCGACGATCCCGACCGCGGTCAGCGCGCCGAGCGTGATGGACCCGACCGCCGCGTGCAGGACCGCGGCGATGATCCAGGTGAGGACGATCGGGGAGCCGAACCCCGAGCTGAACAGGCCCGACAGGTAGTCGCCCGCGTCCGTCCCGCCGACCAGCGCCGCGAAGCTGCCGCCGACGCCGGTCAGGACCAGGATCGACCCGCTGGTCCGCATGCCGCGGCGGACCGCCTCGTCCAGCTCCTCGGTGGCCAGCACCCGGCGGGCGACGACGTAGGCCACGCAGACGCCGGTGAACAGGGCGGTGCTGACGTCGCCGAGGACGTCGACGACCGTGCCCTGCACGCCCGCCGTGGTGAGACCCGCCCCGGCCAGGATCATCACGACGGTGACCAGCAGCGGGGCGGCGAACAGCCACAGTGGACCGTCGGGGAGCCGTGCCGGGGCGTCCGCACCGGTCGTGCCGACCGCCGCCCGGCCCGCCGGCTCCGGGGCGACGCCGTCGCCGTCGGGCGCGCGCGACCCACCGTCGTCGACGGGACCGGAGCCGGTGTCCGGCCGCGGCGCGGAGGCGCCGTCGCCGGGGTCCCCGTCGGGGAAGAGCTGGTCGCGCGCGGCGTTCCAGAGCCCGTAGCGGATCAGTGCGCTGTAGACGGCGACGGTGACGACGATCGTGAGCACGCCGACCGGCAACGCGTAGAGCAGCGCCTGCCCGACCGGGATGCCGAGCACGCCGATCACCGCCATCAGTGCGGTCCCGGGGACGACGAACGTGAGCCCGGCGGTGATGCCGATGATCGCCGTCCCGGAGAGCAGGCCGTGCCCGTCGCGGCCGAGCCGCGGCGACGCGTGCCGGGTCAGCGGACCGGCCAGCACGATGAGGACGTCCGCGAACACCGAGGCCAGCACGACGCCGAGGGACAATCCGTAGGCGTAGGGCACGCCGCCCCGCCCGAACGTCCGCAGCATCGCCTCGGCGATGCGTTGCGGCACACCGAGTGCCTGGACGAGCGAGCCCAGCAGGACACCGAACGCGATCAGGAGCCCGATCTCGCCCATCACCGAGCCGAAGCCCTCGGCGACGGCCGTGCTGGTCCCCTCGACCCCCTGACCGGTCGCGAGTCCGAGGTACGCCGCGCCGAGCACGAGCGCGATCACCGGCTCGACCCGGAGGAGGACGATCGTGCCGACGATGCCGGCGACCGCGATCGCTATGTGCAGGATCGCCATTGATCCGATCACACCGTTCTCGCTTTCTCTGCGGTTCAGCCGGCCTGCCGGCTCCGGTCGGGGAAGTCGCCCGCGGCGAGCAGCGCCGAGGGCAGCGGTCGTTCGAGCACGGTCTCCAGCCAGCGGGCGCAGTACCGGAGCAGCTCCAGGTCGTGGCCCACGTCGATCCCGCTGCGCCGCAGGGCGTAGACGAGGTCCTCGGTCGCGACGTTCCCGGTCGCGGCGGGCGCGAACGGGCACCCGCCCGCGCCGCCGATGCTGCTGTCGAGCACGGTCACCCCGGCCTCGACGGCGGCGAGCGCGTTGGCGCCGGCGGTGTTGCGGGTGTCGTGCAGGTGGATCCGCAGCGGGGTGCCGGGGGCGGCCTCGCGGGCCAGCGCGACGCGCTCGTGCACGTCCCGCGGGACGGCGACGCCGATGGTGTCGGCCAGCGCGATCTCCGCCGGTCCCGCGTCCGCGACCGCGGCGAGGCACGCGCGTAGCCGGTCGAGCGGGACCTCGCCCTCGAAGGGGCATCCGAACGACGCGCCGAGGGTCACCGTCACCGGGACGCCCGCGGCGCGCGCCCGCGGCACCAGCCGGGCGACCAGTGCCAGGGCGCCGGCGGTGTCCGTGTTCTGGTTCCGGCGGCTGAACGTGTCGGTCACGACGGCGACGACGTCGATCTCGTCGACCCCGCAGGCGAGCGCGCGGTCGAGCCCGCGGTCGTTCATGACCAACCCCGCGTACCGCACGCCCGGGCGGCGGGGGACCTGCGCCATCAGCTCCTCGGCGCCGGCCATCGCCGGGACCCGCGCCGGGTTCGCGAAGCTGACCGCCTCGATCCGCCGCGCGCCGGCGTCGACGCAGCGGGCGACGAGCTCGAGCTTCTGCGGCACCGTCAGGTGGACGGCCTCGTTCTGCAGGCCGTCGCGGGGCGCGACCTCGACGAGCGTGATCCCGTGATCCGCGCCCATCTCAGACGACCCCCCGCGCGCGGAGCTCCGCGATCCGGGCGTCGTCCAGGCCGAGGACCGACGACAGGACGGCGTCGGTGTGCTCGCCCAGCTCCGGGCCGAGGCTCCCGACCCGGCCGGGGGTACCGGACAGCTGCGGCACGACGTTCTGCATCGGGAACGGGCCGAGCGCGGGATGGGTGAGCCGGACGATCGCCTGCCGGGCGGCGAAGTGCGGGTCGCGGAGCATGTCCTCCGAGCGGTAGGCGAGCCCGGCCGGGACGCCCGCGTCGTGCAGCGCGTCGAGCAGCGCCGCGCTGTCCCGGGTCGCCGTGATCGCCCCGATCAGGGCGTCGAGCTCCGCGCCGTGCTCGCCGCGCGCGCCGTGGGTGGCGAACCGGTCGTCGTCGAGCCAGTCCTCGCGGCCGAGCACCGAGGCCAGCCTGCGGAAGACGGTGTCGCGGTTCCCCGCGATGAGCACCTCGGCGCCGTCCCGGGTGGGGTAGACGTTGCTGGGTGCGACGCCCGGCAGGGTGCTCCCGCTGCGTTCCCGCTGGAAACCGGCCAGCTCCCACTCCGGGAGCGATGCCTCCATCAGCGCGAGCACGGCCTCGTAGATCGCCGAGTCCACGACCTGGCCGACGCCCGTGCGCTGCCGGCCGACCACGGCCATCACGGTGCCCAGCGCGGCGAACGTCCCCGCGAGCGAGTCGCCGAGGGAGACGCCGATCCGGCCCGTCGGGCGTCCGGGCTCGCCGGTGAGGTGGCGGATGCCGCCCATCGCCTCGCCGATCACGCCGAACCCGGCACGCTGGGCGTACGGCCCGGTCTGCCCGTAGCCGGTCACCCGGGTCATGATGATCCCCGGGTTGGTCCGGCTCAGGTCCTCGTAGCCGCAGCCCCAGCGCTCCATCGTGCCGGGGCGGAAGTTCTCCACCACCACGTCGGCGCGCTCCGCGAGGCCGCGGAGGATCTCCTGTCCCTCGGGGCTCCGCAGGTTGCAGGTCACGGACTTCTTGTTGCGGGCGATGATCGGCCAGGACAGCGAGTGGCCGGACGGCCGGCAGCTGCCCCACTGGCGCATGGGGTCGCCCGCGCCCGGGTCCTCGATCTTGATGATCTCGGCGCCGAAGTCGCCGAGCAGCTGGGCACAGAACGGGCCCGCGATGAGCGAGCCGGTCTCCACCACCCGGAGGCCGGCGAGCGGCCCGTCGGTCGTGGTGCCGGCAGCGGCGCTGCCGGGGGTCGTCGACGTCGTCGTCATGGGGCTCGCCGGTCTCCTCCGCGTCGAGGCAGATCGCGTGGTGTACGCCACGTCAGACTGCAAGTTGTACACATGATTCGTCAAGAGTTCGTTCTTTCCTGGGGATTACTTCCCGGAACGGCATTGATTGTGTACATTCGGCCGCCGGGACGTGCCCGTGCACGACCGCCTAGGCTGCGGTCGGGGCCGGGACGCCGGCCGTGCCGCGACTCCGGCGGAGGTGAGGGCGAGCCCATGGCGACGGGAGCGGAACGCGCCTACGAGGCCGTCCGTGCGGCGATCCTGGAGGGGGAGTTCCGGCCGGGCGACAAGCTCGCCGAATCCTCGCTGGCGCAACGGCTCGACCTCAGCCGGACCCCGGTCCGGGAGGCGCTGCGCAGGCTGAGCCTGGACGGGCTGGTCGAGATCGAGGCCAACCGCGGCGCGCGGGTCATCCGGTGGGACGCCGACGACCTCGGCGAGGTCTTCGCGCTGCGTGCGGTCCTGGAGAGCCACGCCGCGGGCCGGGCCGCCGAGCTCCGGACCGACGAGCAGCTCGCCCGGATCGAACGGGCCCTCACCGCGATGGACGCCCTCGGGGACCGGACCGACCCGGAGGCGATCGAGCGGCGAAGCGTGCACAACGCGGAGCTGCACGACGGGATCGTCGAGGCCGCCCGCAGTCCCCGGCTCCCGCAGCTCCTGCAGCAGCTCGTGAGCGTCAACGCGATCGCCCGGAACTTCGGCCAGTACTCGCCGGCCGAGCTGGAACGCAGCCAGCGCCAGCACCACGACATCGTCTCGGCCATCCGGCGGCGCAACGCCGAGCTGGCGCGGGCCGCCATGACGACGCACCTGCTCAGCTCCTCCGAGGTGCTGGCCGACCTGCCGGAGGACGACGGATGAGCGCGCCGCGGGTGGTCGTCGTCGGGGCCGGGATCGCCGGGGTGACCTGTGCGGGGGAGCTGGCGGCACGCGGCGCCGACGTGACCGTGCTCGAACGGGCCCGCGGAGCCGGGGGACGGCTCGCGGTGCACCGGCACGACGGCCGGCCCGCCGACATCGGGGCCGCCTACCTCACGGTGTCCGACGACGCGTTCGCCGACCGGGTGGACCGCTGGCGCCGTGACGGCCTGCTCCGCGAGTGGACCGACACCCTCGCCGTGTTCGACGGCGGCACCCGCGCCGCCGACGCCCCCGGCCCGATGCGGTGGGCGGCACCCGGTGGGCTGCGGTCGCTCGTCGCCGACGCCGCGCGCGACCTGACCGTCCACACCGGACGTCTCGTCACGGCCGTGCGGCCGGGACCGGACGGGAGACCGCTGGTCGACGGCGAGCCCTGCGACGCCGTCGTGCTCGCGATGCCGGACCCGCAGGCCGCCCGGCTGCTCGATCCGGGAACCCCGGCCGGCGCCGCCGTCGCGGGACGAAAGTGGAACCCGGTGCTCGCGCTGACCCTCGGCTTCGCCCACCACGACTGGCCCGCGCTGCCCGCCGCGTTCGTGAACGAGCACCCCGTGCTGTCGCTCGTCGCCGACGACGGCGACCGCCGCGGCGACGACGCCCCCGTCCTGGTCGCGCACTCCACCGGCGACGTCGCCCGCCGCCACGACGCCGATCCCGCCGCCGCGGTCCCCGCCATGACGGCCGCGGTGCAGGAGCTGCTCGGGATCGGCCCGGGTCCGGAGTGGACCCACGTGCACCGCTGGCGGTACGCGGCCCCCGCGGACCAGCGCTCCACGGCCTTCCACCTCGACGACGAGAACATCGCCCTCGCCGGCGACGGCTGGGGACGATCCCGGGTCGAGACGGCCTGGCTCTCCGGCCGGTCCCTCGGCCACGCCCTGGCCACCCGCCTCGCCCTCTGACCGCCCGGCTGGTCCGCCGCCGCGCCGCCGCAGCGGTTCTGCTGCAACCGCACAGACCCGGCGGCGGCCGTGTACCGGATCGCGCAGTCTCGACCTGCCGGCCCCCGGCCACTCCGCGGTCGGAGGACTCGTCCGTGCCGCCAAGGTCGTGCGGCGGCACACAGCTCCTTCGTCCCGTTCGGGCGCCACCGCTGCGGGCAAGGCTCCGCCGCCGCCCAGGTCGTGCTGCCGCCCAGCCCTTCGTCCCGTACAGGTCCTGCCGCTAGGGGGAAGGTGCCCCCGCCGCACAGGTTCTGTCCCAGCCGCACAGGCTCGGCCGGAGCCGCACACCTACTTGTGCTCCCGCACGGTCCATGTCTCGTGCGGGAGCCACGGAACCTGTGCGGTCGTGGAGGGAGCTCGGCCGCCGCACAGGTTCTGTCTCAGCCGCACAGGCTCGTTGTCGGCTGCACGGATCTGGTGTCGGCCGCGAAGGTCCTGCTCCTCGCGCGGGCCCCCTTCTCCGCACCCGAGCCCTGCAACCGCACAGGTTGCGCAGCAGCCGCGCACATTGCGGTGCTCTCGCACGGTTCGTGTCTCGTGCGGGAGCGGTGAGACCTGTGTGGTTGCGGCGGGAGGCGTGCGGGAGCGGCGCGCGGCCGTTGCGGAACCTGTGCGGCGGTGGCGGGAGCGGCGCGCGGATGTGCGGAGAGCCCATGCGGGCGCGGTACCAGCCGGTGCGGTTACGGGGGGCATGTGCGGGAGGGTCACGAGCTGTGCGTGAGCGACAGAGCGTGCGCGGTTGCCGGAGGAGCTGCGCGGGTGCCGCTGACTGTGCGGCACCCCCCGCCGAGATGCAGCTCAGCGCTGTCCGCGACACCCCGCCACGACGCTGAGCTGCATCTCGGCGCCCCGTGCCCCGTGCCTCGCGCCCCGCGCCCCGCGGGGTGCGGCGGTGCGACGGGGGAGCGGATCAGGGTGCGGGGGCGGGTTCCCGGGAGAACCGGCGCGACCCCGGGGCCAGCATCGCCAGGGCCGGTCCGAGCAGGCACATGATCGCGCACACCAGCAGCACCGGCCGCAGCCCGAACGCCTGGATCGCCGGCGCGATCAGGGCGAGCCCGAGCGGGGCCAGGCCGTAGGACAGCAGGAAGTCCAGCGACGACACCCGCGCCAGCTTCGACGGCTCGACCTCGCGCTGCACGGCGGTGAACCACGGGACGTTGAACAGCTCGATCCCGATCCCGCACACCACGTAGGCGCCGACCACGACCCACACGGGCAGCGGGGTCAGCAGCGACAGCGGCGCGACGGCGTAGACCGCGAGCCCGGCGAGCGCGACCCGGCCGCGAGCCACCGGCCGCCACCGCGCGACGATCACCGCGCCGACCAGCGCACCCGCCGTATAGCCGGTGAGCGCCGCGGCCAGGACCGCCGAGCCGCCGTAGCTCTCGGCGCTGACCAGGGGCAACGCCACCCCGGTCGCGGAGTAGCCGGTCGCGATCACGGCGGTCAGCGCGCCGAGCCCGGCGAGGAACCAGGGGTGCCGGCGTGCCTCGGTGAGGCCTTCGGCGAACTCGGCGACGAACCCGGCGCGGGGCCCGGCGGGCACCGGCCGGTGCGTCCCCGGCCCGGGGACGGCGGCCGCGACGACCCACAGCGCGGTGATGCCCAGGGTGACCCCGGCGACCGGGAGGACGGTCGCGACCAGCGCGGTCAGGGCCGGTGCGACCAGGGTGGTGCCGCGCACGGCGAACGTCATCGCGGCGTTCGCCTCCTGCCGCCGGTCGCCGTCGACGATCTCGGCGACCAGCGCCTGGAACGCCGGCCGGCAGGCCCCCTGCCCGACGCCGGCCAGCGCGCACCCGGCGAGCAGCAGCGCGAGCCCGCCTGCGCCGGTCAGGGCGAGCGCGGTGGCCGCGGACCCGGCGGCGGCGAGCGCGCCGGACCAGGCGACCGTCGTCCGGCGGGAGTAGCGGTCGGCGAGCACACCGCCGGCCGGCATCGCGGCGAGGAACCCGGCCGTCCGCACCCCGAGGGCCAGCCCGAGCTCGACGGCGGTCAGCGCCCCCTGGACGACGCCGAGGCCGAGCACGAACGGCAGCGCCCAGGTGGCGAGGCCGGACGCCGTCGTCCCGGTCCACAGCCGGAGGAACGCGACGTCGCGCAGGACGGTCCGCGCGCCCGTCACCGGCGGAACTCCCGCAGGTAGGCGCCGAAGCGCTCCAGGCCGTCGATGTTGCGGGGGCCGCTGATGCCCTCGTTGTAGTCGAGCACGAAGAAGTTCCGCTCCGCGATCGCAGGGACGCTGCGCAGCTGCGGCAGCGAGGTCAGGTAGTCGATCTTCTGCTCGGCGCTCTGGTCGCCGTAGTCGAGGATCATGATGATCTCCGGCTGCCGCTCGACGACGGTCTCCCATCCGACGTCGGTCCAGCGGGCGTCGACGTCGTCGAGGACGTTACGGCCACCGGCGAGGGAGATGATGTCGTTCGGCGGCACCTGGTTGCCCGCGGTGTTCGGGCGGTCGGTGCCCGAGTCGTAGAGGAACACCGACGGCGGCGGGTCCTGCTGCGGCGCGGCCGCGGTGACGGCGTCGACCCTGGCCTGCATCCCGGCGACGACGTCGTCGGCCCGCTCGGGCACCCGGAAGATCGCGCCGAGCCGGCGCATGTCCTCGTAGAGGCCCTCCAGCGGCGTGACCCGCTCGGGGAAGCCGGGGTAGTTCCAGCAGGTCTCGGTGTGCATGAAGCTCTGAATGCCGAGCCGGTCGAGCAGCTCCGGGGTGA
Source organism: Pseudonocardia sp. EC080619-01 (assembly GCF_001420995.1). Taxonomy (NCBI): domain Bacteria; kingdom Bacillati; phylum Actinomycetota; class Actinomycetes; order Pseudonocardiales; family Pseudonocardiaceae; genus Pseudonocardia; species Pseudonocardia sp. EC080619-01. Next base: position 1,391,513 of record NZ_CP012184.1, on the reverse strand, counting down.
TGCCGCGCTCGTCGGAGAACCCGGACCGCCAGCCCGCGACGACGAGATCGGCGCCCGCGTCGACGACGAGCTCGCGGTTGAGCAGGTCGGTGGAGAGCTCCTCGGTGGCGGCGTAGTCGGCGGCCCAGGGGGACTCGGAGACGGGCGGGTTCGCCGGCGGCATGACGTAGCCGCGCACCTTCTCGCCCAGCCCGAGCGCGAACAGCTTGTCGGCGCTCCCTGCCTCGTAGGCGACGGCGCGCTCGGGGGCGCGGTACTCCACCGGCTGCCCGCAGCGGGGGACCGTGGCGGTCTCCGCCGTCGACCGCTCGACCTGCGCGCCGCAGGCGGTGGCGGCGAGCAGGGTGGCGAGCAGCAGGGGTACGGCGCGGGTCGTGCGCACTCAGATCTCCTCGGTGTCGGGACGGACCGGGTCGCCCGGCAGGGCGTAGAGCAGCCGGGTCCCACCGGTGACGGGATGGGTGACGACGTCGGCGCGCACGCCGAACACGTCGGCCACGAGCGCGGGGGTGAGCACGTCGGCGGGGGCGCCGGAGGCGACGAGACGCCCCTCGGACAGCACGCCGATCCGGTCGCACACCGCGGCCGCGAGGTTCAGGTCGTGCAGCACGACCAGCACCGTCGTGCCGATCTCGCGCAGCAGGGCGAGCAGGCCCAGCTGGTAGGAGATGTCGAGGTGGTTGGTCGGCTCGTCGAGCACCAGAACCTCGGGCGTCTGGGCCAGCGCGCGGGCGGCGAGCACCCGCTGGCGCTCGCCGCCGGACAGCGTCAGGACGCCGCGGTCGGCCAGGTGGGTGACGCCGACGCGGTCCATCGCCTCGCGGCAGATCTGGAGGTCGCCGGGTCCGGGCCCACGGTGCCCGGCCAGGTGCGGTGTCCGGCCGAGCGCGACGAGCTCGGCGACGGTGAAGTCCAGGTCGGACGCGTGGTCCTGGGTCATCGCGGCGACCCGTCGTGCGCTCTCGCGCAGCGAGCCGGTGGTGAGGTCCTCGCCGTCGAGCAGGACGGTCCCGCGCAGCGGCCGCAGCGTCCGGTAGACGCAGCGCAGCGCGGTGGACTTGCCGCTGCCGTTCGGGCCGACCATCCCGACCACGGAGCCGGACGCGACGTCGAGGGACAGCTCCCGGACGATCTCGCGGCCACCGGCGGCGACGGTGATCCCGGACAGCGACAGGCCGGACATCTACACGCCCCCGAACACGTAGCCGCGGCGGCGCAGCAGCACGACGAACACCGGGACGCCGACGAGCGCGGTCACCACGCCGAGCGGCAGCTCCCGGGGGGCGACGACGGTGCGCGAGAGCAGGTCGACCCAGACCGCCAGCACCGCGCCGACCAGCGGCGCCAGCACCAGGACCCGGGCGTGCACGGCGCCGGTGACCATCCGCACCAGGTGCGGCACGATCAGCCCGACGAACCCGATGGCCCCGCTGACCGCGACCATCGCCCCGGTCATGACCGACGTCAGCACGAACAGCTCGCGGCGCAGCCGGCCGGTGTCCACACCGGAGCTCGCGGCGGTCTCGTCGCCGAGGGCGAGCACGTCCATGTCCCGCGCCCGCAGCCGCAGCAGCACGATCCCGGCGAGCACCACGACGACGACCAGCGGCAGTGAGCCCCAGGTGGCGGCGCCGAACCCGCCGAGGGTCCAGTAGAGGACGGTCGCGGTCGCCTCGCCCTGCGGGACCAGGTAGATCAGCAACGCCATCGTGGCCTGGAACGCGTACGCCATCGCCACGCCGGTCAGGACCAGGCGCAGCGGGCTCGTCCCGCCGGGGCCCCGGCGCCGGGCGGCCAGGTGCACCAGCAGCGCGGCGACCAGCGCACCGGCGAACGCGCCGACCGACAGCGCGTAGATGCCCGCGACGGCCAGTGCCCCGGTGACCAGCACCGAGACCGCGCCGACGGCGGCACCGGAGGAGATCCCGAGGACGAACGGGTCGGCCAGGGGGTTGCGGACGAGCGCCTGCACCCCGGCCCCGACCGCGGACAGCCCCGCCCCGACGACGGCGGCGAGCAGCACCCGGGGCGTGCGCAGCTGCCAGACGATCTCGTAGGTCGCGACCTCGTCGAGCCGGATCGTGCCGCCGGTGAAGGCGGCGCCGAGGTAGCGCAGCGTGTCGGCGGGGGAGACGGGGGCGGGGCCGAGCCCGATCGCGAGGACGACCGACACGACCAGGGCCACGGCGAGACCGACTGTGCATCTGATGAACATGATTGTCGTATGTAGTAACACTCGGGCGAGCGATCCGCCAGCGTCCGGACCGAGTCGTGATGCACGCCGCGTCACCGTTGTCCGGTCAGGTCTCGAAATGGTATCCGTTTTCATTATGACGCAGAGTGTTCCCGTGACGCCGCAGGAGCTGCCGGCACCGCTGCCGGCCGAGACCGTGTCGGCCCTCAACCGGCCCGACGGCACCCTCCACACCACCCGCACCCGGCACTGGAACGGCTGGGACCTCGAGGTCCCGCCCGGCGTGTTCCGGCCCGGCCTGACCAGCGAGATGATCGCCGACCGGGTGCTCTCCGGGGAGATCGAGACCCGCGGTCGCCGCTACCTCGCCATGGGCTGCGGCCTGGGGCTGGAGGTGATCGCCGCGGGGGTGCGCGGGGCCGCGCACACCTACGCCGTCGACGTCCACCCGGCGAGTGTGGAGACCGCCGTCGGCCACCTCGACCGTCTGGCCGGCGGTGCCGCGCGCACCGGGATCGTCGCCGACCTGCTCGACGGCGTCCCGGACTCCACGGTCGTCGACGTGGTGACGTTCAACCCGCCCGCGGTGAGCGTCCGGGTCGACGACGACCCCGACGTCGTCCGCAACGTCTGCGAGGGCGCCCCGTTGCCGGAACGGTTCTTCGCCCAGCTGGCGGAGCGCGACGTGCTCGCCCCGGACGGGGAGGTGTTCGTGATCGCCTCCAACACCGCCGACCTGCCTGCCCTGGTGGACAGTGCGATGCGGCACGGTTTCGACGCCGGTCTGGCGCTGCGCCACGACTGGGGCGACGGTGTGATCACCCACCTGTTCCGCTTCACCCGTGCCGGAGGCGCCCGATGACCCGCACGGTGGACGACCTGGTCGCCGAGGTGCTCGCGGGCGGGCACGGCCCCGACCCGGCGGAACTGACCGCGACCAGCGTGTTCTGGGCGGGGCACGGCACCCGGCTGGCCGGGGGACCGGTGACCTACCGCAACCGCTACGTCCTGGTCCGGTGCGGTGCCGCGTTCGGTGCGGCGTCGGCGCGGGACGGTGAGCTCGATCCGGTCGCCTGCCAGGACCTCTCCGGCAGCCCGCTGGCCGCGCTGCTCGGCGACGACGTGCCCGCCCCGGTCCGGACCGCCGCCCTCGACGCCTACCTCGCCGGGGTGCGGCCGTTCCGCGACGACCCGGGTGCGGAGCGGGTGGAGCTGCCCGCCGGGACGCCGGAGGAGCGTGCGGTGGCCCGCGACGCCGCCGTCGCCGGGCTGCTCGACGTGCCCGCCGGTGCCCGGGTCGCGCTGATCGGGGTGGTGAACCCGCTCGTCGCGGCCATCCGCGAGCGGGGCGCCGAGTGCCTGCCCTGCGACCTCGACCTGCGCACCACGCAGTGGGGCGACACGGTCTCCGACTCCGCCGACGAGGTGATCGACTCGGCGGACGCCGTCGTCGCCACCGGGATGACCCTGGCGAACGGCACCTTCGACCCCATCGCCGCCCGATGTCGCGACCGCGGGATCCCGCTGACCGTCTACGCGCAGACCGGAGCCGCGGTGGCCAGGGCCTTCCTCGGCGACGGCGTGTCCGCGCTGTCCGCGGAGCCGTTCCCGTTCTCCCAGTTCAGCGCCGACACGACCGCGCTCTACCGGTACCGGGCGGCCTCGTGAGACCCGGCCGGGGGAGCGCACCGTGCCACCACGGCGAGCTGCTGCAGGGGTTCTTCCGGGACTCCTCCGGCGCGGCCCGGCCGGGGCTGGTCACGCTGCCGTCGCCGGTCGCGGGGGTGCGTGCGGAGTTCCGGCCGTCGGGCACCGGCACCGAGGTGACGGTGCGGCCCCCGGGCCGGGTGAAGGCCGCCCGCGCGGCCCGCCTCGCGCTCGACGCGGTGGCCGGCCCGGGGACCGGGGGCGGGCAGCTGACCCTGCACGGCGCCGTCCCACCGGGACTGGGGCTGGGCTCGTCGACGGCGGACGTGGTCGCCTCGGTGCGTGCGGTCGCCGACGCCACCGGCACCCGGATCGCGCCGCACACCCTGGCGCGCCTCGCCGTCGCGGCCGAGGCGGCCAGTGACCCGCTGATGTTCGACGACGCCCGGCCCCGCCTGTTCGCCCAGCGCGACGGCGACGTCCTCGAGGTCCTGCCCGGCGAGCTGCCGCGGCTGCTCGTGGTCGGCTGCCTGCTCGACGGCGGACGCCCGGTGGACACCCCCGCCGTGCGCCCGCCCGAGCCCCCGGCCCCGGTCGTCGGCACCTACGAGGAGCTGCGGGCCGAGTTGCGCGCGGCGCTGGCCGCCGGCGACCCGGCCGGGATCGCACGGGTCGCGACCCGCAGCGCGCAGCTGCACCGCACCGACGGCGAGGTGGACCGGCTGCGGGCCGCGGTCGAGGGCCCCGGCGTGCTCGGGGTGCAGATCGCGCACAGCGGCAACGTGGCCGGGGTGCTGCTCGCCCCGGGAGACGGCGTCGCCGCGGACCGGGTGACGGCGGCGCTGCGCGCGGCCGGGCTGGTGCCGACCGGGCGGTTCACCGCCGGCGGGGCCGCGCACCTCCGGCCGGTCGCGGCGGCCGGGGGCACCCGGTGACCGGCGCGGTCGACACCCACGTCGCCGACGCCGTCGGACGCCCCGACCTGGTCCGGCTCGACGACGGGCTCGTCTGCCTGCGGTTCGAGACCATGAAGGTGCTCAGTGCCGACGCCGCGGTGCGGCGGCTGCTCGACACCGGCCGGATCGCGCCCGGTGACAGCGTCGTCGACAGCTCCAGCGGGATCTACGCCTACGCCCTCGCGCTGGCCTGCCACCGGCACGGCCTGCACTGCCACATCGTCGGTTCCACCACCGTCGACGACGCCGCCCGGATCCAGCTGGAGCTGCTCGGCGCCACCCTCGAGCGGATGCCGCCCAGCGACGACCTGAAGCTCGACCAGAGCCGCCGGGTCGCGCGGATCCGGGAGCTGCTCGCGGCCGACCCCCGGCTGCACTGGATGCGCCAGTACCACGACGACGTCCACTACCTCGGCTACCGGCCGGTCGCGCAACGGCTGCGGGAGGCGCTCGGACCGGTGCCGCTGACCGTCGTCGGCGGGGTCGGGTCCGGGGCCTCCACCGGTGGCCTCGCCCGGTACCTGCGCGCCGGTGACCCGCCGGGGGGCCCGACCCGGCTCGTCGGGGTGCAGCCGTTCGGCAGCGTGACCTTCGGCAGCGAGCACGTCGCCGACCCGGACATCATCATCGCCGGGATCGGCAGCTCGATCCCGTTCGGCAACGTCGACCACCCCGCCTACGACGTCGTCCACTGGACCGGGTTCACCGCCGCCCTGTCCGGAGCGGTGGCGTTGCTCCGCGGGCACGCGGTGTTCGCGGGCCTGTCGGCGGGCGCGTCGTACCTCGCCGCGCGGTGGGAGCGCGCGCGGGACCCGGGTCGCACCGTCGTGCTGATCGCCGCCGACACCGGCCACCGCTACGTCGACGGCGTCTTCGCCCGGCACACCGAGGCGGTGCCGCTGGACACGCTCGCCCCGCACCCGGTGACGGGCACCGACGAGCTGGCGCTGCCGTGGTCCCGGATGGCGTGGGCGGGGGCGGAACCACCTGCGGACGCGGTGCACACACCGGTTCCACTGGCCCGGCGCCCCGGCGGCCGCCTACCGTCGCGGTCATGGTCGAGCGCGCATCCACCGACGGGGAGCTGACCGAGGGCACCCCGGTCGTCGTCGAGCCGGAGGGGCGGCCGTTCAGCGGGTCCACGGCACCGGCCGAGCTGGACCGGTCGGTGCCCGACGCCACCGGCCGTGCCCTGCTCGCCGAGCTGGCCGCCGTGCTCGACGCCGACCGGGTCCTCACCGATCCCGACACCGTCCGCCCCTACGTGCACGACGAGGCGGAGTGGGCCGAGTACGGCACCCCGCTGTGCGTCGTGCGGGCCCGGACCACGGCCGACGTCGCCGCCACCGTCGCCGCCTGCGCGCGGGCCCGGGTGCCGGTCGTCCCGCGCGGGGCCGGGACCGGGCTGTCCGGCGGCGCGAACGCGGTCGAGGGCTGCGTGCTGCTGTCGCTGGAGCGGATGACCGCGATCCGGGAGATCTCCGCCGGGGAGCGGCTCGCCGTCGTCGAACCGGGGGTGGTGAACGACGACCTGCGCGCCGCCTGCGCGGACCAGGGCCTCTGGTACCCGCCGGACCCGGCGTCGGCGCCCTGGTCGACGATCGGCGGCAACGTCGCCACCAACGCGGGCGGGCTGTGCTGCGTGAAGTACGGCGTGACCCGCGACTACGTGCTCGCGCTCGAGGTCGTCACCGCGACCGGTGAGATCGTGCGGGTCGGGCGGCGGACCGCGAAGGGTGTCGTCGGCTACGACCTGGCGGGCCTGCTCGTCGGGTCCGAGGGCACCCTCGGTGTGATCACCGAGATCACCGTGAAGCTGCGCCCGGCGCGCCCGTCCGCGCCGCGCACCGTCGTCGGGTTCTTCGACTCGCTCGCCGACTGCGGGGCCGCGGTCGCCGCCGTCACCGAGCAGGGATTGCAGCCCGCCGTGTTCGAGCTCGTCGACCGCGAGTGCCTGACCGCGGTCAACAACTGGCGCAACGCCGGACTGCCCGAGGACGCCGCCGCGCTGCTGCTCGCCCAGACCGACCTGCCCGAACCGGCCGCCGAGGCCGAGGCGGACGCGATCCTGGCCGCGTTCGAGCAGCACGGCGCGACCGAGGCCATGGCCTCCACCGACGAGACCGAGGCCGAGGCGCTCTTCGCGGCCCGCCGCATGGCCTACCCGGCGCTGGAGCAGCTCGGGATGGGCATGCTCACCGAGGACGTCTGCGTCCCCCGCCCCCGGATGGCGGAGATGCTCGCCCGGATCGAGGAGATCGGCACCCGGCACCGGGTCCGCATCGCCACCGTCGCGCACGCCGGCGACGGCAACCTGCACCCGCTGATGCTCACCCCGCACGACGACCCGGGCGCGCGGGCCCGGACGAGGGCCGCGTTCGACGAGATCATCGCCGCCGCCGTCGAGGCCGGGGGGACGGTGACCGGTGAGCACGGGGTCGGCCTGCTCAAGCGCGACGGGATGGAGCGCGAGCTCGGCCCGGGCGCACTGGCCCTGCAGCGGGCGGTGAAGGTGGCCCTCGACCCGCACGGCATCCTCAACCCCGGCAAGGCCGTCTGACACGCCCGGTTCGCCCGGACGGCCCCGTATGGACCGCGGGCCCGCGGGAACCCTCCGGGATGAGCGAACCCGGCGACGCGACACGGACGGCAGGCCCGGCGGTGGAGGAGCAGCTCCCGCCCGACGCCCTCACCTACACCGGGCCCGCGCACACCGGCGCGCCCCGGCTCGGCGGGTCCGCCGGCATCCACGGTGTCCGGCCCGTCACCGAGGCGGAGGTGCGTGAGCACGAGCGGTTCGACACCGCCGACCTGCGCCTGTTCGCGGTCGGCGTCGAGCTCGCCGTCGAGCGGATCGTCCCCGACCGCGGCGCGCCGGTCGCGCCCAGCGTCACCTGGGTGCTCCGGCTGCCCGACGGCGACCCGGTCGAGGAGCTGCGGGTGCCGCAGGCCGGCGGCGGGATCGAGGGCGTCGACCCGGAGGGCGTCCCGCCGGAGATCGACGCGCTGCTCCGCCGGGTCCGCGGCGACGCCGAGCTCCGCCCGGTCGGGCGGGTGCGGATCGTGCGGTCGGTGGGCCTCCTGCACGACGCCGCCGGGCGCGAGCTCGCGTCGCTCCAGCGCGACCAGGTGCAGGCCGGGACGCTCGGCGGATCGACGTCGGGGGAGGCCTGGAGCGAGGCCGTCGTCCGGCCGGGGACGGCGGGCACCGACGTGCTGCAGGAGATCGACGGCGCGCTGCGCGACACCGGACTCGTCCGCGGGCCGAGCCAGGCCCGCCGGACGCTCGCCGCGCTGTTCGCCGCCGCCGGGCCCGCCGAGCCGCCGCGCCGCCGGGGCCGCAAGGGCACCGCGGGGCGCGCGCTGCTCGACCACGTCGCACGGCAGGTGGACACCCTCGCCGCGCGCGAGGCCGACCTGCGTGCCGACCGGCCCGACGCCGTGCACCAGATGCGGGTGTCCGCCCGCCGGATCCGCAGCGCGCTGCGGACCTTCTCGCGGGTCTTCGAGGGGCCGCGGGTGCCGCACCTGGTCGCGGAGCTGCGCTGGCTGGGGCGGGCCCTCGCCGGCGAGCGTGACGCCGAGGTCCAGGAGGCCCGGCTGAACGGCCGCCTCGACGACCTGGACCCGGAGCTGCTGCTCGGTCCGGTGCAGGCCGCCGTCACCCGCCACTTCGCCCGCACCCGCGCCGAGACCGGCGCGGCGGTGACCGAGGTCGTCGACGGCGAGCGCTACGCCGCCCTGCGCGGGGCGCTGCTGCGGCTGCTGGCCGACCCGCCGCTGTCGTCGCGTGCCGACCGGCCGGCACGGGAGACGCTGCCGCGGATGGTCGGCCGGACCGCCCGCAAGCTGGAGCGGCGGATGGAGGCCGCACTCGCCGACCTCGACGCCGGGCACGTCGCGCCGACCTCCCTGCACGACGCCCGCAAGACCGGCAAGCAGCTCCGCTACGCCACCGACGTCGCCCGTCCCGCCGTCGGGAAGGACGCGCGGGCCTTCTCGAAGCAGCTCAAGAAGGTGCAGACCGTGCTCGGCGACCACCAGGACGCCGTGGTGTCCCGGGAGCTCCTGCGGACCCTCGGCGCCCGCGCCGGCGCGGAGAGCCGCAACGGGTTCACCTTCGGTGTGCTGCACGGGCGGGACACGGCGGCCATGATCGGGCTGGAGGAGCGGCTGCCCGGGGTCTGGGAGCACGTGTGGACCACGAGATCCCGCCGCTGGATGCGGCGCCGCTAGCCTGCGAGGTGTGAGAGACGCCGTCGCCGACCTGCGCCGGATCGCGTTCCTGCTGGAGCGGGCACACGAGTCGACCTACCGCGTCCGGGCGTTCCGCACCGCCGCCGCGGCGCTGCGGGGCACCGGCCCCGACGAGCTCGCCCGGCTGCACGCGGCCGGCTCGCTCACCGATCTGCGCGGGGTCGGCGAGGTCACCGCCCGTTGCGTGGGGGAGTCGGTCGCCGGCGAGGAACCGGTCTACCTGCGGCGCCTGGAGGACGCCGTCGCGCGGGCCGACGCCGACGGCGTCCCGCTCGCCGAGGCCGCCGTGGCGATGCGGCAGTCGCTGCGTGGGGACTGCCACAGCCACACCGACGCGTCCGACGGCGGGTCGCCGCTCACCGAGATGGCGGAGACGGCGATCGGGCTCGGCCACGACTACCTCGTCGTCACCGACCACTCGCCGCGCCTCACCGTCGCCAACGGGCTCTCCGCGGACCGGCTGCGCCGCCAGCTGGAGCAGGTCGCGGAGCTGAACGAGCGGATCGCCGGCACCGGGTCGGACTTCCGGGTGCTGACCGGGATCGAGGTCGACATCCTCGACGACGGCGCCCTCGACCAGGACGCCGACCTGCTCGCCGAGCTCGACCTCGTCGTCGCCAGCGTGCACTCGAAGCTGCGGATGCCGCGCGACGAGATGACGGAGCGGATGCTCACCGCCGTCGCGAACCCGCACGTCGACGTGCTCGGGCACTGCACCGGGCGGATGGTCACCGGCCGGCGGAAGCGCCCGGAGTCGGAGTTCGACGCCACCGCCGTGTTCGACGCCTGCGCGGAGCACGGCGTCGCCGTCGAGATCAACTCGCGGCCGGAGCGGCTCGACCCGCCGAAACGGCTGCTCCGCCTCGCCGTCGAGGCCGGGTGCGAGTTCACGATCGACACCGACGCGCACGCCCCCGGCCAGCTCGACTGGCTCGACCACGGCTGCGCCCGCGCCGTCGCCTGCGGGGTCGCGCCGGAGCGGATCCGCAACACCCGCGACGCGGCGGGGCTGCTCGGCACCGCGCCCGCCTGACCGGCCGCTCTCAGCGCAGCTCGAAGTCGGCGAAGTCGAACCCGGGGGAGACGACGCAGCTCACCAGGACGGGCTCGTCGCCGAGCGGGTACGCCCGCTGCCACACCCCGGCCGGGACCTCACGCTGGGGGAGCGTCTCCGGATCCGCCGCGCCGAGGCGGAGCACCTGCTCGGTGCCGGGCGCGTCCCCGTCGCCGCCCAGGACGAGCTCCGCGGCGGAGCCCGAGTGCCACAGCCACAGCTCGGTCGACCGGACCCGGTGCCACCGTCCCGGACCGTCCATCAGGTAGAGGATGGCGGTCGCCGTGGGCCGGCCCCCGTGCGGCGTCGGGACGACGCGGGGGAGGTCCAGGTCCGCCGGTACCAGCCACCCTCCGGGTGAGGTGCGAGGTCCAGCGCGGCAGCGAGATCGGGGCGCGACACGGCCCCACTGTCGCAGAGCACCGGTCCCCGCACCCACCGTCCCGCCCCGCCCCGCCGCTTCGCCCCCGGCGCTGCCGCATTCCCGCCCCGCGCCGCCCGCCCCGCGCCGCCCGCCCCGCGCTGCCGCACCCTTCGACCGCGCCGCACACCTTCCGACCGCGCGCCGCACCCCACGCGACGGGTGCGTGGAGCAGCGAAGGGGTGCGCCGAGCGGCGACGGGCGCGGGACGGGGTGCGTGCCGGTCACGGGCGGTGAGTTCCGCGCCACCGACGTCACCGTGGGTCGATCTCTCCCGGCACGAGCACCGATCGGGGGTGACTCGGACGAGTGTTTCGGCTGGCGCCCCTCACCGACTGCTCGTCTGATGGGGCGGTCGGTAACCGAGTGACGGGAGTGACTCACGGTGCGTGCGAACACGAGGACCCGGCCGCGAGCGCTGGCCGTGGCGTCCGCGCTGGCGGTGACGCTGGCGGTCACGGCGACGACGGCCGCGGGCACCGCCACGGCGCATTCCACGGACCCGGCGTTCACGAGCAACGCCACGACGCAGCCCGCGGACCCGGCACGCGCAGGCGCTGCGGCTGCGCAGCCCGCCGTGCAGCCGCAGCCCGACGCGGAGCCGGCACCTCCGGCAACCGGACCGGCACCGCAGCAACCGCAGCAGCAGCAGGCCCCCGCCCCGGCGTCGCACTGCACGACGACCGCCGCCGACACGCTCGGCTGGGGCGAGCCGACCCGCCGGTCCGACTTCGACGGCACCGCCCTCCCGCCGGACTGGCACCCCTACGGCCCCGAACCCGGCCACGACGAGCAGGGCATCCGCACCCCGGACCAGGTCTCCGTCGCCGACGGCGCCATGACGATCAAGGGCGACGAGGACGGCACCACCGGCGCCGTCAGCTGGCACCCCGGTCAGAAGTACGGCCGGTGGGAGGCGTGCGTGCAGTCGGAGAAGGCGTCCGGCGGGCTCAACGCGCTGCTGCTGCTCTGGCCCGTCGCCGAGGACTTCCCGGTCGGTGGCGAGGTCGACTGGATGGAGATCACCGACGACACGCGGCAGGAGACGGAGTTCTTCCTGCACTACGGGGAGAACAACGACCAGGACTACGGCTCCGTCGAGCACGACGCGACGCAGTGGTCGGCCTACGCGCTCGAGTGGACGCCGGAGAAGATCACGGCCTTCGTGAACGGGAAGGAGTGGTACTCGACCACGAACACCGAGCAGTTCCCGCCGCGGCCGATGAACATGACCATGCAGCTGGACTACTTCGGCGACGCGGGCGGCCCGACCGCCATGCACATGGACTGGGCGAAGCAGTGGGCGCTGCCCGAGAGCGAGCCGGCGGAGCTGACCCTGGCGCCCGGCTCGAACGCGACCGGCCAGCCGAAGGACTTCCCCGAGCGGGCGCCGCGCAGGCTCGGCTGATCAGCCGGCGAGGTCCGCGGCGTCGAGCTCGGCCCGGGTCGGCGGGTTCGCACCGTGCCGGGAGCAGGTGATCGCGGCCGCGGCGACGGCCTCGGCGAGCACGCCGTCGAGGGCCTCGCGCCCGATGCGGTAGAGGTCGTCGCGGGCGATCGCGCCGAGCAGCCCGCGCCGGTGCAGCCCGGCCAGCAGCGCGGCGGAGAAGCTGTCCCCGGCCCCGACGGTGTCGACGACGTCGATCCGTCGGCCCGGCAGCACGCTGTGCAGCCCCGACGCGGTGCCGGCCAGCACGCCTTCCGCCCCCAGCGTCACGACGACGACGGCAGGCCCGAGGTCCAGCCACTCGCCGACGATGTCACCGGGCTCGCGTCCCGGGTGCAGCCAGGCGAGGTCCTCCTCGCTGACCTTCACCACGTCGGCCAGCCCGAGCAGCTCGTGCACGCCGGGCAGGACCTCCTCCGGGGTGCCCATCAGCAACGGCCGGAAGTTGGGGTCGTAGCTCACCGTCGCGGTGTCGACCGCCGAGGCCAGGAGCTCGCGCAGCGCCTCGTGCCCGGGCGCGGTCGTGAGCGCCAGCGATCCGGAGTGGACGGCCAGGACGGGTCCGCCGGGGCCCTCGTCCAGGGCGCCCTCGAGCTCGTCGGTGGTCCACTGCCAGTCCGCGGTGCCCGAGATGCGGAAGTCGTAGGACGCCTGCCCGTCGTCGGCCAGCTCGACGATCGCCAGCGACGACGGCTCGCCGGCCTCGACGGCGTGCGACAGGTCGACGCCGTTGCCCGCCAGATGGTCGCGCAGCTTCCGGCCCAGCAGGTCGTCGGCCAGCCGGGCGAGCATCCGGGCCGGGACGTCCAGCCGCGACAGGCCGACCGCGACGTTCGCCGGGCTGCCACCGGGCGCGAACTCCCAGTACCCCTCGGCCGGGGCGGGGACGATGTCGACGAGGGCCTCTCCGGCGACGGCGATCACTCCGTGTGGCGGACGTCCGGCAGCTGTGTCGGGCATGGGGGGCACTGTATCGACCGGTGGACGACCCGGACCCACTCCGTGCACGCGCCCCCACCCGGCGTGCACGGTCCGTGGCACGTGGTAGGCATGTCGGGTGCCCCGGAAGATCCCGGTCGTGGTGCTGGCCGGTTTCCTCGGAGCCGGCAAGACGACCCTGCTGAACCATCTCCTCGCTACCGGCGGGGACGCGCGCATCGGTGTCGTCGTCAACGACTTCGGCTCGGTCGGCATCGACGCGATGCGCCTGGCGGGGCAGGCGGGCGAGGTCGTCGGCCTCGGCAACGGCTGCCTGTGCTGCGAGGTCGGGGAGGACGGCGTCGCCGGGGTCCTGGAGAACCTGACCCGCCGCCGTGACGAGATCGACGTGATCGTCATCGAGGCCAGCGGGATCGCCGAGCCCGGCACGCTGGTCCAGCTGGTGCTCGACGCGCTCGGCAGGCACCTCAGCTTCGGCGGGCTCGTCGAGGTGGTCGACGCCGCCGAGTTCGAGGACACCCGCCGCCGGCACGCGCAGCTGGACAAGCACGTCGGGATGGCCGACCTCGTCGTCCTCAACAAGATCGACCGGGTCGGGCCGGGGACGCTGTGGCGGGTGCGACGGCTGTGCCGCGAGGCCAACCCCCGGGCCCTGATCGTCCCGGTGCGTGACGGTGCGGTCGACCCGGCGCTGCTGTTCGACATCGAGGTCGTCCCCGGGCGGCAGCTGATGCTCGGCGAGCAGGTGCGCGAGGCCGGCCACGACCACGAGGCCCACCTGCACGCCGGCTACCAGAGCCTCACGTTCGAGTGCGACGACCCGCTCGACGCCGGGCGTCTGCAGGACCTCCTCGACGCCCGCCCGTCCGGGCTCTACCGGATCAAGGGCTCGGTGCGGTTCGCCGCCGCGCCCGGCCGGGAACGCTGGGACCTGCACACCGTCGGCCGCTACGTCCGGTTCCACCGCACCCGGTGGGACGCCGACGAACCCCGCCGCACCACGCTGGTGCTGATCGGCACCGGACTCGACGAGGCCGCCCTGCGGCGCTCGCTGGAGGTGTGCGTCGCGGGCGACGGGGACCGCCGCGACACCGACGCTCTGCTCCCCGTTGCCCGCTACGCGGTGTGACCGCGGCGCCCGCTCAGACGGAGGTGAGGTCGGGGCCGGTCGCCGGCTCGGCCAGCGTGGTCAGGGCGTCGGCCGCCCAGGTCTCCCCACCGCCGACGGCCGTCCACAGCAGCCCGCCGAGGGTCCGCGTCGGGTCGATCCGCCCGGCCTGCCAGGACCGGCTCGCGGCGAGCCGCTCGGCCCGCGCGCACAGCTGCCAGTCCGCCGACGACCGGTCGGTCACGTCGAGCGCGAAACGGGTGTTCCCGAACCGCGCGCGGTAGCGGCGCACCGGGTCGGTCGCCGCGTGGACCAGCGACAGCAGCGCCGCGGCGGCGGCGAACGCGACCGGCAGCCCGATCACGAACACCAGCATCGCCAGGGTCCAGCTGTGCGCACCCACGGTCACCGCGGTGACGGTCGCGGCGAGGAACGCGCTCGCGGTCATGACGCCGGCGGGGACCTTCGTGTAGACGAGGTCGCCGGCGTCGTCGATGACGTAGGAGGTGCCCTGGAGCAGCGCAGGATCGTGCACGCGGTAGCCGCGGCGCGTGCGGACGAGTGTCGGGAGCCGATCGGTGGGAGCACCGGTGGTGAAGTCGTTCATGGTCGTGCTCAATCTGTGAGAAAGCTGCTGCTCGCGGCCCACCGGATGGCCGTCTCGCCCGGTCAGTCGCACACGATGCCCGTCCGTGTTACGGATTCACAACGACTGGACTGTGCATCACCTGTGTGTCGTTGATCACCCCCGGTTGCGAGGGGTCGACGCGGACCCCCTCGCGTGTCACCCGGGTGGCCACGGGTCGCCCCACGCGGCGTCGCGGGCGGCCCGGTACAGCTCCTTGCGGCTGCGCGGAACGGGGGTGTCGCGCAGGGAGCCGTCCGCCGCGCACACACGCAGCGTCACGAGCCCCTTCCGCGTCTGCGGGTGCCGCACCACCCGTCCCGGCGCCGGCGCGGCCGTGTCCCGGACGGCGACGACGTAGGAGAACTTCTCGTCCTCGTGACCCAGTGAGCCGGCCTTGAGCGCGCGGTGCCGCGAGCTGCGGCTGACCCGGGCCGCGAAGTGGCACCAGTCGTCGCCGGTCACCGGGCAGACGTCGTCGTGCGGGCAGGGTGCCGCGATCCGCAGCCCGGCGGCGAGCAGCCGGGACCGTGCGGCCAGCACCCGCGCGTACCCGGCGGGCGTCCCCGGTTCGACGACGACCACCACCCGTGCCGTGCGGGCCGCCGCGTCCACCAGCGCCGCCCGTACCGGCTCGGGCAGCTCACCGAGCAGGTAACAGGCGGTGAGCAGATCGGTGTCCGGCAGCTCCGTGCCGGTGCCGAGCACGGCGGACTCCCAGCGGGCGCCCCGCACCGACGGCGCCGACGCCCCCTCGGCCAGCCGGCGCCCGAGCGCCCGTGTCGGGGCGGCCGCCTCGAGCACCGTGGCCCGGCGCACCGACGGCCACACCTGCGCCGCCGCCCACACCGCGGCACCCGTCCCGCCACCGAGGTCGACGTGCGAGACCGGATCGGGCACCCGCCCGGCCACCCGCCCGAGGACGTCGACGACCGCGGCGTGCGTCGCCGGCATCCGGTACGCCGCGTAGGCGGCCGCGTCGTCGTCGGTGCGCAGGATCGGCGACGAGGGCACCGACCCGCTGCGGTACTCGCCGATCAGCCGCTCGACGAGCGGTGCGAGCCGCCCGCCCGGGATCGGGTCCAGTACCCCGTCGAGCGCGGCACCGAGGTCGTCGGCCAGATCGTCCACCCGGCCATCCCACCACCCCGCCCGGGGAGGTCACGGATCGGGAAGCGGTGCGGCCACATGTGGCCGCCTCCCCTCCCGATCGGTGATCTACCGGGTCAGGAGCGGGTCGGCGAGGGCGTCCAGGAGGGGGGCCTGGAGGCGGGCCCAGGGGGAGAGGCCGGAGTCCGGGTCGTCGGCGGCGGCGCGGAAGCGCTCCCAGCTCCACCACCGGGTCTCCTCGACCTCGTCGGGCCGCGGGTCGGGCTCGCCGGTGATCCGCGCGACGAAGACCGGGCAGAGCTCGTTCTCCTCGATGCCGTCCTGCGAGGCGCGGTAGCTGAAATCGGGCAGCACCAGCCGCAGCTCGGTGGCCCGGATACCGAGCTCGTCGGAGAGCCTGCGGTGCACCGCGTCGGCCATGTCC
The DNA here is from genome assembly GCF_001420995.1 of Pseudonocardia sp. EC080619-01. Classification (NCBI taxonomy): domain Bacteria; kingdom Bacillati; phylum Actinomycetota; class Actinomycetes; order Pseudonocardiales; family Pseudonocardiaceae; genus Pseudonocardia; species Pseudonocardia sp. EC080619-01. The sequence goes on along the minus strand of NZ_CP012184.1, from coordinate 1,375,331 downwards.
TCGCCCGGGGCGGGGTGCCCGCAGCAGGTGTTCGTCCAGACCAGCGGGAACGCCGTCTTGCTGCGGGAACGCCGGGTGACGAGCAGGCGGCCGGCGTCGTCCACGCCGTAACAGGAGAACGCCAGGTGCCGCGGGGTCGTCGCGCCGTGCACGGTCGCCTTGTCGGCCACCCCGACCGGGGCGCCGTCGTCGTCGAGGAGCACGACCTGTTCCATGCGACCTGTCTACCCCAGCGACGCCGCGGTGGCCCGGCGGCGGGCGCGGATCACGCTGCCCGGCAGCTGCGCGGCGACGAGTGCGAGCGCCGTGGGGGAGACGGTCCCGCGGGCCAGGCCCAGCCGGACGGCGCAGTCGAACACGGTCCGGTGCGCCGCGGCGGCACCGATCGCGGCGTCCAGGAACGCGGGCCGTGCGGCGAGCCGGGCCAGCGTCCCGACGTGCCGGTGGTGCCGGCCGAAGGTCCGGTCCATCGCGTCCCGGTGCACGGCCCCCGCGGACGCGCCGCGCAGCGCGCTGCGGCCGGCGAGGATCCCCGAGGCGACGGCGTCGAAGATCCCCTCGCCGGTCAGCGGGTTGACCTTCGCGGCGGCGTCGCCGGCGAGCACCACCCGGCCGTCGGGCTGGAACCGGGGCGTCGTCGACAGCGGCAGGTGGTGCGCCCGCAGGGTCGCGGGGTCGGGCTGCTGGCCGGGCAGCAGCACGGCCAGCCGTTCCAGCAGGTCGGCGCGGGACCCGGCGCCGCGCTTGTCGAACACCCCGTAGCCGACGTTCGCGCCGCCCCCGGCGACCGGGAACGACCACGCGTACGCGGGGTGGTCGCCGCCGGCGTACTCGATCGTCAGCGTGCCCGGCTCGGCCGCGACCGGCGCGTACCCGCGGATCGCGACGGCGGTGTCCCCGGGCGGGGCGGCCGGCGCGCCGAGCGCGCGGCGGACCACCGAGTTCGCGCCGTCGGCGGCGACGACCGTCCGTCCGGCGACCACCCCGTCGACGACGACGCGGCCCGGCTCCGGCACGAGCGCCCGGACCCGGTGGGTGCGCAGCTCCGCCCCGGCGGCGACGGCTGCGCCGGCCAGCGCCGCGTCGAGCACCGTCCGCGTGATCACCCGGTTCGGCCGCGGCGCCGCACGGTGCACGGCCCGCCCGCCCGGGGTCCGCAGCCGCAGCCACGGCGCCTCGGGCCCGAGCTCGCGCACGCCGCCGACACCGAGGGCGTCGAGCAGGTCGAACACCTCGGCCGCGACGCCGTCACCGCACACCTTGTCCCGCGGGAACGCCTGCGCGTCGAGCATCAGCACCGTCGCGTCCGGCCGCAGCCGCAACGCGTTCAGGGCCGCCGCGGCACCGGCCGGACCGGCCCCGACCACGACGACGTCGTACGTGTGCATGCGTCCCATTCTGCGCGTCCGCCCCGGGCGGACGGCGTTCGCCGGGCACGGAATCCGTTCGCCGTGGAACGCGGCGTCGTGTTCACTCGATGTACCGCACGACCGTCCGTCCGCGGTCCCGCATGCCCTCGACCGGGGGCCGGACCGTGCCCGAACCGCGAAGGAGTCCCGCTGTGACGACCGAGCCGACGACCGGTCCCGTCCCGGAGGCGGAGCGGCTCCCGGTGGGTGCTCCGCTCATCATCTCGCTGCTGGTCGGGTCCGCCTTCGTCATGATCCTCAACGAGACGATCATGAGCGTCGCGCTGCCCGCGCTGATCACCGACCTCGGGATCACCGCCGCGACCGGACAGTGGTTGACCAGCGGTTTCATGCTGACGATGGCCGTCGTCATCCCGATCACCGGGTACCTGCTGCAGCGGTTCCGGCCGCGGGCGGTGTACCTGGCGTCGATGAGCCTGTTCAGCGCGGGCACCCTGTTGTCCGCGCTGGCGCCGACGTTCCCCGTGCTGCTGGGCGGCCGGGTCGTGCAGGCCTGCGGCACCGCGGTGATGGTCCCGCTGCTGATGACGACGATCCTGCGCCTGGTCCCCGCGTCACGGCGCGGGCAGACGATGGGCACGATCTCCATCGTCATCGCGGTCGCGCCCGCCGTCGGGCCGACGATCTCCGGGGTCATCCTCTCCGCGCTCGGCTGGCGCTGGATGTTCTGGATCGTCCTGCCGATCGCGCTGCTCGCCCTCGCTGCGGGCGCCACCTGGCTGAAGGTGACCGCCGAGACCTCGACGGCCCCGCTGGACGTGCTGTCGGTCCTGATCTCGGTGGTCGCGTTCTCCGGCATCGTCTACGGGCTGTCCGCGGTCGGCGAGTCCGCCGCCGCGGGCACGCACGGGGGCGTCCCACCCTGGGTGCCGCTGGTGGTCGGGGTACTCGCACTGGCCGTGTTCGTGCACCGGCAGATCCGGTTGCAGCGGACCGGGTCGCCGCTGCTCGACCTGCGCCCGTTCGCGATCCGCCGCTACACGCTCGCGCTCGTCCTGGTCGCGACCGGTTTCATGTCGCTGTTCGGCGCGATCATCCTGCTGCCCCTCTACATCCAGGACGTGCTCGGCGACAGCGCCTTCGTCGCCGGCCTGGTCGTGCTGCCCGGCGGCCTGGTGATGGGCCTGCTCGGCCCGATCGTCGGACGTGCCTACGACCGGCTCGGCGTGCGCCCGCTCGTCATCCCCGGCGCGGTGGTGCTGGCCGTCGCGATGTGGGGCTTCACGACGCTCGGCGCCGGCTCGCCGATCTGGCTGGTGGCGGTGCTGCACGTCGGGCTGTCCGCGGCGCTGGCGCTGATGTTCACGCCGCTGATGACCGACGCGCTCGGTTCCCTCCCCGGCGACCTGTACTCGCACGGCAGCGCCATCGTCACGACGATGCAGCAGGTCGCCGGTGCCGCGGGGACGGCGCTGTTCATCACCGTCATGACCCTGGCCTCCGGCGACGGCGGCATCGACGAGGCCGGGGTGCACGCGGCCTTCCTCGTCGCGGCGTTCGTGTCGCTCGCCGTGGTCGCGCTGTCGTTCCTGACCGGGGGCCGCGCGGCCGCCGACCCGGTCACCTCCGGGACGACGATGCACTGAGCCCCCGGACGGCCCGGCCCCCGACGGGCCGGGTCCCGCGCCCTCGCGCCGCACCCGGTGACCCCCTGCCGCACCCCGTGATCCCCTGCCGCACCCCACGCAACGGGTGCGCCGGCCCGTCACGGGGTGCCGCGGCTGTCAGAGCGCGACGAGGTGCCGGTCCGGCGGTCCGGCTGCCCGGCCCGGTGTGCGGTGCCCCGTCTCCGCGTACCGCCGGTGCGCCGCGGCCGGTCCGGTGCCGCCGGGCGGGATCGGCGGTGCGCCGGAGGCCCGGCACGCCTCCGACCTGCGGCGATACTCCGCAATCCGACAAGCCGGATGCTCGGGACGCCCGATGTCAATACCGTTCCGTCACGCCACGACACGCCCGCTTGCCGACGGGTGTTGTCCGGACCGGTTCCCGTTCGCCGTGGAACCGGCGGAGTCATCCCAGGTCAGCGGCATGAGCGTGATCGGTTCCCGACCCGGAAGCCACGATCGGGTGAATCCTGGCGGGCGATTCCCGTGCCCCGTCCCGGCATGTCCGGGCCCGTACGGAGTAGTGCAGGTCACCCGGAGCGGCCGAGGCGAGGCCCGGAGCGGTCGGATCCCACCATCTGGACATGTCCGGGCGCGGGTTGGTCCGAACGAGTAGCGCAGACTCTCTCCCATGCACCTCGTCTCCCGGTTCGCGAGTCGGCGCCACGTCGACCTGCGCCGCCAGGCGAGCGCGCTCTGTTCCGGCGCCTGACCGCGCCCGGCCCCGGGGCGCGCCCGCCCCGTCCCGTGCGGACCCGGCTCCGGCCGCTCCGCACCCGTACGGCACGGGACCGCCCCGACCCCTGAGGAAACGTCCGGTACCGCGCCCCGCGCGACCCTCCTGCCCCGCCACCCGGCGGCCCGGGAGGACGGGATCCGACGCCCACCGGAGTTCACGCCCGATCCGCCGGCGCCCCGGCCGCCGTCCTGCACGGACGGCGGTACCGGCCCGCCTCGGACCGGGTGTCCACATCGGATCCCGATCCGCTCCCCGACCACAGAAGGAGACACGTCGTGCCCCAGCACCGCGCACGATCGACGTCCCGGGCCCGGCTGATCGCGGGGGGTGCCGCACTCGCCGGCACCGCCCTGATCGGCCTGTCCGGCGCGGCCCAGGCGGCCACGCCGGACGTCGTGCCGGACCTCGGCCCGCTGCTCAGCGCGCCGAACGACGCCCAGCCGGACCCGGCGCCCACCGCGCCCCCCGTCGAGCCGTCCTACACCGCGTTCGACTCCGACGAGCCGATCAAGCAGCTGCGTGACTTCGCCCCCGCGGGCGTGCCCGCCGCCGGGCTCGTCGACGTGGTGAGCCAGGCGCCGAAGCAGATCACCCCGACCGTCCTCCAGAGCGGAACGGTCGGCGAATGAGTCTGCTCCCGAAGTCCCGCTGGGGTCGACGGACCGCGTTCGCCCTGCTGGGCGCGGCCGTCGTCGCCGGGGTCGTCGCGGTCCCGGCGACGGCACAGAACAGCATCGACAAGGTCAAGTCCGAGGTCACCGGCTCCGACGGCAAGGACTACTGGGTCGAGAACAACCTCACGCCGGAGGCCCGTCAGCAGTCCGCCGACGGGCCCAAGAAGGAGTACGCGATCGTCTGGGCCGGTGACGAGAACGTCGCCGACACCGCGGTCTCCGACGTGCGGGAGCTGCCCGGCTCCCTCACCGACCCGATCGACAAGGTCCGCGACTCGCTGCCGGGGCCGGACTTCGTCGCCGTGGTCGACGCGACCAAGGGCACCCCGGACTACGGCAAGGTCGTGAACACCGCGACCGTCGGGCCGCTGGTCGAGAACGAGCCGCACCACATGCAGTACACGTGGCGCAAGGGCGACAAGATCTACGCGGGTGGCCTCTACTCGGCGGCCACCTACGTCTTCGACGTCACCGCGCTGCCGGAGCTCAAGCTCTCCGGCATCTCGCTGCCGTCGCAGACCCTCTGCGGCTCGGTGCCGGACGCCTACTGGGTGCTCAACGACGGCACCGCCTACGGGACCTACATGGGCGGCCCTGTCGCCCCGGGCCCGTGCCGCTACACCCACGGCGAGGTCCGCACCGGCAACGGCTTCGCGGGGGCCCCGGGCTCCGTGGTGCGGTTCGGTGAGGACGGCGAGAACCTGGTCGAGGCCCCGGCCGCGACCGAGACGCCGGAGGACCCGACCCAGTGCCTCAACATGCCGGCCCTGGGCAACCCGACCTGCGCCAACCCGCACGGCATCCAGTTGCGCGAGGACCTGGACACCATGGTCACGAGTGACTACGCCGAGCCGAGGTCGATCATCCTCGACCCGGTGAAGAACCCGTCGCCGTACCTGCGACGACCGACGGTGCGGACCTGGGACATCTCCGACCTGAACCACCCGAAGGTCAAGTCGGTGCAGTACCTGCCCACCGGTCCGCGGTCCAACGGCGAGGACCCGCTGCGCAACGAGAACCGCGCCGCGATGGAGACCACGGTCACCAACCAGCCCGGCAACAAGGGCGCGTTCGCCCAGACCATGCAGGGTGGCGCGATCTTCTACACCCCGGACATCACCGCTGAGAACCCGGAGTGGAAGGAGGTCTTCGACCTCGGTACCGCCGCGCCGGAGCTCGGCGTGGGTGGCGAGAACGGTGGCCCGAGCGCGAACGGCGGCTGGATCCAGACCAGCCCCGACGACAAGACGCTCTACCACGCCACGATCGGCCGCAAGGCTGGCACGCTGGGCCCGGACGACAAGGGCACGGCGGGCGGCGTGATCGCGCTCGACATCGAGAAGCTGGTCGGCTCGGGCAACGCGCCCGAGTGCTCGATCGACACGATCGAGGAGACCACCGCCGGTGGTGCCGAGGGCGACTGCCCGACCATCAGGAGCACGGTCGGCATCAACCCGGACCAGACCGGGGCGGGCCCGCACTGGGGCGCCCTGGACAACCTGGAGCTGGGTGACGACGGCTTCTACCACCACACCGACCAGCCGAAGCGCCTCGCGACCGCGAACTACTTCGTGGCCCGCACCGGGCTCGACGGCGACCACCGGGTGTGCATGGTGGACATCGCGGAGGACGGCGAGCTCGCCGTGGACGAGACCTTCAAGGACGAGGACACGGGCGACACCTGCATCAACTTCAACCGCGAGAACTGGCCGCACGGTGCGTTCGGCAACGCCAAGCCGCACTCGATGCTGTTCGTCGCCGCGGACGAGGACATCAAGGACTGATGTCGGTGTTCGCAACCCTGCTGCCCCACGGGGCAGCGCTCGTGCCGGCCGGCGGGCTCCTGCCCGCCGGCCCGGCCGGGGCCGGCCCCGCCACCGTGATCACCACGGTGGCGGGTGCCGCCCCGGCAGGCCCGGCGCTCGCCGCCGGGATCGTCGACGGTGCTCCGCCCACGGAGACCGTCCTGCGCCTGGTACTGCTCACCGCACTCGCCGTCGTCGCGGGGACCGGGCTCGTGCGGGTCCTCTCCGGACCGGCCGGACGCGCGGAGCGGGTCGTCGCGGGAGTCGCGGCGCTCGCCGCCGTCTCCGCCGCGGTTGCCGCGGTGACCTGGTCCGGTGCCGGCACCTCCTCGTGGACGCTCGGCCTGGTGGCGGTGACCGTCGCCGTCCCGGCCCTGCTGTGGACGTCCCGGCCGGTGCTGGCGGTCGTCCCGGCCGTCGCCGTGACGGTCCTGCTGGTGATGCAGCTGGCCGCCGGCAGTCCGGGGTCGGTGCCGTACCTGCTCGACGCCGGGTACGCCGTCGCCGGCGCGTTGCTCGCCGGTGCGGTGGTGCACCTGTTCGCCACCCGCACCGCGGGCGCCCCCGGCGCCGCGGACGTGGTGGACGGCGAGCACGGGACCGGGCGGCCGGGCCGGGTGCGGGTGCTCGCGCTCGTCGCCGGTGTGGCCGCCACGGTGCTGGCCGCGGCCCGGGTCGCCGTGTCCGGGCCGTTCGCACTCGTCGACCTCCCCGGCACCGGCTACGGCCGGGCCGCGGCGGTCACCCTGCTCGCCCCGGCCGCCGTCGTGGCACTGGTGGTCGCCGAGACGCTCGTGTCCCGGCGGGCCGGGCCGTCCGCCCGCGAACGGGTCCGCGCGGCCGCCGTCCGCGAGCGGGGCCGCGGCCTCGCCGCCGTCGCGGCGGTCGCGGGGATCGGCGCCGCGACCCTCCTGGCGGCGCTGCCCGCGCCGGCCCCCGCTGCGGTGCCCGGCCAGGCGCTGCTGCGGGGGCTGGACCTCGGCTCCGGTCCGCTGACCCTCGCGGTCGCACCGATGCGGCCCGGGCCGAACCTGGTGCAGCTCACCGGCGAGGACGTCGAGATCACCGGTGGGGAGGGTGCGGCCGCGATGCCCGGGCACGACGGCGACGCCGCCCCGGCCGGCTACGTCGTCCGCGCCGGGGACCGGGAGGTGCCGTTCGTGCAGCGTGCCGGAGCCCCCGGGGGCTGGGCGCTCGTCGACGTCCCCGCGGGGACCGGCTCGATCACCGTGTCCGACGGTGCGGTCAGCCGCTCGGTGCCGGTCGACGTCGGTGACGAGCGGACCGCGCCGGAGGGCAGCGCCGGGGCCGACGGGCCGGAGTGCCTGTCCGCCGTCCTGGGACGGATCACCGCCGGTGGCGACCCCACCGTCGGGACCTGCCCGTCGGAGACGCTCGATCCCGCCGACGAGCAGGCCCTGCGTGCCACGGTCCGCTCGCTCGCGGGCAGCGGGGTGCCGGGCGTCGCGCTCGCCGCGGACGCGTCACCGCGCTCGCGGGCGGCGGCCGGCGCCGTCCGCGCCGAGGCGACGGCCGCCGGGCTCCGGCTGAGCGAGCGTGCCGGTGCGGACGACGCACTGCTGGTCCTGTCCGGCTGGCAGGGCGGCGCGACGACGCTGCGCGACACCACGGTCGCCGCCGTGGAGCGACCCACGGCACTCGGCGGAATCTACCTCGCACCCTGGCTGTTGACCGGCGGCGTGCTGGCACACACCCCGGGCGTCCTCCTGCCGCTCGACTTCGGACCGCAGGAGGAGATCCCGCAGCGCTACGTCCGCTCGCTGTCCGTCGTCGCCCCCGGCTCGTCGCCGTCGGTGGCCGGGCTGCGGGCCTGGGCCGCCGAGAGCGGCGTGCGGTTCGACGAACCGCCCGCGCTGTACGGTGCCGCACCGGTCAGCGTCCCGATGACCAGCGGCGACGACGACCATCACCAGCCGAACACGGCCGCCTGGTTCCCGGGTGGAGCCGTCGTCCGGATCGGTGGTCCGCTGGACACGGCGCCCCCGGCGCCCACCCCATGAGCACGCCCCCACCCATCCGAGGAGAGACACCCATGTCCGTGGTCAGCGACGAGGCCGCCGGGCGGCCGCCGAACGGTCTGCTCGGCGCCGTCCGGGAGACCGAACGTGCCGCGTACGGCCCGCAGGACCGCGCGGCGAAGCCGCCACAGTGGAAGGTCGTCACCGTCGGCCTGGTGCTCGCGGTGCTGTTCCTGATCGGGGTGAGCACGGTCGCGCCGGCCACGATGGTCGGTACCGCCGCGCTGGGTCTCGCACTCGGCTTCACCCTGTTCCACTCCCGGTTCGGGTTCACCTCCGGCTGGCGGCAGCTCGTCGCGGTCGGCCAGGGTGCCGCGATCCGGGCGCACATGCTGATGCTCGGCACCGCGGCGGTGCTGTTCGCGGTGATCCTCTCGTCCGGCTTCGCGCTGGCCGGCGAGCCCCGCGGGCTCAGCGCACCGGTCGGGATCGGGCTGGTCGTGGGCTCGTTCCTGTTCGGTGTCGGCATGCAGGTCGGCGGCTCGTGCGCGTCCGGCACGCTGTTCGCGGTCGGCAGCGGGCAGAGCGCGATCGTGCTGACGCTGTTCGGCTTCATCGTCGGCTCGATGTTCGCGGTGTTCACGCACAGCTTCTGGACGCAGACGGTGCCCCAGGGCCCGACCGTCGACCTGGCGCAGTCGCTCGGGTACCCGGGCGCGCTCGCGCTGACCCTGGTCGTCCTGGCCGCGATCACGGTCGTCACCTGGGTGGTGGCCCGGCGCCGCACCCCGCCGCCGGTCGAGCGGCCGCCGTCGGCCCGCGGGATCGCCCGGGTGCTGCGCGGCTCCTGGCCGATGTGGGCGGGCGCGATCGTGCTGGCCGTGCTCAACGCTGCGGTCCTGTTCGTCTCCGCCGCGCCGTGGGGCGTCACCTCGGCGTTCGCGCTGTGGGGATCGAAGTTCCTGCAGCTCCTCGGGTTCGACATGGCGAGCCTGGCCTACTGGCAGGTCCCGGCGAACGCGAGGTCGCTGGCCGGACCGGTGCTCGCCGACCGGATCTCCAACCTCGACGTCGGCATCATGATCGGCGCGCTGGTGGCCTCCGCGGTGGGCGGCGCGTTCGTGCTGCACAAGCGGATCCCGTGGAAGCTCGCGCTGGGCGCCGTCCTCGGCGGCATCGCGATGGGCTACGGCGCGCGGCTGGCCGGTGGCTGCAACATCGGTGCCTACTTCTCCGGCATCGCCTCGTTCAGCCTGCACGGATGGATCTGGGCCGTCGTCGCACTCGGCGGTACCTGGGTCGGGCTGCGGCTGCGGCCGCTCTTCGGCCTGACCAACCCCAAGCCGGCCGACTCGCTCTGCTGAGCCGCCCGGTCGCTCCCCGAGAAGAAAGAGGTTCGATCATGAACGTACGCACTGCCGGCCGCGCGGCGGCCGCCGTCGCCGGGGCCGGGGCGCTGGCCGCGCTCACCGGTGGGCTCGCGCACGCCGACACCCCCGGGGCGGGTGGCTACGACGGCGCGTCGTCGTCCCCGTCGGCCGGCTCCGGTCCGGAGTCCGGTCCGGAGGAGGCCGGCGAGTCCTCGGGCACTCCGGTGTTCCTGCTGGACGGCCTGCCGGGGGCCCCGGTTCCCGAGGACCTGCTGAAGCCCGTCGACCTGACCGCGCCGGTCTTCGGCGCCCTCGACGGCCTGTCCTGATCCTGCTCCGGTGCGCGCCGCCACGGCGCGCGCCGGGCATCGGCTCGCCGGGGGCCGCGAGCCGGACACACGGTCACCCGCCCGGAGCCGCGCCGGCCTCGGCGCCGGGCGGGTGACCGTCCCTGCTGTACCGCCCCGGGACTCAGCCCCCGTCCAGGACCGCCTGGACGTCGATGTCGATCCGCAGCGTCCGGCCGACCGCCAGCACCCCGGCCAGCACCGACTGGTTCCAGTCGATCGCGAACTCGTCCCGGGAGATCTCCGTGGTGGCCGTGAACGCCGCGCGCGTCCCGCCCCACGGGTCCGGCCCGCTGCCCCCGTAGACGACGGCGAGGTCCACCGGCGCCGAGACGCCCTTGAGCGACAGCGTGCCGTGCACCGTCCAGTGCGTCGGGTCGTGCCTCGTGAGCCCGGTACCGGCGTAGCCGATCGACGGGTGCCGCTCGACGTCGAGGAAGTCGGCGTTGCGCAGGTGCGCGTCGCGGTCCGGCTCGTCCGAGTCCACCGAGGACGCGTCGATCGCCACCTCCACCCGGCTCGTCTCGAACGGGTCGGCGACGACGACCTGCCCGGAGAACCGGCGCAGCCGGCCGTGGATCCGGCTCATGCCCAGGTGCAGCGCGGTCGCGCGGATGCTCGAGTGCTGCGCGTCGATCCGCCAGGTCCCCGGGGCGGGGAGCACGGCGCCGCCCGCCCGGGTCAGCTCGAACCGGCCCAGGTCGACGCCCGCGCCGTTCACCACCACCGCCCGCGCCGACGGCTCGTGCCCCGGTGCCGCGACGACCACCGTGTGCGGCCCCGCCACCAGGCCGTCGATCGAGAAGCCGCCGTCCGCGCGGCTCGCCGCCCGTCCCTGCTGGACACCGCCGGCGTCCATGACGGTGACGGTCCCGCCGGCGACGGGCCACCCGTCGGGGCTGCTCAGCCGGCCGTACAGCTCACTCATCGGCGTTCTCCGTCCGTGTCCCGGCAGCCGCGCCGCGCGGGTCGGGGAAGTGGACCTGCACCGGGGTCGTCGCACCCCGGTCGATCTGGACCGCTGCGACGACCGGTGGGTGCCCGCTCGCGGTGAGCGAGTGCCGGCCGGGCGGGAGGTCCCGCAGCTCGTAGCGCCCGTCCGGGCCGGTCGTCGTGGTCGCGACGGTGCGGCCGTCGAAATCGGTGAGTGCCATCCGGGCGCCCGCGACCGGGCGGCCGTCGGAGGTGCGGGCGGTGCCGGCGAGCCCGGCGCGGGCGGGCAGCCGGATCTCGACCGGCGGCCCCGGGGGACCGGCGGTCACGGTGCGCGCCACCGGCTGGTGGCCGGGCGCGGTCACGGTGAGGGTGTGCGGGCCGGTGCCCGGGGTCTCGAGCCGGAACCGCCCGTCCGGGCCGGTGGGGCCGTGCCCGACGACCTCGCCCGACTGGTCGATGAGCGTGACCGCCGCCGCGGGGACGGGCACCCCGGCGCCGTCGGTGAGGACACCGTGGACGGTCCCGCCGCCGGTGGTCACGACGTCGTGGCGGGCGGGGGAGTCGCGGACCGCGACGAGGCCGGCGTCCGGCCCGGACCCCTCGGCGCGGACGACGACGAGGTAGGTCCCGCCGGTGCCGAGCGGGACGGACCAGCTGCCGTCCTCGCCGGTGGTGGCCCGGCCGCGCTGGCGGCCGTCCAGGTCGGTGACGGTCACGGTCGCGGCGGGGACGGGGTTCCCGCCGCGGCGCCGGACGGTCCCGGTGATCGAGGGCCCGGTAGTCACGTCGGCTCTCCTCCGTTCATTGCCTATCGCAACGATATCCCCTGCGATGGGTCCGGCGATCACCCGTCCGGTGCGCCGTCGCGGTGGCGGCACGCCGGGACTTGCGTCACGTGTAACCGGTGGTAACGTTACCGGTGGTTACAGCACATGACGTCGTCGTCTACGAGGGAGTCGACATGACTGCCACCGTTCCCGAGCCCGGTATCGACACCACCGAGGAGCGGAAGGACACCGCTGCCCGGTTGCTGCGCTCGTCCGAGGAACTGTCGTTCGACCCCGCGACGCAGGTCGACTGGGAGACCCCGCTGGACCGCAGCTACCACGGCATGAGCCCGGAGTGGAGCAGCCTCTACGGCACCGCGTACTGGGACGAGATGACCGAGGACCAGCGCAGGGAGCTGACCCGGCAGGAGTCGGCGTCGGTCGCCTCCACCGGCATCTGGTTCGAGATGATCCTCCAGCAGCTCGTGCTGCGGGACTTCTACGCGAAGGACCCGACCGACCCGTCGTTCCAGTGGGCCCTGACCGAGATCGCCGACGAGTGCCGGCACTCGATCATGTTCGCGCGCGGCTCGGAGAAGCTCGGCGCCCCGGCCTACATCCCGAAGCGCAGCGTGGTGAACCTCGGCCGGCTGTGCGCGATGACCTACACCGGCGAGGCGGCGTACGCGTCGATCCTGGTCGCCGAGGAGGTCCTCGACGTGATGCAGCGGGACTGGATGCGCGACGAGCGCGTCGTCCCGTTCGTCCGGACGATCAACAACATCCACGTGGTCGAGGAGTCGCGGCACATGAAGTTCGCCCGCGAGGAGACCCGCGAGCGGCTCAAGGGCGCGGGCCCGCTGCGCCGCCGGTACCAGGCGCTCACCGTCGCGGCCGCCGCCTACTTCATCGTCACCAGCATGTGGAACGACCAGATCTACGCGAACGCGGGGCTCGACACGAAGCGAGCGCTGCGCGAGGCGAAGGCCAACGAGCACCACAAGTCGCAGCTGCGCTCGTCGTGCGCCGGGCTGATGGAGTTCCTGTCCTCGTGCGGGCTGCTCACGAAGCCGGCGCTCTGGTTCTACCGCCGCGCCAACCTCGTCTGAGCCGGGGACACCAGCCGTGGCCTTCGCGATCACCCAGACCTGCTGCACCGACGCGTCCTGCGTCGCGGCGTGCCCGGTCAACTGCATCCACCCGACGCCGGACGAGCCGGACTACACGACGACCGACATGCTCTACATCGACCCGCGGGCGTGCATCGACTGCGGGGCGTGCGCGGACGCGTGCCCGGTCGACGCGGTGTTCCCGGTCGAGAGGCTCAGCGCGTCGCTCGCCGGGTACGCCGACGTCAACGCGGCGTACTACGACGGCAAGCCGGTCGCGGGGAAGCTCGAGGGCGACTCCCCGCTGTTCCACGACTGGTACCCGCTGCAGTTCACCCGGTCGCTGCCGGCGGACATGGCGCCGCTGGACGTCGCCGTCGTCGGGACGGGGCCCGCCGGCATGTACGCCGCGCAGGACCTCCTGCTGCACACCGCGTCCCGGGTGACGCTGGTCGACCGGCTGGACACCCCCGGCGGTCTCGTCCGCTACGGCGTCGCCCCCGACCACCCGTCGACCAAGCGGATCGGGGAGTCGTTCGCCCGGTTCCACACCCATCCGCGCGTGCGGATGCGGCTCGGCACCGAGATCGGCCGGGACATGACGGCCGACGAGCTCGCCGCGCAGCACGACGCCGTGGTCTGGGCGGTCGGCGCACCCGTGGCGAAGGACCTCGGGATCGAGGGCGAGGGACTGCCCGGCAGCATCGCCGCGGACACCGTCGTCGGCTGGTACAACGGCCACCCCGACGTGCCCCGCGACGCCGTCGACACCACCTGTGAGCGGGTCGTGGTGATCGGGACCGGCAACGTCTCCATCGACGTGGCCCGGATCCTCACCGCCCCGCCGGAGGACCTGGACGACACCCCGATCGACGCCGCCGCGCTGGCCGCGCTGCGGGCCGGGGCGGTCCGCGAGGTCGTCGTGCTGGGCCGGCGCGGGCCGGAGACTGTCGCCGCGACCGCGCCGGAGCTGCGCGAGCTGCTCGGACGGTCCGGTGTGGACGTCGTCGTCGACGAGCACGACGCGCGCGTCACCGAGTCGATGGACGGCCCCGCCGCCTCCGAGGCGCACCGGCTGCTGCAGGGCGCGCGGCGGGAGAAGATCGACTGGTCGCTGCCCGCCCCCGCGCCGCGGGTCGTGTTCCGCTTCCACTCCGCGCCGGACCGGATCGCGGGTGACGTCCGCGCCCGGGGCGTGCACACGTGCGACGGCACCGAGATCCCGGCCGGGCTGGTCGTCCGCGCCGCCGGGCACCGCGGTCGCCCGGTGCCGGGACTGCCCTTCGACGACGACCGCGGCGTCGTGCCGAACGACGCCGGCCGGGTCGCCGACCGTCCCGGCCACTACGTCGTCGGCTGGATCAAGCGCGGCCCCTCGGGCGGCATCGGCACCAACCGGACCTGCGCGGCCGAGACCGTCGGGTCCCTGCTCGACGACGCCGTCGCCGGCCGGCTGCCGTCGCGCCCGCCGCGCGGGTCCCGGCTCCGCGCCGTGGGCCGCCTGCTCCGCCGGGGCTGAGCCGCCCGCTCTCTCAACGCCCCGGGGCGAACAGGGAGCGGGCCCCGCGCAGGACGTCGTCGATGCCGGTCGGCGGGACCGGCCGCCGCCACGACGCGAGCCGCCCACGGACGGTGATCCCGTCCGGTGCGATCCCGACACCGTGCAGGTGCAGCTCCGGGGGGAGGCCCGCCAGCACGACGCGGCCGGAGCGGGCCGCCCGCAGCGGGGTGCGGTCGAGCAGCGCGCGCACCGAGCGGCGCGTGTCGTCGGAGCGGGGCGGTCCGACGCGGCGGCCTGCGACGGTCAGCGCCGCGACCTTCCACGACAGCGTGTGCCCCACGACGGCGACGGCCAGCTCCGCGGCGCCGAGCCCGGGGTGACGACGCAGCCGGGCCCGCGGGACCCCGTCGGCGTCGACCGTCACGTCCAGGTCCGGTGCGTGCTCGCGGATCCGGGCGGTCACCCAGTCCGGGTCCAGCACCGCCGCGATCTCCACCGGGCCGGTGACCAGCTCCGGGGTGAGCGCGGGCCGCAGCCGGACGTCGGACGCGGACACCGTGAGCTCGCGGACCCGGAGCCCGGGCCGGACGACGTCGCGCGCGGCGAGCCGGACGTCGAGCCGGCCGGTGGTGAGCGCCCGCGTCCCGATGCCCGAGGTCCCGATCGCGGTCGGGACGAGCCGGAGCGTGCCGCCGAGGGTCGTCTCGCGACCCAGGTAGCGGAAGCGGACGGCCTCGATCAGGGCCCGCAGCAGCAGCGCCCCGCCGGGCCCGGTGCCGGACGCGAGCAGGGCCGCGCTCTCCAGCACGCCGGGGCCGCCCTGCGGGGCGGAGACCGGTTCCCGTACGGCCATACGGCGGGGTGCTCCTTCGGTCGCCCGGGGGAGGCGGCGTCGGCGGTGGTCGCGCCGGCCCGGGAGCCGGCACACCGGCCCGGCGCCGTCCGCCGGACCCGTCCGAGCGTCGCAGCCCGGCGGGCGTCCGGACAGGCCGGAGGCGGCCCCCTGCGCCGACGCGCCGCGCGCCGTCGACCGGCGGCCCGCGACCGGACTAGCCAGCCCCGGTGAGATCGGGGTGGTGCCGGGCCGCGACGTCCGGATGGGCGCGCAGCCGCGCCTTGAGCAGGTTGTCGCCGAACGTCCCCGAGATGACGTTGTCCGGGTCCCGGCTGACCCCGCGGGCCTGCGCCGCGAGCGCGGCGGGAAGCGCGATCCGCGGCACCGTGGAGTCGAGTGCGGGGTTGAAGAAGAACGGGACCGACGTCCGGACCTCGCCCGGCGGCGGCGAGGCGACCCGGTGGACGGTCGCCTTGAGGTAGCCGTCGGTGGCGACCTCCATCAGCTCACCGATGTTGACGACGAACGCCCCGGGGACGGCGGGCACGTCGATCCACCCGCCGTCGTGCTCGACCTGGAGGCCGCCCTTGCCCGGCTCGATCATCAGCAGGGTGAGGAACCCCGGGTCCTTGTGCGCGCCCACTCCCTGGCCACGGTCCTCCCGCCCGGGGTAGCGGACCAGCTTGATCAGGGTCGAGGGGCGGTCGCCGAACATGGCGTCGAATACGTCGGCGGGACTCCCCAGCGCGACCGCCCAGGCCCGGAGCAACCGCCGCGCGACGGTCGAGCAGCGCTGCTCCCAGTCGAGGAACGCCTCGCGCAGCGCGGGCTGCGCGGCAGGCCAGAGGTTCGGCCCCTCCATCCGCATGTAGGCGGGAGCGGCAGGATCGTCGTGCGTCGCCCGCTCGGCACCGATGTCGATCTGCTCGCGCCAGTCGACGCGGCCCCGGGTGAGCTCGCCGCCGGTGCGGGTCCAGCCGCGGAACTGCGGGCTCCGCAGCATCTCGACGGCCCGCTTGTCCTCGTCGGGGAGCGCGAAGAACCGTCCGGCCTCGGCGAACGCGCGTGCCGTGACGTCGTCGGGGATGCCGTGGCCTCGGAGGTGGAAGAACCCGACGCCGTGACCCGCGGTCCGCAGCGCGGAGCGGAACGTGTCCGCGGTCTCCGCGTCGCGGTCGAGGTCCGACAGGTCGAGGACCGGGAGGGTGGTCCTGGTCATGAGCTGTCGCCGCCCCGACCCGCAGTGCCTCGGGGGACCGTGGCCGCGCCGATCCGGTCGAACCACGTGTCGATCGACCGCCGGTACCCGTCCGGCATGCGGAGTCCCGCCACCTCGGACCGGGGGACGAGCCCGACCTCCCGGTGCTCGTGGGAGAGGACCGGAGCGCCGGCCGAGACGGGGTGGCAGCCGTAGGTCACGACGAAGACGTGCCGATCGACCTGGTCGATGTGGTACATCCAGGTGTCGAGGACGGGCCCCGTGGTGACCGTCCACCGGGTCTCCTCGGCGATCTCCCGCGCGACGCACTCCTCCGGAGTCTCGCCGATCTCGATGCGACCACCGGGCAGCTCCCACTCGTCGCGTTCGTTCCGGAGGAGGAGTACCCGTCGCTGCGGGTCGAGGACGACCCCCTTGACCGAAACGGCGAACTGCGACGGGGAGGACACGCGACATCCTCTCGACGTGGGCCGGGACCGACGGAAAGTAGCACCGGAGCGGCTCCGTCCGGGCGACCGACGATCCGTCGTGGGACGGAGCCGGTGTGCCGTGTGTGCCCCCGGCAGGACTCGAACCTGCGACCTAGAGATTAGAAGGCTCTTGCTCTGTCCAGCTGAGCTACGAGGGCATGTCCCGGGTCTCCCCGGACGCCGCCCACGGTAGCGACACGCGCAAGTGATCAGCCATCCGACATCGGCCTCCGGGGCGGTCCGACGGCCGTCCGACGGCGGTCCGACGGGCCGCGAGACGCCCCCGACCACCATCCGTCCGGTTGAAGAGCACGCCGAAGGGGCCTCGCCTGCGACGCTGACGGACCGTGACGTCCATACTGTGCCCATGGTTCTGGGACTGCGATCCGCGATCAGGTCGGATGTGGGTCGTCGCCGGACGTCGAACCAGGACTCCGGCGCGACGACGGGCCGGCTGCTGATCGTGGCCGACGGGATGGGCGGGCACGCCCACGGCGAGATCGCGAGCGCGATGACGGTCTCGGCCTTCACCGAGATGGAGGCCCGCCTCCCCGAGGACCTCAGCGACATCGACCTCGATGCCGAGCTGAACTCCGCCCTGGAGGACGCCACCGACCGCCTCGCCCGCCGTGCGGGGGAGGACCCGGAGACCCGGGGCATGGGCACGACCGTCGTGTCGCTGGTGCTGACGGGCGAGCACCTGGCGCTCGCGCACATCGGTGACTCGCGCATCTACCGGCTCCGTGAGGGTGAGCTCGCGCAGCTCACGCACGACCACACGATGGTGCAGCAGCTGGTCGACCAGGGGCAGATCACCGCCGAGGAGGCCGCGCACCATCCTCGGCGCTCGGTGCTGATGCGGGCGCTGAGCACCGATCACGCGCCGGAGCCGGACCTCGACCGCGTCGAGATCGTCGAGGGTGACCGTTTCCTGCTGTGCTCGGACGGCGTCACCGCCGTCCTCGACGACGCCGCGCTCCTGCGCGAGCTGGCGTCGGGGACGGAGCCGGACGCCGTGGTCGAGCGTCTCGTCGAGCTCTCGAACGAGGGCGGCGGCCCGGACAACATCACCGCGATCGTGGCGGACGTCGTCGACGTCCCCGAGGTGGCGACGCAGCCCCTCGAGACGGCCGGCGCGGCCAAGGAGATCGCGACCTCCAACTGAGGACGACGCCGGGCGGCCCCGTCCACGGGTGAGGTCCGGGCGGGCCGGGAAACCCGACGGCGGGACGGGCACCGACACCGCCCCGCCCGCACGCTCGCGTCAGCGGCGGGCCACGATCCGGCGCAGGCGGACCGTCCGCGCCGCCGAGCGGTGCACAGCGAGTTCCGCCCGGGTCTCCGCGGGGAGATCGGGCGGGTAGACGCCCGCCGCGCACAGCTCCGCCACGTCGCCCGCCGGCTCCGCACCCCCGTCGGTGAGCCGGAAGCTCAGCCGGTCGTCGGCGAGGACCGCGAAGTCCGCCGACGACGCCAGCCACTCCGGATGCTCGACGGCCGACCGGTGCCGCCACGCCTCGCGGACCGCCTGCCGGAGGTGCCGTCCGCGCCAGCCCCACGACGCCGGGGCCGGGAGGAGCAGGGACAGCAGCCCGTGCGGGGCGAGCACCCGCCGGATCTCGGCGAGCAGCCCGTCCATGTCCTGCAGGAGCGGGAGGACGAGCGGGACGGCGACGCGCTCGACGGACCGCGTGCGCACCGGAAGGGCGAGGGGCGACGCGGCCACGAGGGCGAACGCACCGTCCCCGGCCTCCAGGGCGGCCCCGATACCGGTGACGGTCGCCCGCACGCGTGCGCTCGCCCCGGGCGCGCGGCACCACTGTGCGGCGGTCGGGCCGTCGTCGGCACGCAGCCGGTGAAGCACCGGCGGGAGGACGTCTCCGTCGAAGGGCACCGGGGGAGTGTCGCGTACAGGTGGCCGATGGAACGGCCGGACCGCGACGAACGGCCGCCCACAGCCGATGATCGTCTTCGAGTGGGGTCGAGACCCGTGCCGAGCGGACGCGTGCCGCCCACCTGCCGCTCGTCGTACCCCGGGCCCGCGACGGACGGTCGAAAAAAATCTTGAAAGAAGTTGGAGATCGGGCGTCCACGAGACGAACGACAGCGCGGACGGCCCGCGCGGGCCCCGATCCGGGCTTCCTCTTGCGCGATCGGCGCTGGTCAACCAGTATCCGGAGGGAGCCCGTCAGCACGACCGTTCGTCGTGCGACAGGGTCGGGTTCGTCCGCGCTGCTGTGCGGCCTGGGGCCGTGTTCGCGCAGGTCAGCGGGCGTTTTCGACCCCGGTTTGACGCGCCCACAGGGCGTGCCGTAACTTTCTTCCTGTCAGCGAGTGAGCCGGACAGAACGGGCCCTGGAGGCCCGGTCAACAGGCCCGCTGGCCACTACGACCCCCCGGTCGGCCTTCGAGTTTGTTGTGGGTTTACGGTGGTGGGGTCAAGGCGATCCGCCTTCTGGATCCGGTCGGGAGATCGGTGATGGTGGTGCGGGTGTCTTTTGAGAACTCAACAGTGTGTCGAGCTATTATATGGTTTGGCGTTTTTGTGCCAGATTGTTTGTTTGGCTGCCGGTGCGACCCCGTCGTGCTGGTGGGCCAGTTGTTTGTAAGTCAGGGTTTTTGTTGGAGAGTTTGATCCTGGCTCAGGACGAACGCTGGCGGCGTGCTTAACACATGCAAGTCGAGCGGTAAGGCCCTTTCGGGGGTACACGAGCGGCGAACGGGTGAGTAACACGTGGGTGACCTGCCCTCCACTCTGGGATAAGCCCGGGAAACTGGGTCTAATACCGGATAGGACCTCTCAACGCATGTTGAGTGGTGGAAAGTTTTTTCGGTGGGGGATGGGCCCGCGGCCTATCAGCTTGTTGGTGGGGTGATGGCCTACCAAGGCGGTGACGGGTAGCCGGCCTGAGAGGGCGACCGGCCACACTGGGACTGAGACACGGCCCAGACTCCTACGGGAGGCAGCAGTGGGGAATATTGCGCAATGGGCGGAAGCCTGACGCAGCGACGCCGCGTGGGGGATGACGGCCTTCGGGTTGTAAACCTCTTTCGCCAGGGACGAAGCTTTTGTGACGGTACCTGGAGAAGAAGCACCGGCCAACTACGTGCCAGCAGCCGCGGTAACACGTAGGGTGCGAGCGTTGTCCGGAATTATTGGGCGTAAAGAGCTCGTAGGCGGTGTGTCGCGTCGGCCGTGAAAACTTGGGGCTTAACTCTGAGCGTGCGGTCGATACGGGCATCACTTGAGTTCGGCAGGGGAGACTGGAATTCCTGGTGTAGCGGTGAAATGCGCAGATATCAGGAGGAACACCGGTGGCGAAGGCGGGTCTCTGGGCCGATACTGACGCTGAGGAGCGAAAGCGTGGGGAGCGAACAGGATTAGATACCCTGGTAGTCCACGCCGTAAACGTTGGGCGCTAGGTGTGGGGACCATTCCACGGTTTCTGCGCCGCAGCTAACGCATTAAGCGCCCCGCCTGGGGAGTACGGCCGCAAGGCTAAAACTCAAAGGAATTGACGGGGGCCCGCACAAGCGGCGGAGCATGTGGATTAATTCGATGCAACGCGAAGAACCTTACCTGGGTTTGACATGCACAGGATCGCGGCAGAGATGTCGTTTCCCTTGTGGCCTGTGTGCAGGTGGTGCATGGCTGTCGTCAGCTCGTGTCGTGAGATGTTGGGTTAAGTCCCGCAACGAGCGCAACCCTTATTCCATGTTGCCAGCACGTAGTGGTGGGGACTCATGGGAGACTGCCGGGGTCAACTCGGAGGAAGGTGGGGATGACGTCAAGTCATCATGCCTCTTATGTCCAGGGCTTCACACATGCTACAATGGCTCATACAGAGGGCTGCGAGACCGTGAGGTGGAGCGAATCCCTTAAAGTGAGTCTCAGTTCGGATCGGGGTCTGCAACTCGACCCCGTGAAGTTGGAGTCGCTAGTAATCGCAGATCAGCAACGCTGCGGTGAATACGTTCCCGGGCCTTGTACACACCGCCCGTCACGTCACGAAAGTTGGTAACACCCGAAGCCGGCGGCCCAACCCTTGTGGAGGGAGTCGTCGAAGGTGGGACTGGCGATTGGGACGAAGTCGTAACAAGGTAGCCGTACCGGAAGGTGCGGCTGGATCACCTCCTTTCTAAGGAGTCTCACCATGTGGTGGGGCACCGGCTCGTTTCTTTCGTTTCTTCTGAAATGTGGGAATGTGTTGGTTCCTTAACTGAGATCGCACTGTCGGCCCCGAGTGTGGGTCGGGTGTGACTGGGTGGAACGCAACGAACGTCAGGCTGTGGTTCGGCACACTGTTGGGTCCTGAGGGGACACCGGTTTGGTGGGTGTTGTCTTTGGCCGCGTGGGTTCTGGGTTGTCCTAACGCCTTCTGGTTGGGGGTGGTGGTTGCCTGGGGTCTTCTGTGGTTGTGGGTTGAGTGTTGCATAGTGGATGCGAGCATCTTGTTGTGGTCAAGTTGTTAAGAGCACATGGTGGATGCCTGGGCATCAGGAGCCGATGAAGGACGTGGGAGGCCGCGATAGTCCTCGGGGAGTTGTCAACCGAACTGTGATCCGAGGGTGTCCGAATGGGGAAACCCAGCACCCGTCATGGGGTGTTACCCGTACCTGAATTCATAGGGTGCGTGGAGGGAACGTGGGGAAGTGAAACATCTCAGTACCCACAGGAAGAGAAAACAACAGTGATTCCGTGAGTAGTGGCGAGCGAAAGCGGAAGAGGCTAAACCGTGTCCGTGTCAAGCTGGCAGGTGTTGCGGATGCGGGGTTGTGAGACGTGCTGTTCATCTTCTGCCGAGGATGGGACGGTCCAGTGTTTGTGTTAGCGGAACGACTCTGGGATGGTCGGCCGTAGTGGGTGAGAGCCCCGTACGCGAAAGCATGAGTCTGGTCGTGGGCATTGTTCTCGAGTAGCAGCGAGCTCGTGGAATTTGCTGTGAATCTGGCGGGACCACCCGTCAAGCCTAAATACTACCTGGTGACCGATAGCGGACTAGTACCGTGAGGGAAAGGTGAAAAGTACCCCGGGAGGGGAGTGAAATAGTACCTGAAACCGTGTGCTTACAAGCCGTCAGAGCCTGGAGCAGTCTTGTGCTGCAGGGTGATGGCGTGCCTTTTGAAGAATGAGCCTGCGAGTTATGCTTCGTGGCGAGGTTAACCCGTTGTGGGGTAGCCGTAGCGAAAGCGAGTCCGAATAGGGCGGTGGAGTCGCGGGGTGTAGACCCGAAGCGGAGTGATCTACCCATGGCCAGGGTGAAGCGTCGGTAAGACGTCGTGGAGGCCCGAACCCACCAGGGTTGAAAACCTGGGGGATGAGCTGTGGGTAGGGGTGAAAGGCCAATCAAACTTCGTGATAGCTGGTTCTCCCCGAAATGCATTTAGGTGCAGCGTCGTGTGTTTCTCATCGGAGGTAGAGCACTGGATGGCCTAGGGGGCCGACAAGCTTACCGAAGTCAGCCAAACTCCGAATGCCGGTGAGTGAGAGCGCGGCAGTGAGACTGCGGGGGATAAGCTTCGTGGTCGAGAGGGAAACAGCCCAGATCACCGGCTAAGGCCCCTAAGCGTGCGCTAAGTGGGAAAGGATGTGGGATCGCCCGGACAACCAGGAGGTTGGCTTAGAAGCAGCCACCCTTGAAAGAGTGCGTAATAGCTCACTGGTCAAGTGGTCCTGCGCCGACAATGTAGCGGGGCTCAAGCGCACCGCCGAAGCCGTGGCAATGACATCTTGTGGTGTTGTTGGGTAGGGGAGCGTCCTGCATCTGGTGAAGCCCGGGAGTGATTTACGGGTGGAGGGTGTGGGAGTGAGAATGCAGGCATGAGTAGCGAATGCAGAGTGAGAATCTCTGCCGCCGGATGACCAAGGGTTCCTGGGCCAGGTTGTTCCGCCCAGGGTGAGCCGGGACCTAAGGCGAGGCCGTCAGGCGTAGTCGATGGACAACGGGTTGATATTCCCGTGCTCGTGATAGTGCGTCCATGCCGGGGCCGGTGATGCTAACCATCCGAACCCACCTTCGCTCCTTCGGGAGTGTTGTTTGTGGGGGAGCGTGGGATCCGATCCGGTAGTAGGCAAGTGATGGGGTGACGCAGGAGGGTAGCTCCGCCACGCGGTGGTTGTCGTGGTGTAAGCCTGTAGCCCGAGTCCTAGGTAAATCCGGGGCTCATTGAGGGTGAGAGGTGATGCGTAGCCGATTGAGGCGAAGAGGGTGATCCCATGCTGTCGAGAAAAGCCTCTAGCGAGTGCTGTTGCGGCCCGTACCCCAAACCGACACAGGTGGTCAGGTAGAGAATACCGAGGCGATCGAGCGAACTGTGGTTAAGGAATTCGGCAAAATACCTCCGTAACTTCGGGAGAAGGAGGGCCATCTGCCTTGAAGCCCCTTTGCGGGCTAGGGGTGGGTGGTCGCAGAGACCAGGCCCAAGCGACTGTTTACTAAAAACACAGGTCCGTGCGAAGTCGCAAGACGATGTATACGGACTGACGCCTGCCCGGTGCTGGAACGTTAAGAGGACCTGTTAGCTCCTTTGGGGGCGAAGCGGAGAATTTAAGCGCCAGTAAACGGCGGTGGTAACTATAACCATCCTAAGGTAGCGAAATTCCTTGTCGGGTAAGTTCCGACCTGCACGAATGGCGTAACGACTTGGGCGCTGTCTCGACCACAGACTCGGCGAAATTGCATTACGAGTAAAGATGCTCGTTACGCGCGGCAGGACGGAAAGACCCCGGGATCTTTACTATAGCTTGGTATTGATGCTCGGTTCGGCTTGTGTAGGATAGGTGGGAGACTGTGAAGTCGTCACGCTAGTGGCGGTGGAGTCGTTGTTGAAATACCACTCTGGTCGAATTGGGTGTCTGAACCTCGGGCCATGATCTGGTTCAGGGACAGTGCCTGGTGGGTAGTTTAACTGGGGCGGTTGCCTCCTAAAGAGTAACGGAGGCGCCCAAAGGTTCCCTCAGCCTGGTTGGCAATCAGGTGTTGAGTGTAAGTGCACAAGGGAGCTTGACTGTGAGACTGACGGGTCGAGCAGGGACGAAAGTCGGGACTAGTGATCCGGCACCTCCTGGTGGAAGGGGTGTCGCTCAACGGATAAAAGGTACCCCGGGGATAACAGGCTGATCTTGCCCAAGAGTCCATATCGACGGCATGGTTTGGCACCTCGATGTCGGCTCGTCGCATCCTGGGGCTGGAGTAGGTCCCAAGGGTTGGGCTGTTCGCCCATTAAAGCGGTACGCGAGCTGGGTTTAGAACGTCGTGAGACAGTTCGGTCCCTATCCGCCGCGCGCGTTGGAGACTTGAGGAAGGCTGTCCCTAGTACGAGAGGACCGGGACGGACGAACCTCTGGTGTGCCAGTTGTCCCGCCAGGGGCACGGCTGGTTGGCTATGTTCGGGAGGGATAACCGCTGAAGGCATCTAAGCGGGAAGCCTGTTCCAAGATGAGGTCTCCCACCACCTTGAGTGGGTAAGGCTCCCAGTAGATGACTGGGTTGATAGGCCGGAGATGGAAGCCTTGTGAGGGGTGGAGTTGACCGGTACTAATAGGCCGAGGGCTTGCCACAACATGTTGTTCGCATCCACTGTGTGACCCTGAGTCCACAACCCTTGGTTGTGTGGTCTCTGTTTCCTGGGTCTTCTTGTGTCCCACCGTGGTGTGGGGTGTGAGGGGGTGTGGGGATGTAATTGGATAGTGTTGTCGGTGGTTATGGCGGTAGGGGAACGCCCGGTCCCATTCCGAACCCGGTAGCTAAGCCTTCCTGCGCCGATGGTACTGCACTCGACAGGGTGTGGGAGAGTAGGTCGCCGCCGACATTCAACATTTCAGGGGATCCCCCGGACCGTTTCGGTCCGGGGGATTTTCTGCGTTCTAGGCCCGGTTTCTGCCGGTGGGTCCGGGGCGTGGGTCCTGGGGTGTCGTCGACGCCGGATGGGTGTGTGGTCTGGGGTCGTCGTGCGTTCCGCGGGACGCCGCCAGGTCCGCGGGACACCGTCAGGACCGCGGAACGCCGCGAGGACCGCGCAACGCTGCCAGGTCCGCGGAACGCCGCCAGGTCCGCGGAACGCTGCCAGGTCGGCGCAACGTTGCCAGGGCCGCGTTCCGCGGAACGCGCCCGCACGGCGTCCCCCAGGTCGTTCACGCCGGCGGCGCCGGTGGCGCCGGCGGAGGCTGGTCGGGCCGGGCGGGTGTGAGGAGAGTGCACCGTCGTCGGCACCCGAGCTGAGAACGGGTGCCACCCCCGGGGTATCCGGGACCGGTGGGCATGTCCCTGTTCCAGCGGGAGCCGTGTGCGTTCCGCGGAACGCGACGGAGCGGCGGACCACCTCGGCCGGGCAGCGGCCGTCGTCGAACCCGCTGTTTCAGCCCGTGAGCGGCAGCTGCGTTCCGCGGAACGCTCCTGCCCAGGAGGCTCAGCGCTTGCTCTGCGGCCGTGACGCGTCGCGGTGTCGCGGGTGCCCGAGCACCTCGGCGCGGATGGCGTCTGTGCCTGGCTCCATCACGGAGACAGAACGGCCTCCCGAGGTCTTGGTGTCGGCGGTGCGCGCTCCGGACGTCCCTGGCCGCATCCGGTCGGCCGCGCAGACAGCAAGCCGTTCCGGATCCCGTTGTTCCAGCGGCAGACGGATATGGGCAGGCGGCGGCGAGCGGGACATCGTCCGTGGGTGGGCAGGGACGCGGACCCGGGGGCCCGCGATGACAATGAGCGCCACGAGCGGTACAGCAGGGTGGACGCCGGGCATCCGTACAGCGTGGCTGCACCGCCTGCGGACCGCCTGCCTGATATCGGCGTGGAGCTCGTGACCGGATTCGGGCGCAGCCCGGTGTGGTCCGGGGAGCGTTCCGCGGAACGCAGATCCGGGTCACCTGCCTGCTCGTGCGAGGACCTCACCTCGACGCGGACCAGGTCCCGGAAAGCAGTGGTCGCCACGAGCGGGCCCGGCGTTCCGCGGAACGCGGCTGCCGTCGGCACCGGACAGGAGCTCTGGTCCGGTGGGCCGGCGAGGAGCGAGTTGCGATGTCGAGCTCGCGGGGCTTCGCGAATCCTGTGCTCCGGCGCGGTTCTCCCGGACCGGTTCGGACCTCGTCGACGGAGGGCCCGCGGCAGTGACGGCACGTCGGACACGGTCACGTGGAGAGCTGCACACGAGGCCGACGATGAACGCCATCGGGCCGGCCGGAGCCGGTCTCGCATCCACAAGTGGCCGAACCATCCACACCCTGCCGGAAGACCGATCCGGAAGCGTCCGGCGGCGGGATGCTCGACGGGACATCGACTCGACGTCCACCCCCGGAGGGTCCCGTGAGCAGCAACCAGATCACCGTCGTCGGCAACCTGACCCGCAAGCCCCAGCTCCGCTACACCCACAGTGGGCGGCCGGTGCTGGACCTGACGGTCGCCGAGAACTATCGCCGGCGCGACGACAGCAGCGGCGAGTGGCGTGACGTCGCCAAGACCTACTACACGGTGACGTGCTGGCGGAGGCTGGCCGAGCACGCCGCGCAGACCCTGGACAAGGGGCACGCGGTCATCGTCGTCGGCCGGCTCTTCGTCGAGGAGTGGCTCGATCGCGACAACGTCCTGCGCAAGACCCCGAAGATCGACCCGATCAGCGTGGGCCTCGATCTGCGGTGCTCGCCGGTGCTGGTCCCGCCGCGGCCGGTGAGCGGCCCCGACCGTGAGCCCGGCCGCGACCAGCGACCGGTCGACGACTGGGAGGTGCCGTCGGAGGCCCTCGACGGCATGACGGAGGACGGCGATGCCCCGTTCGGCGCAGCGCCCGACGGCGGCGAGGAGACTCCGCGTGAGGTCGCCGCCGTACCGGCTTCCGGACGCTGACGGCCGTCGAACTACCATCGGGGGCGTGGCGGACCTGATTTACACGATGCGGAACGTGCGCAAGGCGCACGGCGACAAGGTCATCCTGGAGAACGCGTCGATCAGCTTCCTGCCGGGGGCGAAGATCGGCGTCGTGGGCCCGAACGGGGCCGGGAAGTCGACCGTCCTCAAGATCATGGCAGGGCTGGAGAACGCGAACAACGGTGACGCGTTCCTGAAGCCCGGAGCGACGGTCGGCATCCTCCAGCAGGAGCCGCCCCTCAACGAGGAGAAGACCGTCCTCGGCAACGTCGAGGAGGGGCTGGGCGACGTCAAGGTCAAGCTCGATCGGTACAACGCCATCGCCGAGGAGATGGCGACGAACTACACCGACGAGCTGATGGAGGAGATGGGCAAGCTCCAGGAGGAGCTCGACCACGCCGACGCCTGGGAGCTCGACTCCCAGCTGGAGCAGGCGATGGACGCCCTGCGCTGCCCGCCGGGGGATGCCGAGGTCGGGCACCTCTCCGGTGGTGAGCGCCGCCGGGTCGCGCTGTGCAAGCTGCTCCTCTCCAGCCCGGACCTGCTCCTGCTCGACGAGCCCACGAACCACCTGGACGCGGAGAGCGTGCTGTGGCTCGAGCAGTTCCTCGCGAACTACCCGGGCGCCGTCCTCGCGGTCACGCACGACCGCTACTTCCTCGACAACGTCGCCGGCTGGATCCTCGAGCTCGACCGGGGTCGCACGTTCCCCTACGAGGGCAACTACTCCACCTACCTGGAGAAGAAGGCGGAGCGGCTCGCCGTCCAGGGCAAGAAGGACGCGAAGCTGCAGAAGCGCCTGAAGGAGGAGCTGGCCTGGGTCCGCTCCAACCCGAAGGCCCGTCAGGCCAAGAGCCGTTCCCGGCTGGACCGGTACGACGAGATGGCGGCCGAGGCCGAGCGCCACCGGAAGCTGGACTTCGAGGAGATCCAGATCCCGCCGGGCCCGCGCATGGGTAACCAGGTCGTCGAGGTCTCGAACCTGGACAAGGGCTTCGACGGCCGGCAGCTGATCAAGGACCTGTCCTTCACACTGCCGCGGAACGGCATCGTCGGTGTCATCGGCCCGAACGGTGTCGGTAAGACGACCCTGTTCAAGACGATCGTCGGGCTGGAGGAGCCGGACTCCGGCGAGGTCAAGGTCGGCGACACCGTGAAGCTCTCCTACGTCGACCAGAACCGTGGCGGGATCGACCCGAAGAAGACGGTGTTCGAGGTCGTCTCCGACGGGCTCGACTTCATCCAGGTCGGCAACGTCGAGATGCCGTCCCGGGCCTACGTCGCGGCGTTCGGTTTCAAGGGACCCGACCAGCAGAAGCCGGCGGGGGTCCTCTCCGGTGGTGAGCGGAACCGGCTGAACCTGGCGCTCACGCTGAAGCTGGGCGGCAACCTGATCCTGCTCGACGAGCCGACGAACGACCTGGACGTCGAGACCCTCGGCTCGCTGGAGAACGCGCTCGAGCAGTTCCCCGGCTGTGCCGTGGTCATCTCCCACGACCGGTGGTTCCTGGACCGGGTCTGCACGCACATCCTCGCGTGGGAGGGCACGGACGAGAACCCGGCGGCGTGGTTCTGGTTCGAGGGCAACTTCGAGGCGTACGAGAAGAACAAGATCGAGCGGCTCGGAGCAGAGGCTGCGCGACCGCACCGGGTCACGCACCGTAAGCTCACCCGCGACTGATCACCACTCCGCCGGACCGCTCCGAGTCGGTCCTGTCTGAGCAGAGCGGACGCGACGAGGCGGCGCGGGTGTACCGGGCCGGTGATGTCACGGGAGGCGAAGTGACGTCCCACCTGGGAGATCGCGGAAACGCGACGACGGCTGAACTGAGGACGGCAGCGGCGCTGCGCTGGCAGCGTCCGCTGCTGACCTCGGAGCTCGCCGGTCACGCGTGTTCCCGCGCGGTCGCGGACAGTGACGATCTCGGCTGGGTGCAGGCGGCCGGCTGGCTGTTGGACGGGCATGCCGCCGGCGGTGACGCCCGCGACGTCGCGACGGCCGTCCTCGCCGGTCTCACCGGCACCGGACGCCCGGACGACGCGGTCCCGTCCGTGCCCGTCCGGGCGCCCGGTGCCGCACTGCTGAGCCGGCCCGAGGCCGCTCGGCTGCGGGTCGAGCTCGCCACCGTCGCGCAGGTCGACGGTGAGCTGGCGACCGCGCACGCCCTCGTCGCCGGGCTGCCGGACGACGGTGCCGGGGAGGAGCCGGGGCTGCTCCTGCTCGACCGGCTCGCCGTCCAGGTCCGGTGCGCGCTCGCCGGGCCTGCGGTGGACGACCTCCAGCGCCTGCGCGAGGAGGTCGCCTCCTGCGGGGCGGCCTTCAGCGGTGAGGCGTCGGCCTTCGCCGACCTCGTCGTCGGGTCGGTGCACCGCGCCCGCGGCGAGCACGACCTCGCCGTCGACAGCGCGCTCCGCGGGCTCGCGCAGCTCGGCTGGACGCCGGACCGCGCCGACGCCCGCCCCCTGTCGGCGCACCTGGCCGCGGCCCTGCTCAGCCAGTGGATCACCGCGCTCCTCGACGGCGGCCGGGTACCGGCAGACGCCGTGCGGGCCGCGTCGGCCCAGCGGGACGTGGCCGACGCCGGGCGGCAGGGCGTGTTGCTGCGGCTGACCCTGGCTCGCGCCGGTGCCGGGCGGGCGGACCACGCGTCCCGTGCCCTGGCCGAGGCGGCGGACGGTGCCGGGGCGGCCGGGGTCCCGGCGCTCGTCGCCGCGTGCCGCACCGCCCAGTCCGAGCTGCACGAGAGCGCGGGACGGTTCCGCGAGGCGCTGGAGGCGATGCGGGCGGCCACGGCGGCCGACCAGCTCGACCGGGCCCGCGGTCGCCGCTTCCGGCATGCCGTCGCCGCAGCCCTCCCGCTGGACGGGTCGGCCGGCCGCCGTGCCCGGTGGTCCGGATCCCGCGGAGACGCGCCGACGCCCACGCCGTTCCGGCGGGCGGTGGCCGGCACCGCGACCGGCACGGGCACCGCGACCGGCACCGGCTCCGGCACGGACATCGACGACGCTGCGGGCCCGGCACGCGGCGGACCGGCGGCACGACTGCGGTTCGGGCTCGGGCGCCCGCGCGAGGACGGACCGACGGGAGAACCGTCCGGCGCACCGGTCGAGACCTCGGCGGAGGAGAGTCGGTCGGAGATCGTCATCCGCGGCGACGGGACCGCCGATCCGGTCGTGTCCGGGACGACGGGTCCTGCTGTCCTCCCGGACGAGGGACCTGCCGGGGCGGGGGACACCGCGCTCACCGCCTCCGGCGGCACGAGCTCGATCGATCCCGACGACCCGCTCGGTGTCTCGGGCCTGATGACCGGACGGGCCGAGGACGCGGAACAGGATGCGCCGCTCGGGGGCCTGCCGCCGGTCGGTCCGGACGCAAGCGGCGTGCTCGACCGGGCGGAGGGGGCCCGGTACGGGGTCTCGGGCGTCTCGGGTGCCGACGGTGGTGCGCCCCTCGGAGACGCGTTGCTCGCCGAGCTCCGCGACCCGCGACCGGCGTCGGCGTCGACGAACGGCTCGTCCGTCCTCGGGGCGCTCCGCGCCGAGGCCGCGCCGGTCGATTCCGGCCCGCACGACGGCACAGCCGCCGGTGGGGGCGGTGTCCTGGACGGCGCCGGACCGGAGCCCGCGGGGCCGGGGGCAGGCGAGCCGACGAGGTCCGAGCCGGAGGCGTCCGAGCGGGAGACACCGACGGCGTCCGAGCGGGAGACGTCCGAGCTGAAGGCCGCGGAGCCGAAGACCTCCGGACCGGAGCCCGCCGGATCGCCCGTCGAACCCGACCCCGGTCTCGCTGAGCGGTCGATCCGGGTGGATCTGATCGGCCGGGACGGTGCTCCCGCGCCGGCCCCTCTCCCGGCGGGTGTCCTGCACGAGATCGCGGTCCGGTCGGCGCGGCTGGTCCCGCCGTCCGGGACGACGGTCACCGAGGACGACGCCGTCCTCATCACCCTCCCCGACGCCGACCGGGTGACCGTGCTCCTCTGGGCCCGGTCGCTCGCCGCGCATCTCGCGGTGCGCGTCCGGCGGGGTGGCCTCCCGGCGGGAACCGGGCTGCGGCTGCGCGCCACCGGTCCGCGGGGCGCGGAGGGCGAAGAGATCGTCCGCGAGCTGACCGGCCCCGACGAGTCCGCTCCCGTCCCGGAACCGACGCTCGCCCGACCCGCAGCCGCGGTCGGCGGAGCCCGGAACGGGAGGCGCCGGGCCACACCGCTCGTGGACGACGAGGCGCCTGTCACGACGAGCGCGCCCGGTGAGCCGGACCCGGTCGCACCCGACGGGGCGCCGGTGCCGGGTGGTGGATCGGGGACGGCGCCGTCCGTCGCGGACGCCGGGCCCGCCATGACGGCGGTCTGGGACCCGACGACGGAGCAGGAGGAGCCACGCCGCGGCCGCCGCAGGGCGGTCGAGGGTGCCGAGCCGTCCGCGCTCCCGGCCGGGACGACGGTCCGGCCGGGCAGCGGTGGCCGGCGCCGGTCCGACGCGCCGCGGCGTCCGGAGCCGGTGTCCGAGGCCCGGACGGCCGGACGGCACGGCGGTCAGGAGCAGGACGTCCGTGCCGGGCCGGCGCCGGGTGACGGTGTGCCCGGCGACCGTGCGCAGGGCGACCGTGTCCCGGACGGTCCGGGACGGATCTCCCGGACCGGGCGCAACGGCGACGATCGGCGGCTGGCGGCCGCCGTCCGCGCGCACCTCGAGCTCCCCGACACCGGCGGGGAGGAACCCGGGGAGACCGGGCGTGCGGGTCGGCCGGTCGCCTGGTCCTCGGTGACGGAAGGGGCGGGACCCTCGGCGTTGCCGAAGCGCGTCGGCCCGTCCCGTGCCGCTGTGCGGAACGGGTCCGCCGCGGCCGAGGAACCGCGCGACGAGGTGTGGACCGTCCGGTCGGCCGCCGCGTCGGGGGACGTCCCGGCCGTGGTGCCGGGCGACGTCGCCCCGGAGGTGGAGCCCGACTCCCGTCGTGCGGACGACGAGAGCGGGCACCGGCGCACGGAGGCCGCGTCGAGCGGGCCTGCGGACCGGGGTGGGACGGACGACGACCCGAGCCTCCGCGACCCGGGCCCCCGCGGGCCGGGTCCAGGCACACCGCCCGGATCCCCGGCATCGGACGGCACCGGCTCCGCCGGCACCTCGACCGCGGCGGGCACCCCGATCGCGGCGGGCACCCCGATCGCGGCGGGCACCCCGATCGCGGCGGACGCCCCGACCGCGACGGACGCCCCGTCCGGGACCGACGCGCCCCCTACCGTCGTGCCGTCCGACGACGACGCCACGACGTCCGGCGATCCGCAGGACATTCCTGAGCACATGGGGCTGGCCGATCTCCTCGCCGGAGCCATGGCCGCATACCGCGAGATCTGATCCTGACCTGCGCGAACGGTCCAGTCGCCGTCCGCTGATGTTCCTCCGGGCGGCCGTACCCGGGCGATAGGGTGCGTGAGTCAGCACACGCGCGGGGCCGGAGTGGTACGTGAGCAGCGGTACGGATGGCACGGGGAGCACGACCGGGGTCGAGGTGCGGGCGGGGGGAGAGCCGCGTCCGGGGAGCGGCGCCGCGGCGGAGCTGGTCCGCCTCTACACGCGGAACACCCCCGAGGCGGAGAGCACCGGCGGCCCCGAGCTGGCCGGTCCGGCACCCGTCGTCGATGCGCACCTCGCACTCGCCGCGCGCCGCGAGCCGGGGCGCGCCGTCGTCGACGTCACCGCGGGCCCCGGTGACGCGACGACCGTCGACATCGTCACCGACGACATGCCCTACCTGGTCGAGTCCGTCATCGCCGGGGTCGGTCGCGCGGGCGGGACGGTGCGCCGGGTCGTGCCCCCCATCCTCGTCGTCCACCGCGGTCCGGACGGGTCGCTCGTCCGCGTCGACACCGACGCCGATCCCAGCGAGCCGGGGGACGCCCGGGCCGAGTCCTGGATGCACCTCGACGTCGTCTCCGCGGGTGGCCTCGACCCGGAGCGCCTGCGCGCGGAGCTGGAGCGGACGCTGTCCGACGTCCGCCAGGTCATCGACGACACCGCCGCCATGACGTTGCGGGCCCGCGCGCTCGCCGACGACCTGACCGGCGCCGGGAGCGCCACCGCCCCCCACGAGGGCGACGACGTGCACCCCACCGAGGTCGCCGAGCTGCTCCGCTGGCTCGTCGACGACCACTTCGTCTTCGTCGGCTACCGGCACTACTCCCGGCGCGAGGGCCGCCTGCAGCCCGACACCGACACCGGGCTCGGCGTGCTCCGCCCCGACGACGCCGGCGCCGCGGTCTTCCTCCCCGGGGAGGGAGAGGAGGGCGCCGAGGAGTTCGGCGGCCCCCTCCTGATCACCCGGGCCAGCGAGCGCAGCCGGGTGCTGCGGGCGGTGCACCCGTACTACGTCGGCGTCCGCGCCCGCGACGACGACGGCACCGTCACCGGGGAACACCGGTTCCTCGGGATGCTGACCGTCCCCGCCCGGCACGAGTCGGTCCTCGACATCCCGGTCGTCGCCCGCCGGATCCGCGGCGCGATCCGCCGCGCCGGGTTCCCTGCCGACTCCTACTCGGGCCAGCAGATGCTCGAGGTGTTCTCGGTGCTGCCGCGCGCGGAGCTGTTCGCGTCCTCGGAGCGGCGGCTGCAGGAGACCGGCGTCGGCGTGCTGGAGGCGAGCGGGCGGCGCGCGGTCCGGCTGTTCGTTCACCCGGACCCGTACCGCCGCTTCCTGTCCTGCCTGGTCTACCTGCCCCGCGACCGCTACACGACCGACACCCGGCTGCGGATCACCGAGATCCTGCGGACCCGGCTCGGCGGCACCGACGTCGCCTACACCGCCCAGGTCGGCGACGCCGAGCTGGCGATGCTGCACCTGACCGTCGCCACCGACCCGTCCGCCGAGCCGGTCGCCTACGACCTGCCCGCACTGCAGGACCACGTCGCCGAAGCCACCCGGACCTGGGACGACCTGCTCGTCGCCGCCCTCGGGGACGCCGGGCCGGCCGCCCGGCCGCTGCTCGACGGCGTCCCCGAGTCGTACAAGGCGGGCGTCGCGCCGCACCGGGCCGTGGAGGATCTGCGGCGGCTGCTGGCGCTGGACGAGGACCGGCCGTTCGACCTGCGCCTCTACCGCAGCGCCGACGACGACATCCGGTTCGCCCTCTACCTCGGTGACGCCCCGGCCACGCTGACCGCGGTGCTGCCGCTGCTGCAGCAGCTCGACGTCGACGTCGTCGACGAGCGGCCGTACGAGTTCGTCCGGCCCGACGGCCGCCGCTGCTGGCTCTACGACTTCGGGGTGCGCGCCCCGCAGCCGTCCGGGGCGCCCGCGGTGCCCACCGTCACCGTCGAGGACGCGGGCACCCGATTCGAGGACGCCTTCGCCGCCGCCTGGCGTGGCGACGCCGAGTCGGACCGGTTCTCCGCACTCGTCCTGCGTGCCGGCCTGCACTGGCGGGAGGCGGCCGTCCTGCGGGCCTACAGCCGCTACACCCGCCAGCTCGGCGGGCTGTTCACCCTGCAGTACACGGCGAACGTCCTCGTCGCCCACCCGCAGGTCGCCGAGGGCCTGATCACGCTGTTCCGGGCCCGGTTCGACCCGGCGAAGCCCGACGCCGCCGAGCAGGAGGCGGCCCACCAGCGGGCGCTGGAGAACGTCACGTCGCTGATCGACCAGGTCAGCGGCCTGGACGCGGACCGCATCCTGCGCGGGCTGCTCGCCGTGATCGAGGCGACGCTGCGCACCAACTGGTTCCGCGACCGGCCGTTCTTCTCGTTCAAGCTCGACCCGGCCGCCGTCCCGGACATGCCGCTGCCGCGGCCCCGGTTCGAGATCTTCGTGTACTCGCCGCGGATCGAGGGCGTGCACCTGCGGTTCGGCCCGGTCGCCCGCGGTGGCCTGCGGTTCTCCGACCGCCAGCAGGACTACCGCACCGAGGTCCTCGGGCTCGTGAAGGCGCAGGCGGTGAAGAACGCCGTCATCGTGCCGGTCGGGGCGAAGGGCGGGTTCGTCGTCCGCAGGCCCGCGCCCGCCCCCGACCACGTGCGGGAGTGCTACCGGACCTTCGTCTCCGGCCTGCTCGACGTCACCGACAACCTGCTGACCCACGCCGACGGCAGCACCGAGACCCTGCCGCCGCCCGGCGTCGTCCGGCACGACGGGGACGACTCCTACCTGGTCGTCGCGGCGGACAAGGGCACCGCGACGTTCTCCGACCTGGCCAACTCGGTCTCCGAGGAGTACGGCTTCTGGCTCGGCGACGCGTTCGCCTCCGGCGGCTCCGTCGGCTACGACCACAAGGCCATGGGCATCACCGCCCGCGGCGCCTGGGAGTCGGTGAAGCACCACTTCCGCGAGCTGGACCTGGACACCCAGAGCCAGGAGTTCACCGTCGTCGGCGTCGGGGACATGTCCGGTGACGTGTTCGGCAACGGGATGCTGCTGTCCGAGCACATCCGGCTGGTCGCCGCGTTCGACCACCGTCACGTGTTCGTCGACCCCACCCCGGACGCCGCCACGTCCTACGCCGAGCGGCGCCGGCTGTTCGAGCTGCCCCGCTCCACCTGGGAGAGCTACGACGCCTCCCTGATCAGCGCCGGGGGAGGGGTCTGGCCGCGGACGGCGAAGTCGGTGCCGATCGGGCCGGAGATCCGGACGGCGCTCGGCCTGCCCGCCGACGTCACGCGGATGTCGCCGCCGGAGCTGATCCACGCGATCCTGCTCGCCCCCGCGGACCTGCTGTGGAACGGCGGCATCGGCACCTACGTCAAGGCGTCGGTCGAGACCCACGCCGAGGTCGGGGACAAGGCCAACGACGCGATCCGGGTCGACGGCCGGGACCTGCGCGTCCGCGTCGTCGGCGAGGGCGGCAACCTCGGTCTCACCCAGCGCGGCCGGATCGAGTTCGCCCGCTCCGGCGGCCGCGACGGCGAGTACGGCCGGATCAACACCGACGCGATCGACAACTCGGCCGGTGTGGACTGCTCCGACCACGAGGTCAACATCAAGATCCTGCTCGACCGGCCGGTGGCCGACGGCACGCTCGACCGGCCCGCCCGCAACGAGCTGCTCGCGTCGATGACCGACGACGTCGCCGACCTGGTCCTGGCCCACAACGTCGCGCAGAACGACGTCCTCGGCGTCGCCCGCGCACACGCCACCGCGATGGTCGCGGTGCACGGTCGGATGGTCAGCGACCTCGTCGAACGGGCCGGGCTGGACCGCGAGCTGGAGGTGCTGCCGTCCACCGCCGGGTTCGACGCGCTCGCCGCCGCCGATCTCGGACTCACCGGCCCGGAGCTCGCGACCCTGCTCGCCCACACCAAGCTCGACCTGACCCACCGGCTGCTGCAGACCGACCTGCCCGACCGGCCCGCGTTCGAGCCGACGCTGCCCGCCTACTTCCCGGCCCCGGTGCGGGAACGGTACGACCACGCCGTCCGCAACCACCCGCTGCGCCGCGAGATCATCGGGACGCGGCTGGTCAACGAGATGGTCGACGGCGCCGGGATCAGCTACGCGTTCCGGCTCGGCGAGGAGATCGCCGCCGGCCCGGACGACGTCGTCCGCGCCTACGCCGTCACCACCCGCGTGTTCGCGCTGCCCGCGCTGTGGGAGGCCGTGCGGACCGCGGACGTCCCGGTGGCCGTCGCCGACGCCGTCGTCCTCGAGTCCCGGCGACTGCTCGACCGGGTGTCGCGCTGGTTCCTCACCAACCGGCCGCAGCCCCTCGCCGTCGGTGCGGAGATCAACCGGTTCGCCGCACCGATCGCCGAGCTGCGCGAGCGGCTGCCGGAGCTGCTGCAGGGCCGCGAGCTCGACGCCGTGAAGGAACGCGCGGCGGAGCTGCGGGCGGCCGGGGTGCCCGAGCAGCTCGTGGAACCGGCCGCACTGTCGCTCTACGCCTACGGCCTGCTCGACGTCGTCGAGCTGGTCGAGCTGTCCGACCGGGAGAAGGAGCCGCGGCCGGCGGCCGAGGTGGCGCAGCTGTACTACGCGGTCTCCGAGCACCTCGGCGTCGACCAGGCGCTGACCGCGGTGTCCCGGCTCGACCGCGGGGACCGGTGGCACGCGCTGGCCCGGCTCGCGCTGCGCGACGACCTCTACGGGTCGCTGCGCTCGATCACCCTCGACGCGCTGCAGGAGTCCGCGCCCGGCACCGACGTCGACGAGGCGATCGCGGCCTGGGAGCAGTCCAACGCGTCGAAGCTGTCGCGGGCCCGGACCGCGCTGGAGGAGATCGGCGGATCGGCGTCGCTGGACCTGGCGACGCTGTCGGTGATCTCACGACAGCTGCGCGGCCTGGCCCGCTAGGAGTCGGGGACACTCACGCCCATGTCCGCCTTCGTCACGACGGTCCCGCTGCGCTGGACCGACCAGGACGCCTACCGGCACGTGAACCACGCCCGGATCGTCACGCTGATCGAGGAGGCGCGCGTCGCGCTCGCCTTCACCGGCGCCGGCGAGGAAGGGCTGACCGGGTTCGCGTCCGGCCTGCTCGTCGCCGGGCTGCACGTCGACTACCGGCGCCAGTTGCCGTGGCGGGCGGACCCGCTGCGCGTCGAGATCACCGTCCGGGACCTGCGGGCGGCGTCGTTCACGCTGGACTACGTCCTGCGCGACGGCCCTGGCGGGGACGACGCCGTCGCCGTCACCGCGTGGACGTCGATGGCCCTCTACGACCTCGGGGCGAACCGCCCGCGGCGGATCACCGAGGGCGAGCGGGACTTCCTGAAGCGGCACCTGGGAGCAGTGTCGTGACCCTCCGGCTGGCCGACGCGACCGAGCGGGACGACCTCGGGGCCTTCACGGCGCGGGTCGTGCGGCTCGACCAGGCGGCGGCGATCCGGCTGACGACGGCGGGGGACCGGGTCACGGCGTGGGCGCGGACCCCGTTCGACGTCCTGGTCACCCGGTCGGTCGCAGGCACCCTGGACGGCGGCGTCCCGGTCACGGCGCACGCGTCGTCGCTGCTCACCGCGCTGGCCGTGGAACGGGCCGAGGAGATCGACCCCGGGGCGCCCGCCGCGTGGATGGAGGAGCTGCCGCCGGCCGAGGGCTGGGCCCTGGTCGACGACATCCCGGCCGGCGAGCTCGACGGCCTCGCCGAGCGCGGCCTCGCACTGGCCCGGGAGCACGCGGGACCGATGGGGCCACCGGCGTCGCTGCTGGACCAGACGGTGCTGACCGTGTCGCCGCCGGAGCCGGGGCGGCCGGTGACGGTGCCGATGCGGGTGCTGTTCGCGATGTCCGGGATGGGGTTCCTGGGATCCGGGCCGGCGGACGCGGGTGGTGCCGTGCCGGGGCCGGGGGGAACCGGAGCGGGTGAGCCGCGGGTGCGGGTGTCGGCGTCCGGTTCCTGGGTGCGGCTCGACGCCCGCTACGGCGCCGTCGTGAAGCGTCGCGTGGTGTCGTTGCCGCTCACCGTGACCGGGTAGCGGAGACCCACCGGGTCAGGACAGGTTGAGGACGCTGACCTCGCCGTCGCCGGTGACCCAGCCGGTGCGACCGTCGGCGGAGACGGCGACGGCGGTCGGGTTCAGCGCGACGTCGGTGGAACCGGCGACCTCCCAGGACCGCGTGTCGACCACCTGGAGGCCCTGCCCGGTGGTGACGTACAGGTGGCGGCCGTCGGCGGCGAACGCCAGGCCGGTCGGGCCACCGGCCGCCTCGACGCGGGCGATCTCGCGGCCGTCGTCGGGGTCGAGCACGGTGACGGTGTCGGAGTCCGGTCCGGCCACGGCGACCCGGGGCCCGGGGGACGACGTGGACGCCGGGGCCGCGGCGACCGCCTCGGCGCCCCCGGCGACGGGGAAGCTCCCGAGCACGGTGAGGCTGTCCGGGTCCAGCACCGTCAGCTCGTCCGCGCCGCGGGTGGCGAGATAGACGCGGTTCGCCTCGGCGTTCGGGGCGGCCGCGGACGGGGTCTGCGGGACCGGGACGGAGCGCGTGACGACCCCCGCGTAGGGGTCGAGCTCGTCGACGACGCCGTTCGCGCGCGAGGGCAGGTAGAGGAAGCGGCCGTCGGCGGAGGTGACCGCACCGGCCGGATCGGCCGCGACCGGCACCGTGTTCACGACCGTGGCGCCCGGGACGTCGACGACGGCGAGCTGCCCGCCGCCGTCGCCGGACATCGTCACGAACGCCCGCGTGCCGTCGGGCGAGGTGGTGACGTCCTCCGGGACGCCGGGCAGCGGGATCTCCCCGGTGACGGCGTCGCCGGCGGGATCGACCACGAGGAGCCGGTTCGCGTCGCGCACCGCCACGAGCGCGGGCCCGCCGGGCGCGGCGGCGACCGCGACCGGCGCGGCACCGGCCGGGACGGTCGCGCGCACCGTCGGCTGAGACAGGCTGGCCGCCGCGGCGGCGACCGGGGGCCGCGGGCCCCGGCCCGCGTCCGCGTCACCGCTGACCGCCGCGCCGAGCGTGTCGCCGCCGGCGTCCTCCGGCGTCGGCGAGAGCATCGCCCAGAGCGTCAGCGCGCCGAGGAGGGCGATCGCCAGCGCGATCGCCAGACCGGCCGGGGACACGCCACGGCGGCCGTTGCGCGGCTTCGCCGACATGATCGCCTCGCGGCGCGGGGCGATCGGCTTGTCCGCCGGGGACTGCGGCCCCTGCGGACCGGTGTCGGAGACGGTGCCGTCCTTGCCGGACTCGGCGCGGGCCGCCGCCACCGACACCGCACCCACCGACGCCGCCGCGGCCGCGTTGCGGGTGGTGGGGTCGGGGGCGTCGTCCGTGACCGGCGGCGTGACCGGGGCGGTGCCCTCGACGGCGTGCTCGGCGGGGGCGGGGTCCTCGGCGTCCGTGCGGCCCGGTGCGACGGCGCGGGGGCGCCCGTCGACGTCCAGGGCGGGGATCGTCTCGGTGACGTCGGTCCCGTCGCCGGGACGGCCCGGTGCGGGCCTCGGCGGGACAGGCCGGCCCTGCGACGGACGCGGCCCCTGCGGCGGACGGCCGGGCGCGGCCTCCGGTGGCGCCCAGGGCGAGCCCGGTGCCGGTGCGCCGGGCGGCTGCGCCGGGGCGCGGAACGCCCCGGTGCCGGCCTCGCCGGCGGGGAACGACCCCGACCGGGGGCCAGGTCCGGGCCGTGCCTCCGGGGCCGGGAACGCACCGGTCCTCGGACCGGGTCCGGGTCCGGGACGACCCTCGCGGAGGGCACCCGGCTGCGGGCCGGCGCCGGACCGGGGGTCCTCGGCGGGGAACGCGCCGGTCTGCGGCCCGGTCCCCGGACCGGCCGGATCGGCGGGCCCGGCCTCGTCGCGGTCGGCCGGTGCCCAGGTATCGGCGCCGCGGCCGGGCAGCCTGCCGAAACCGCCACCGGTGTCCGCGCCGGCCTGCGTCGCGAACAGGTCGTCGCCGGACAGGCCGGCCATCGCCGGGCCCGACGGTGTGCGACCCGTCGCGGGCCGCTGCTCCGGCGACCGGTCCGCCGGCGGGCGCCTTCCCGGCATGGTCGGACGGCCGCCGGGCGGGGTCGCCGGCCGGGCGGCGGGCTCGGCCTGCGCCGCGTCGTCCCGGGGCCGGGCGTCGTTCGGTGCGCTCGGGTAGTGCCCGATGAGGGCGCCCGGCGGGAGGATGTCCGTCTCCGGGCCGTCGGACGACGGCCGTGACGGGCGTGGCGGCCACCGCTTCGACGTCGTCTCGCCGCCGTCGTCGTCGGACGTGCCGGCGTCCGGCCGCGCGGCCGGTCCCGCCGCGGGGACCGCGGGCGTCGTGCCGGTGCCCTCCTCGTCGATCGGACGCGGGTTCGGCGCGATCGGCGGGACGACGGTCGGGGCGGGCGCGGTCACCGGGATGCCGTCGGTCGACGGGCGTCCGCCGCCCATCCGCGGACGGCCGGCGGCCGGGGTGGCCGTGGCCGGGTCCGCGGCCGTCGCAGGCGGGGCGAACGACGGCGGCGGCGCGAAACGGTCGGGCGGGGTGTGCAACGGGTCGCCGGAGCCGTCGGTGGATCCGGGGCCCTCCGGGGCGCGGTCGCCGGATCCGTCGTCGCCGGACCCACCGGAAGCGGGGTCGTCGGCCGGCAGCGGCCCGACACCCAGCGGGTCGTCGCCGAGGTCGCCGAGGTCGGCGTACGAGTCGTCGGGGGACGCCTCGTCGGGGTCGTGGCCGGCCGGGGCGGACGCGTCGTCCGCCGCGGGGCGCGGTGCCGGACGGGGCCGGGCGCCGGGCGAGGGCGCTCCGGTGCCGGCGGTCCCGCCGACGCCGGGGGTCCCGTTCACGCCGTTGCCCGACGCACGGTCGGGCGCTGCCGGTGCCGCACGCCCGTCGGTCCCGGACCCGTCACGCCCGCGGGTGACGAGATCGGCGAACCCGGTCCCGGTCCCGGTCACGGCCGAGTCCGGGCCGGGCCCGGTGGCGACCGGGGCGGCCGAGCCGGCCGCGGAGCCGGGCGGCGGGTCCGCGGACCCCGGGGGCCCCGCCGGCTCTGGTCCGGCGTCGCTCGCGCCGTCCGCGGTGCCGCCGGGGGACCCGGGAGGTCCCGGAGGTCCGGAGGCGTCGCCGGGACGGTCCGGGTCGGTGTCGGAACCCGACCTCATCACCAGGTCGACCAGCGATCCGGGGACCACGGGGACGCGGCCGGTCCGGATCGCTTCGCCGAGCCCGTCCGGGGCCGGTTCCGCTGCGTCGTCGCGTCCCGGCTGACCGGGCGCCGACGTCATGCGTTCTGTGACGGTCGGGTGCACATAACGATCCGATTATCGCGAGCGGCGTCCCGGGCCCGGACCCCGGGTGGGTCCCCGCTGGGGGCGGGAGGCGCCGTTGGCCCCGTCCGTCCTGGTCCGGGCGTTGTCACGGCCCGCGCCGAGTTCCCCGAACGGGAGTACCCCGATCGAGGTGAGGGAGATCGGCGGGATCTGCCCGACCGTCGTGCTGTCCGGGTCGTCGTCGTCCCGGCGGGCGCCGCCCGGCCGGCGTCCCGGGCCGAGGAGCAGGGTGCCGGTGGCGGTGTCGCCGGTGGTGTCCGCCGGCTCCGCGGTGGCCGAGGGGGAAGGGGCGTCCGTGTCGTCGGCGGCCCCGTCCCCGGGGGTGTCGTCGGCGGGGTCGCCGGCGGCCGGCTCCTCGTCGGTCACGGTCGGCGGGGTCCGGTCGGCGCCCGTGCCGGACGACCAGACGAACGCCGCACCACGCGCCGAGCCGAGCTCGGAGACCGACGCGACGGCGCCGGCCGGCGCGCCGGTGGCATCGTCGCCGGTCCCGGGCGTGGCGGACGGGCCGAACAGGGCGTCGTCGAGCGCCGCGGCGACCGGCTCACGGTCCAGCTCGGCCGAGAGCGCCTCGCGCACCCGGGTCAGCTCGCCGCGGACCTGGTCACGCAGCGACGCCAGCCGCTCGACGTCCCGGGTGACCCCGTCCCGCGCGGCACCGGCGTCGCGCAGCGCGGACGCGGCCTCGTCGCGGGCGCCGGACAGGACGTCGTCGGCCTCCGAGCGGGCCGTCGCGAGGATCTTCTCGGCCTCGGACCGGGCGGATCCGAACCGCTCGTCGACCGTGCGCTCCCGCTCGGCGAGGCCTCGCTCACGGGACGCGGCGGCCTCCTCGCGCTCGTCGAGCGCGGTGCTGCGGGAGGTGAACTCGCGGTCCAGGGTGGCGGCGCGGCCGAGCAGCGCCTCCTCGGTGCGGGTCCGGCGGTCGTCGGCCTCCGCGCGTGCGCGGGCGACGATCTCGTCGGCCTCCGCGGCCGCCCGCTCGCGCAGCTCGGTGGCCTCCTGCTCGGCGGCCTGCAGCACCCGCTCCACGCGGCGGCCGAACCCGGCCTCCTCGGCACGGCGGTCGGACGCGTCCGCGGCTCCGGCCTCGACCTGCTCCTGCAGGCGGCGCATCTGGGCCCTGGCGGCGGCCAGCGCGCGCTCGGCGGACTCGGCCCGCCGGATCTCCTCGTGGATGCGGTGGTCGAGATCGGCGAGCCGGGTGTCGACCTGGCTGCGGTCGTAGCCGCGGAGCACCACGGTGAACCACGATCCGTCACCCGACTCGTCGCTCCCGACCGCCTCCGGCTCGGCGGCGCGGTGCGAGTGCCGCGACGACCCGTGCCCCGGGTCGGGCCGCTCCGGGCCGGACGACGACGGCATTGCGCTCACGATTACCCCCATACGGGCGACTCCTGGCCGCCCGATGTCCCGGGGCGGCGTCCGGTCCAACGAGCCCGGACGCGTTCGGTCACGACCACACAGGACTAGAGCCCGGATTGACGCCGAACGCCACTCGTTCGGCCGCCAACCGGCGGATCAGACGGTCACGCAGGGTCGCCGACAGGACACCGGAGAGATCAGAACTCGGAGTTCTGCATGCTCAGCGCCGCGTACTGCATGTAGTTCCACAGTTGCTCGCGGTGCTCGGGGGAGAGGTTCTCCTCGTCGACCGCGATCTGCATGCAGCGCAGCCACGCGTCCCGCTCGATGGGGCCGATCGTGAACGGGACGTGCCGCATCCGCAGCCGCGGGTGACCCCGCTGCTCGGAGTAGGTGCGTGGGCCGCCCCAGTACTGCTCCAGGAACATCCGCAGCCGGTCCTCGGCGGGGCCGAGGTCCTCCTCCGGGTACAGCGGCCGCAGCACCTCGTCGCGCGCGACCTCCTCGTAGAACCGGTGGACGATCCGGTGGAAGACCGGCGCGCCGCCCACCTCGGCGTAGAAGTTCTGCGGTGCACTCACGGAGCCATCGTCTCAGTTCTGCTTCTGGGCGCGCTTGTCCAGGCCCGCGCCGCCGAACAGCAGCGGCCGCGGGATCCCGTGGTCGTCGAAGGCGTCGGTGATCGCCCCGTTCAGCGCCCGCTGCACCGCCCACTGGCGGCCCGGGCTGACCCGGACGGTGATCCGCAGCGTCACGCCCTCGGGGCCGATCCGGTCGACGCCGAGCACCTCCGGCGGCTCCAGGACGTCGCCGGCGACGTCGTCCTGCGCGACCCGCTCGGTCGCCGTGGTGCCGGCGATCTCGGTGGCCTCCT
This sequence comes from Pseudonocardia sp. EC080619-01, assembly GCF_001420995.1. Classification (NCBI taxonomy): domain Bacteria; kingdom Bacillati; phylum Actinomycetota; class Actinomycetes; order Pseudonocardiales; family Pseudonocardiaceae; genus Pseudonocardia; species Pseudonocardia sp. EC080619-01. Next base: position 1,331,777 of record NZ_CP012184.1, on the reverse strand, counting down.
CGACGTCCGCGCTGTGCGCGACCGGCAGGTCGACGACCGCCACCGCGTAGCCCTGGCTCATGTTGCCGACCCGCAGGATCTCGCCGTTGCGGACGTACCAGACGGTGCCCTGCAGGTCCCGGATCGTGGTGATGCGCAGGCCGACGGCCTCGACGGTGCCCACGGCCTCACCGAGGTCGACGATGTCGCCGACGCCGTACTGGTCCTCGAGCAGCATGAACATGCCCGACAGGAAGTCGCGCACGAGGTTCTGCGCGCCGAACCCGATGGCGAGGCCGAGCACCCCGGCGCCGGCCAGCAACGGCCCGAGCGGGTAGCCCAGCTCGTTCATCACCATCATCACCGCGACGAGCAGGACCACCGCGGAGACGATCGAGCGCAGCACCGACCCGATCGTGCGCGCCCGCTGCATGCGCCGCTGCGAGCCCGGGGAGTCGCCGGCCCGTCGTGCACCGTCGGTGCGGCGCAGCCGCCGGGCCCGGCCGACGAGTGCGGAGAACCGGCCGTTGGTGGCGCCGTCCACCATCCGCGCGATCGCCCGGTGGGCCACCCACCGGAACAGCACCGCGAACACGACGATCGTGCCGATCGAGAACGTCTTCGAGACGATCGTGTCGGCGTGCTGGGCCAGGAAGTCGTTGCTGGTCCAGCGGTAGAGCGTCGAGCACCACGAGCCCGCGTTCTGCACGCAGTCGGGCATCAGCGCGGGGACGACCCGGTCGGGCACCGGGGGAATGATCGTCACGCGTCCTCCTCGGGGGCGGTGAGGGCGGTGTCCGCGGTCCGGGACCGCGTGGGGAGCGGCCGGGGTCCGGCCGGTGTCGCCCCCGACCCTACGTCACCCGTCCCGGTGAACCCGGCCCGCCAGGTGCGCCGGGAGCGTGTGGTGTTCCGGCAGGTCGGGCGCACGTTCGGGCACTCCCGTGACGGTGCGGACCGGGACCACACCGGACCAGGCGAGATCGGCGGTGACGTCGGCCTCGTCGTCGGACGGGGGGCCGGACCGGGTCTTCACGCTCGCCTCGGTGAGGTCCAGGGCGAACACCGCGGTCGCGGCGAGCTCCCGGCGGTCCGGCCGCCGGGCGTGGTCCCAGGCGCCGGGAGTGAGGTGCTCGACGATCGTCCGCAGGGCGTGCCACCGCTCGTCGGCGCCGGTGAGCCTGCGCGCGCTCCCGTGCACGACCGCGCTGCGGTAGTTCATCGAGAAGTGCATGACGGCGCGGGCGTGCACGATGCCGTCGAGGTGGGTGACCGTCACGCAGCACGGGAGCTCGTCGCCGGCGAGCCAGCGGGCACCGGTCGAGCCGTGCAGGTAGAGGGTCTCGCCGTCGCGGCCGTACGCGGTCGGGAGGACGACCGGTGCGCCGTCGCGGACGAAGCCGAGGTGGCAGACGAGACCCTCGTCGAGGACGGCGTGCAGTGCGGCGCGGTCGGTGGCGGCCCGGTCCCGCTTGCGGCCGAGAGTGCTCCGGGTGGTGGGGGAGAGCGTCACGCTGTCGAGCGTGCCGCGCACAGTGGCATCCTGGAACGGCCAATCCGGAGCGAATCGAGAAGGCCGATGGACCTGCCGCTGCCGCTGGACCGCGCGTCCGGCGTCCCGCTCGCCGTGCAGCTCGCCGACGCGCTGCGGGCCGCCGCGGCCGGCGGCCCGGTGCGCCCCGGTGACCGGCTGCCCTCCACCCGGACCCTCGCCGCGACGCTCGGGGTCAGCCGCACCGTGACCGCCGCGGCCTACGACCAGCTGCTCGCCGAGGGCTGGGTGCAGGGCAGGGTCGGGGCGGGGACCTACGTGACGGCGGTCCCCGCCGGGGCGCGGCCCACGGCCGGCGGAGCCGGGCCGGACCGCGCCGCACCCCCGTCCGGCCCGGACGAGCACCGCCCGCCGTACGTCCTCGATCCCGGGCGGCCCTGCGTCGCCGCGCTGGACCGGACGATGTGGCGGCGGGCGTGGCGGGCCGCCGCCGAGCCCCCGGCCGACGACGCGCCCCGGCCCGACGGCCTGCCCGGGTTCCACACCGCCGTCGCGCTGCACCTGCTGCGGCACCGCGGTCTCACCCCGGACGACATGATCACCACGGCGGGCACGTCGGCCGCCGTCGCCGAGCTCGCCCGGCTGCTCCCGCCCGGAGCGACCGTCGCCGTCGAGGAACCCGGCTACCGGCGCGCCGTCACCGCGCTGCGGGCCGCCGGTGTGCGGGTCGTCGGCGTCCCCGTCGACGACGACGGGCTGGTCGTCGACGCCGTCCCGGCCGGTTGCGCGGCCGTCTACACCACCCCGGCGCACCAGTTCCCGACCGCGGTGCGGATGGCCGCGGCCCGCCGCGTCGCGCTGCTCGAACGGGCCCGGGACGAGGACTTCCTGGTGATCGAGGACGACTACGACGGCGAGCTCCGCTACGACGTCGCGCCGCTGCCGCTGCTCGCCGCGCTCGCCCCCGGCCACGTCGTGCACCTCGGCACCGCCAGCAAGATCGTCAGCCCGACACTCGGGGCGGGCTGGGCGGTCGCCCCGCCCGCGGTGCTCGCGGCGTGGCGGGACCTGCGCTCCCGGACCGGGACGCGCCCGGCACCGGCCGGGCAGCGGGTGTTCACCGCGCTCGCCGCGCACGGTGACCTCGCCCGGCACCTGCGACGCCTGCGCCGAGAGCTCCGGGAACGCCGCGAGCTGGTGCTCGCGGCGGCGGACCGCGTGGGGTGGGCCGCGAGCGGCGACCCGGCCGGCGCGCACCTCGTGCTGCGCGGTCCCGGCGAGCGGGAGGCGGTGGCCGCCGCCGCGCGGCGCGGCGTCGACGTGCGCGGGCTCGCGGACTACCACGACGGCGGACCCCGGACGTCCGGCCTGGTCGTGGGCTACGCCGCCGGTACCCGCGCGGACCTGGAGGAGGCGCTGGACCGGCTCACCCGGTGATCCCGGCTGCGCGACCGCCGGGACCCCCGGCCTACCCTCGGGCCCCATGAGTTCCGACCGGGTCAGGGTGGCCGTCGTCTTCGGCGGCCGCAGTTCCGAGCACGCGATCTCGTGCGTCTCCGCGGGCAGCGTGCTGACCCACCTCGACCCGGAGCGGTTCGAGGTGGTCCCGGTCGGGATCTCCCGGGACGGCGCGTGGGTGACCGGCCCGTCCGACCCGCGGGAGCTGGGGATCAGCGGCCGCGAGCTTCCCGAGGTCGACGGCACGTCCGACGCCCTCGTGCTGCCCGGTGAGCCCGGGCGCGGACTGATCAGGCTGGACGCCGGCGAGGCGCTCTCGCAGGTCGACGTCGTCTTCCCGATCCTGCACGGCGCGTTCGGCGAGGACGGGACGATCCAGGGACTGCTCGAGATGGCGGGCCTGCCCTACGTCGGCGCCGGGGTGCTGGCGTCGGCGGTCGGGATGGACAAGGAGTTCGCCAAGAAGCTGCTGCGTGCCGAGGGCCTGAACGTGGCCGACGGCATCGTGCTGCGGCCCGGGACGGACATCGGGTTCGCCGACCGCGACCGGCTCGGCCTGCCGCTGTTCGTCAAGCCGGCCCGCGCGGGGTCGTCGATGGGCGTGACCCGGGTGACCGACCCGGCCGGGCTCGACGCGGCGATCGCCGAGGCCCGCGAGCACGACCCGAAGGTGCTGGTCGAGTCCGCAGTCCCCGGGCGGGAGGTGGAGTGCGCCGTCCTGGAGTTCCCGGACGGCAGCGTCCGCGCCAGCCTGCCCGCCGAGCTGCGCTACAACGGCGAGTTCTACGACTTCGAGTCCAAGTACCTCGACGTGTCCGAGCTGGAGATCCCGGCGAAGCTCGACGACGAGATCACCGACTCGGTCCGCTGGAAGGCCGTCACCGCGTTCCGCGCACTCGACGTCCAGGGACTGGCCCGGGTGGACTTCTTCGTCACCGACGACGGCCACATCACCGTCAACGAGGTCAACACCATGCCGGGGTTCACCCCGAGCTCGGCGTTCCCGAAGATGTGGGCCGTGACCGGGCTCGACTACGGCGAGCTGCTCACGACCATGGTCGAGACGGCGCTCGCCCGGGGGACCGGCCTGCGCTAGGCGCTCCGCGCTCGTGAGTGGAAAATTCGGCCCTGGCCCACACAACCACTCACGGGCGCGTCAGCGCACACGCACGGGCTCGGCCGGGAGTGTCCCGGTGATCGCGTCCGACACGGCCTGCAGCGGCCCGGGGCCGGCCTCGGCGGCGGCCGAGAGTTCCAGGTACACGCCCCGGTCGACGGCGGCGTAGGTCGTCGTGAGCGCGCCGTCCGGCGTCGCGAGGGGCAGCCAGTCCACGCCGTTCACGACGATCAGCGGCGAGGTCGGCCCCAGCTCGGCGGGGCGTTCGGTGCCGCAGCGCAGCACCACCGGGCCGGGCTCGGCGATCCAGGCCCGCGCGCCGGGGACCGCGGGATCGAGCTCGCGGGGTCCGAGCGGCGCCGGATCGGCCGGGAGCTGCGCGGGGAGCGCGCCCAGCACGGCGTCGCACTGCGGGGTGGACGCCTGCGGTGCCGCCTGCGGGGGGAGCGCGAGCGGGCCGGTGTCCGGCCCGGCGGAGACCCGGCTGTACAGCCCCAGCCCGGCCACCACGAGTGCCAGGAGCAGGGGGAGTGCGATCGCCACCGCCACCGGCGGGGAGATGCGCGACGACCCTGCTCCTGCCACGGCGTGTCTCAGTTCAGCTTCACCACGGGGCAGGTGAGCGTCCGGGTGATCCCGTTGACGTTCTGCACCCGTGCCACGACCAGCCGGCCGAGCTCGTCGACGTCGTCCGCCTCGGCGCGCACGATCACGTCGTACGGGCCGGTGACGTCCTCCGCCGAGATGACCCCCGGCAGGCCCCCGATCTCGGAGGCGACGGCGGCGGCCTTGCCGACCTCCGTCTGGACGAGGATGTATGCCTGCACCACGGCGTGCCCCTTTCCGGTACGTGCCGCCCTGCCGGATGGTTGGCGGCAGGAATGTCGGACGCAGAACTTACCGGAGGCAGCCCCCGTGTCCCCATCCGCGATCACGCCAGAAGGCGGTTCCGAGGCGAGCGTCTCACTCCGGGAGGTGGGCGAGTTCCGACTGATCGACCGCGTCACCACGGGCCGTGTCCAGCCGGTCACCACACTGCTCGGCCCCGGCGACGACTCGGCCGTCGTCGCGGCGGACGACGGCAGGGTCGTCGCCTGCACCGACGTCCTCGTCGAAGGGGTGCACTTCCGCCTCGACTGGTCGTCGCCCGAGCAGATCGGCCGCAAGGCCGCCGCCGCGAACCTGGCCGACATCGCCGCGATGGGAGCGGTGCCGACGTCGTTGCTGGTCGGGCTCGCCTGCCCCTCGACGACGCCGGCGGACCGGCTCGAACAGCTCGCCGACGGGCTGTGGGCGGAGGCGTCGTCGGTCGGGGCCGGGCTGGTCGGCGGCGACCTGACCTCCGGCCCGGTGATCGTCGTCTCGGTGACGGCGCTCGGCTCCCTGCAGGGGCGCGCACCGGTGCTGCGGTCGGGTGCGCAGCCGGGGGACCGGGTGGCGGTCTGCGGGCGCCTGGGCTGGTCCACGGCCGGGCTCGCGGTGCTCGGGCGCGGGTTCCGCTCGCCCGCGGCGCTGGTGAACGCGCACCGGGTCCCGGAGCCGCCGTACGCCGCGGGCCCGGTCGCCGCCGACGCGGGCGCCACCGCGATGATCGATGTCTCGGACGGGCTACTCGCCGACCTCGGGCACGTGGCGCGGGCGTCGGCGGTCGCGCTCCGGCTGCGGTCGCGGGCCTTCACGGTGCCGGCGCGGCTGTCCGAGATCGGCTCGGCACTCGGCCTGGACCCACTGCGCTGGATGCTCACCGGGGGTGAGGACCACGCGCTGGCCGCGACCTTCCCGTCCGGCGCCGCGCTCCCCGCGGACTGGACCGAGATCGGGACAGTCGAGGCCCCCGACGAGGAGGGCCCGACCGTCACGGTGGACGGCAGGCCCGACGACGGCGAGACGGGCTGGCTCCACTTCGCGAAATATTGATTCCACTCAGCTCTTGTGGCCGGCCCGTCCGGGTGACATCGTCCGAGAGGTTCCGTGCCTGTCCAGGCGTTATGTCTGGATGACCGGTGTCTCGAGGGGATTGTCACTGTGGACAATGTGGGTGTACTCAGCCTGCTCGCACTCACCCCGATCGTCGTCGTCGCGATCCTTCTGGTGGGCCTGCGCTGGCCCGCGAAGTACGCGATGCCGCTGGGATTCGTCGCCGCCGCGCTCATCGGATCGCTGGTGTGGGGGATGGACACCACGACGATCCTGGCGTCGTCGATCGAGGGACTGATCATCGCGATCGGTCTGCTCTACATCATCTTCGGTGCGCTCCTGCTGCTCCAGACGCTGACCCAGAGCGGGGCACTCGCGACGATCCGGGCCGGATTCACCGGCATCAGCCCGGACCGGCGGGTGCAGGCGATCATCATCGGCTGGCTGTTCGGGTCCTTCATCGAGGGGGCGTCCGGTTTCGGGACGCCGGCGGCGGTCGTCGCACCGCTGCTGCTGGCGCTGGGGTTCCCGGCGCTGGGTGCGGTGCTCGTCGGCATGGTCATCCAGTCCACGCCGGTGAGCTTCGGCGCCGCGGGCACCCCGGTGCTGACGGGCATCGGGCAAGGGCTGTCCGGGTCCGGCGAGGTGGAGGCGCGGACCGCGCTGCTCGGGCTCGACGCCGACGGCTACCTCACCGCGATCGGGCTCCAGGTCGCCACGCTGCACGCGGTGGCAGGCACCCTGATCCCGCTGTTCATGGTGTGCCTCCTCACGCGCTTCTTCGGCGAGAACAGGCGGTTCTCCGAGGGACTCGCGATCGCCCCGTTCGCGCTCTACGCCGCGCTGGCGATGACCGTTCCGTACCTGCTCGTCGCCGCGCTTCTGGGGCCGGAGTTCCCGGCGCTCCTCGGCGGCCTCGTCGGGCTGGCCCTGGTCATGTTCACCTCGAGCCGCGGGTTCCTCATGCCGAAGCAGGTGTGGGACTTCCCGCCGCGCGAGCGCTGGCTGGACCGCTGGACGGGCACGATCGAGTCGGGCGACGCCGGCGACGCGGAGACCGGTGGTCCCCGCATGCGCACCTGGCTCGCCTGGTCCCCGTACGTCCTGGTCGCCGCAGTGCTGGTGCTGTCGCGGACCGTCGAGCCGGTGAAGGACGCGCTGCAGTCGATCACCATCGGGCCGTCCGACATCCTGGGTACCGGGATCGGCGAGAAGCTCGAGATCCTCTACTCGCCCGGAGCCGTCTTCCTGCTGGTCTGCCTGGTCACCTACGGCATGCACCGCATGAGCGGGCGACAGGTGGCGACGGCGTGGAGGGTGTCCGGTGCACAGCTGGCGGGCGCCGCCGTCGCACTGCTGTTCGCGCTGCCGCTGGTCCGGATCCTGATCAACTCCGGCGCCGACCACAACGCAACCGGCCTGGCGAGCATGCCGCTGACACTCGCCGAAGGCGCCGCGCTGGCGGTCGGCCCGGCATGGCCGATCCTCGCCCCGTGGATCGGCGCGCTCGGGGCCTTCGTGGCGGGCAGCAACACCGTGTCCAACCTGACGTTCTCGCTGTTCCAGTTCGCCACCGCGGAGAACCTCGCCGTCGACCCCGAGACCGTCGTCGCGGCGCAGGCGGTGGGCGGCGCAGCCGGGAACATGATCACCGTGCACAACGTCGTCGCGGCGTCGGCGACGGTGGGCCTGCTCGGGCGGGAGGGTGACGTCATCCGGATGACGATCATTCCGACGACCTACTACTGCCTGCTGACCGGCGGCCTCGCGTTCGTGGCGATCTACGGGGTCGGCGCCAACGCGGGGACGGTGCTGCTGACCGTGCTGCTGGTGACGCTCGCCGCGATCGTGGTCGGGTTGCGACGGGCCGCGTCCCGGCCGCCCGTCACCCGCGCCTGACGCCGGTCAGGCGCCGCGACGCCAGAACATCAGGATCCGGCGCAGCCGGCGACGCATGGTCGGGTGACCGGGAACCGACCGCTGCGGGGTCGGGAACTGCCGGAACTCCGGCGGCGGTGCGGTCGGGCGCGCCGCCGGGAGGGTCGGCGGGTCCATCGCGACCAGCGTCTGCGGGAAATGGCGCGCGGAGGCGGCCGGGGCCTCGGGCGGCCCGGGGGCCTCCGGGGACGGGGTCGGGTTCGGGATCACGGACTGCTCCTCCACGCCAGGTCCATCGCTCTGCGTGGTCGGTCCGTTACCGGTCATCGGGCTGCGCTCCGTCCTCTGGTCGGCCGTGGCGCGGGAGGGCCGCGGCTCGTGGTCACCGTGGTCACGCGCCGCACGGAGGGAAGCGCCGGATCGCCGGTGGCCGGCGGGGCGCGGTCGGGCCCGGACGGGGCCCGGGGAGGGGCGCGCGGGCGACGGTGCCGTCGACGATCGAGGGTAGTGGGTCACGTGACGTGCAGCGCGTGTGCGGTCCCTCACCCGGTCGGCCGGTCGGGACCGCGAATCCGGCTACCGTACGTCCCGGCCAGGCGGAACGGGTGAACGGAGCAGACGTGTCGGGGCTGGTGACGTTCGTGGCCTGGGCCGCCCTGGCCGGCTGGATCGCCGCTGGGGTGCTCCTCGTCCTCGCGCACCGGAGGATCGAGGGCCTGGAACGGGCGCACACCGCCCGGAAGTGGGACATCGTCGCGCTGCGGGCGGAGCTGGGGGCGCTACGGCGGCGGATGGGGCTCTCGGCCCCCGACGACGACCCTGCCCACGGGTCCGTCGACACGACCCCCGAGGGCCCGGTGCCCCGGACCGCCGACGACCCGGCAGGCGCCCGGCACCTCGCCGGGCCGACGGCGTGGCGCCGTGCCCACCGCCCGCGCAAGGACCGCCCGCGCCGTCGCCCGGGCCGCCCCTGACCCGGGCCGCCCCTGACCCGGGCCGCCCCTGACCCGGGCCGCCCCTGACCCGGGCCGCCCCTGACCCGGGCCGCCCCTGACCCGGGCCGCCCCTGACCCGGGCCGCCCGTCTCGTCCCGGAACTCGTACGTGTCCGGACCACCCTCGCCGAGATGCGGCTCAGCGCGAATCGTGGATCTCCGGACGACGCTGGGCTGCATCTCGGTGGGGGAGCGGGTCGTCCCGCCGGCCACCGCTTCCGCCACGTCGAGCACCGGGACCCCGTACGTGCCCGGACCGACCTCGCCGAGATGCGGTTCAGGGCGAATCGTGGATCTCCGGATGACGCTGGGCTGCATCTCGGCGGGTGCCGAGCGGACCGGTTGGGGCGGGACTGGAAGGGGCGGGGCGGGCCGGAAAGGGGCGGGTCGGAAGGGGCGGGGCGGGCAGGAGGGTCGGGATGGGCAGGAGGGACGAGCCGGACGGGGAGCGGAGGGCGCTACCGGTGCGGGACGTCCGCCCCGCGGATGCTCGCGTCGAGCAGCTGCACGGGGTGCAGGAGCGGGATGTCGGCGAAGCCGTCGTCGGGCAGGTACTTCCCGATCTGCAGCAGGCAGCCCGGGTTCGCCGTGACGACGACGTCGGGCTTCGCGTCCCGGATCTTCCCGGCCTTCCGCTCGCCCAGCTCGCCCGCGGCGTCCGGCATGATCATGTTGTAGATGCCGGCCGAGCCGCAGCACAGCGACGCCTCGGCGATGTCGACGAGCTGCAGGTCCGGGATGCTGCGCAGCACCTCGCGCGGCTGGTTCCGCACACCCTGGGCGTGCCCGAGGTGGCAGGCGTCGTGGTAGGCGACGCGGCCGGTGACGGGGGTCCGCGGGGCGCGCGGGCCGCCGTCGTCGGACTCCGGGCGGGCGTAGAGGTCGGCGAGCACCTCGTGCACGTCGCGGCAGGACGCGGAGAACGCCTTCGCCCGCTCGGCCCAGTCCGGGTCGTCGGCGAGCAGGTGGCCGTAGTCCTTCATGGACGACCCGCAGCCGGCGACGTTGGTGACCACCGCGTCGACGTCGAGGGTCTCGAAGCGGGCGATCGTGCGCCGGGCCCGGTCGAGCGCGGACTCCTCGCGGCCGGCGTGGACCTCCAGCGCGCCGCAGCACTGCTGGTCGCGGGGCACGAGCACGTCGCAGCCCTCGGCGGACAGCACCCGCACGGTGGCCTCGTTGACGCGGTGGAAGAACACGTCCTGCACGCAGCCCGTGAGCAGCGCGACCCGCGCCCGGCGCCGTCCGACGGCGGGGGTGTGCACCGGCAGCGTCGCGAACGCCTCGCGCACCGTCACCGGCGGCAGCAGCGACTCCATCGCGGCGAGCCGCCCGGGCAGCTTCTCGGTGAGCCGCCGGATCGCGGGCACCGTGCGCAGCTTCTGGTAGAGCGCTCCGGGCAGGGCGGCGACCCGCAGCCGTCGCTTGTACGGGAACAGTGCGAAGATCGCGTCCCGGGAGAGCTTGTCGGCGCGGGTGCGGGGCACGTTGCGCTCGATCTGCGGCCGGACCGACTCGAGCAGCTTGTCGTACTGCACGCCGGAGGGGCACGCCGTCACGCAGGCCATGCAGCCCAGGCAGTTGTCGATGTGCTCGGTGAAGGGGCCGTCGAGGGCGATGTCGCCCTTCTCCGCCAGGTCCATGAGCAGGATCCGGCCGCGTGGCGAGTCCATCTCCTCGCCCCACAGGACGTAGGTGGGACAGGTGGGCAGGCAGAACCCGCAGTGCACGCAGTCGTCGAGCAGCTCGCGCTGCGGCGGGTGGACGTCGTCGAAGGCGCTCGGGCCCTGCTGCGGGATCTTCGTCTCCGCGGCGCCGGCGGGTGTGCCCTCGGTGTCGTGGGTGCTGGTCACGGGGTCCTCACATCCAGGGGTCGAAGCGGCCGGGTGCGAACCGGGCTCCGGGGTCGAGCTGGGTCTTGATCGCCTTCAGGAGCGCGAGCGCGGACGGGGCGGGGCCCCACGCGGGGGCGTCGAGCGCGTCGGGCCGGTCGCGCAGCACGCTCGTGCCGCCGACCGCGGCGACGGCGTCGTGCACCTCGGCGACCGCGGCGCCGGGCACCGTGACGGTCGCGACGCCGGTGGCGAGCCCCGCCGTCACGCCGGTCGCGGGCAGCTCCGCCACCAGGGACGCGAGCCGGGCCGGGGCGCACCCGATCCGCACGACCGCGCCCTCCGGTGCGTCCGTCGACGGCTGCCCGGCGGTGAGTGCGGCGTGCCCGGACCAGGCGTCGTCGCCGATCTCGCGGGCGTCGTCGCCGAGCAGGTCCACCAGCCGTCCGACCCGGCCGGGGAGGGTGTCGACCCCGCCCTCGAGCCGGATCAGGAGCCGTCCGGGATCACCGGAGACCCACTCGACGGCGATGGGCTCCAGCGGGCTGGAGACGACGGCGGCGGTGTGCCGCGCGGCGTCGGCCACCGGCCCGTCGACGGCCACGCAGGCGGTCGCCTTCGGCACCGGGTGCAGCCGCAGCACGACCTCCACCAGCGGGCCGAACGTGCCGTAGGAGCCGTGCAGCAGCTTGGCCATGTCGTAGCCGGCCACGTTCTTGATCACGTGACCGCCGCTGCGGACCATCGTGCCGTCGGCCAGTACCGACGTCGTACCGATCACCAGGTCCCGCATGGCGCCGTAGACCAGGGAGGACGGGCCGGCGTCGGCCGTGGCGAGCAGGCCGCCGACGGTCGCGCCGCGGCCGATCCGGCCGGCATCGAGCGCGAGCCGCTGCCCGTGGCCGGCCAGCTCGGCCTGCAGGTCACGGACGGGGGTGCCGGCGTGCACCGACACCGTCATGTCGCCCGGGTTGTGGGTGATCACACCCGTCAGTGCGGACAGGTCGAGCGTGGCGTCGACCTCGGCGGGGCGCCCGGCCCAGTGCCGGGCGGTGCCTGCGCCGGAGATCGCGAGCCGGCCGGGGGTGTCCAGGACGGCGTCGCGGACCTCCTTCGGCGTCGTCGGGCGCAGCGTGGTGGGAGCAGCGCGAGTCATGCCCTTCGAACCCTCTCAGAGTCGATCGATCAGCCCGGCTTCTTCCAGGGGATGCGGCCGGTACCTCCCGGGCTTCTCGCCGCACAGCCGCGGGGTCGGCAGCAGCTTGCCCGGGTTGCAGATGTGGTCCGGGTCGAACCCGGCCCGGATGCGGTTCATGACCGCCAGGTCGTCCTCGCCGAACATCTTCGGCATCGAGCAGGCCTTGTCGGTGCCGATGCCGTGCTCGCCGGACAGCGACCCGCCCATCTCCACGCAGAGCTCGGCGATCCCGGCGGAGAGGTGCTCGGCCCGCTCGGTCTCGCCGTCGGCGGCGGAGAACAGGACCAGTGGGTGCAGGTTGCCGTCACCGGCGTGGAAGACGTTCGCGACCCGCAGCCCGGCCTCGTCGCCCATGCCGGAGATCCGCTCCAGGACCTCGGCGAGCCGGGTCCGGGGGACGACGCCGTCCTGGACGATGTAGTCGGGCGAGATCCGGCCGACGGCGGCGAAGGCGGCCTTGCGCCCCCGCCAGATGTTCGCGCGCTCCTCCGGCGAGCCCGCGACGTGCAGCCGGGTGCAGCCGTGCCGGTCGCAGATGTCCTTGACCAGGGCGAACTGCTCGTCGCACTCCTCGACGGTCCCGTCGAGCTCGACGACCAGCGCCGCCGGGGTGTCCAGCGAGTAGCCGGCGCCGGTGGCGCCCTCCGCGGCCTCGATCGCGAGCGCGTCCATCATCTCGACGGCGGCGGGCACGATCCCGGCCGCCACGATGTCCGAGACGACCTGCCCACCGGCGGCGACCGACGGGAAGTCGGCGAGCAGCGTGCGCATGACCTCCGGCGTCCGCAGCAGCCGCACGGTGATCTTCGTGACGACGCCGAGGGTCCCCTCCGAGCCGAGGAACACCCCGCGCAGGTCCGGTCCCTGCTGCTCCATCGAGTCCGAGCCGAGGGTGACGACCGAGCCGTCGGGCAGGACGACCTCGATCGACAGCACGTGGTTGGTGGTGAAGCCGTACTTCAGGCAGTGCGCCCCGCCGGAGTTCTCCGCGACGTTCCCGCCGATCGTGCAGACCTGCTGCGACGACGGGTCCGGCGCGTAGTACAGCCCGTGCGGCGAGGCCGCGGCGGTGATCTCCAGGTTCGTGACGCCCGGTTCCAGGACCGCGCGGCGGTTCTCCACGTCGATCTCGAGCACCCGGTCGAGCCGGTTCAGCCCGATGACGACGCCGTCGGCCACCGGCAGCGCGCCGCCGGACAGGCCGGTCCCGGCGCCGCGGGCGACGAACGGGATCCGGTGCCGTGCGCAGATCCGGACGCACCCGGCCACGTCCTCGGCGGTCCGGGGGAGCAGCACGAGCTCGGGGACGACCCGGTTGCCGGTCAGCCCGTCGCACTCGTAGGCGCGGGTGCGGACCGGGTCGTCGATCACGTCGGCGGGTCCGAGGAGGGCGGCGAACTCCTCACGGACCGGTGCGTCCAGGGGCATCGGTGCACTCCCTTGCTGCAGGACAGGCGTGGCGGGGCTCACGTGAGGGTACGTCGGTGCCGGGGCACGACGCCCGTCCGGCGATCACGTACGGGCACCCAGTACTTTCATGATGCGGAAAAGATAATCCACTGGTAGGAATGTAGCCAGTCCAAGCGAGTACGCAGAGAGGGTGGTCACAGATGGCCGACACCGCCGGGCTGCAGGTCGAGGAGCACCTGAAGTCGTTCGTCGAGGACGAGCTCCTGTCCGACGTGGACCTCACGGCGGCGGACTTCTGGGCGACCCTGGCGGGTCTGCAGGAGCGGTTCGCGCCCAGGATCGCCGACGCGCTGCGCCGCCGTGACGAGCTCCAGGAGCGCATCGACGCCTGGCACGCCGAGCACGGCGCCGGCTCGACCGCCGACTACGAGAAGTTCCTGACCGACCTCGGCTACCTGCTCCCCGACGCGTCGCCGACGATCTCCGTCGACCGGGTCGACCCGGAGATCGCCGAGATCGCGGGCCCGCAGCTGGTCGTCCCCTCGACGGTGCCGCGCTACGCGCTCAACGCCGCCAACGCCCGCTGGGGCTCGCTGTTCGACGCGCTCTACGGCACCGACGCCCTCCCGCAGGACGGCGAGCTCGCCCGCGGCTACGACGAGCGCCGCGGCGCCCAGGTCATCACGGCCGCCGACGAGCTGCTCGACGAGCTGTTCCCGCTGGCGAAGGGGAGCCACGCCGGCGTCACCGCCTACCGGGCCGGGACCGACGGCCTGGTCGCCGACACCTCCGGAGGCACGGTCGGGCTCGCCGATCCGGCGCAGTTCGCCGGCTTCCGCGCGGTCGACGGCGACGGCCGCGGCGCCGTCCTGCTCACCCGCAACGGGCTGCACCTCGAGATCACCCTCGACCCGACCACGCAGGTCGGGCGCCAGCACCACGCCGACGTCGCCGACGTCGTGCTGGAGTCGGCCGTCTCGACGATCGTCGACCTGGAGGACTCGGTCTCGACCGTCGACGGCGAGGACAAGGCGCTGGCCTACCGCACCTGGCTGGGCCTGCTGACCGGTGACCTGACCAGCGAGTTCAGCAAGGGCGGGAGGACCGTCGTCCGCCGGGTGAACCCGGACCGCGAGTACACCGCGCCGGACGGGTCCGTCCTCACCCTGCCGGGCCGTTCGCTGATGCTGGTCCGCAACTGCGGCCACCACATGACCACGAACGCCGTCCGCACCGCCGACGGCACCGAGGTGGCGGAGGGCGTCCTGGACGCGCTGGTCTCCGCCGTCGCGGGGCTCTACGACCTGCAGCACAAGGGCCCGCACACCAACTCGCGGGCCGGCAGCGTCTACATCGTGAAGCCGAAGCAGCACGGCCCCGAGGAGGTCGCGCTCACCGTCGAGCTGTTCGGCGCCGTCGAGGAGGCGCTCGGCCTGCAGGCGAACACGCTCAAGATCGGCATCATGGACGAGGAGAAGCGCACCTCGACCAACCTCGGAGCCTGCATCGCCGAGGCCGCGAACCGGGTCATCTTCGTCAACACCGGCTTCCTCGACCGGACCGGCGACGAGATCCACACCTGCTTCCGGGCCGGCGCGGTGCTGCCCAAGGGCGACATGAAGTCGACGACCTGGCTGACGACCTACGAGGACCGCAACGTCGACGTCGCGCTCGCCGCCGGGTTCAGCCACTCCGCCCAGATCGGCAAGGGCATGTGGGCCAAGCCGGCCGCGATGGCGGAGATGATCGAGCAGAAGATCGGTCACCCGAAGGCCGGGGCGAACTGCGCCTGGGTGCCCTCGCCGACCGCTGCCACCCTGCACGCCCTGCACTACCTGCGGGTCGACGTCCACGAGGTCCAGTCGCAGATCGCGGCGCGCGCCACGGCCGACCGGAGCAGGCTGCTGGAGCTGCCGCTCGCCGGCGCGTCGTCGCTGCCGGCCGAGACCGTCACCCACGAGCTGGAGACCAACGCGCAGTCGATCCTGGGCTACGTCGTCCGCTGGGTCGGGATGGGCATCGGTTGCTCCACCGTGCCGGACCTGTCCGGGGCCGGGCTGATGGAGGACCGCGCGACGTTGCGGATCTCCGCCCAGCTCGTCGCGAACTGGCTCGCGCACGGCGTCGTCGACGAGGTGACCGTCCGGGACACCTTCGCCCGGATGGCGTCGGTCGTCGACGACCAGAACGCCGGCGAGCCCGGCTACCCGCCGATGGCGAAGGACCTCGACGGCAGCGAGTCCTTCCAGGCCGCGCTGGAGCTCGTGTTCACCGGCGCGACCGAGCCGAACGGCTACACCGAGCGCACGCTGACCTCGTGGCGGCAGCGCGCCAAGGCGAACGCCTGATCCGTTCGCAGCGTGACCGACGACGCCCCCGGGACCGAGGTCCCGGGGGCGTCCGCGTGGGAATCCGTTCGCGTGGGCAGGTGCGGGGCCGTTGCCGGACGTAACGTCGGGTGCGTGACCGCCACCACGGACCTGCCCCGCCTCCCGTTCCCGCGCGACGACGTCCTGCGACTCCCTCCGCTCTACGACGAGCTCCGGGAACGGGCGCCGATCACCCCCGTCCGCACCCCGGCCGGCGACGTCGCCTGGCTCGTCACCGGCTACGAGGAGGCCCGCGCGCTGTTCGCCGACGACCGGCTCGGCCGCAGTCATCCGGAGCCGGAGCGGGCGGCGCGGATCTCCGGCTCGATGGTCTTCGGCGGCCCCTCCGGGGACTCGCCGGAGACCGAGCGGGTGAACCACACGCAGATGCGCACGCTCCTCGCGCCGGCGTTCTCGGCACGGCGGATGGGCCGGCTGCGCGAGCACGTCGCCGATCTCGTCGCGGAGCGGCTCGACGCAATGGAGGCGGCCGGACCCGGCGCCGACCTGCACGAGCTCCTCTCGTTCCCGCTGCCGGTGCTGGTGATCTGCGAGCTGCTCGGCGTCCCCTTCGCCGACCGCGCCGAGTTCAGCGCGTGGTCCGAGGGCCTGAGCCGGCTCGACGACCGCGAGCACGCGCAGGCGAGCGCGGCGCGGCTGTTCGCGTACATGCGTGAACTGCTCGACCGGAAGGCGGCCGAGCCGGGGGAGGACGTGCTCTCCGACCTCGCCGCACTCGGCGGTGACGACGATCAGCGCGACCGGCTCGCGGGGCTCGGTGCGGCGCTGCTGTTCGCCGGGCACGAGACGACGGTCGGCCGGATCGACGTCGGCACCGTGCTGCTGCTCGACCAGCCGGGGGAGTGGGCGGCGCTGGCCGCGGACCCCGGCCGCGCCGACGCCGCCGTCGAGGAGATCCTGCGGCTGGCCGCCCCCGGGTCGAGCGGGATCCCCCGCTACGCGCGCGCCGACATCGAGATCGCCGGGGTCCGCATCCCGGCGGGCGACGCCGTCCTGCTCGCCCCCGCCGCCGCGAACCGGGACCCGCGCACGTTCGACGACCCCGGCGCCTTCGACGCCGGACGTCGCCCCGCGCACCTCGCCTTCGGCCACGGCCCGTACTTCTGCATCGGCGCGAGCCTCGCCCGGGTGGAGCTCACCGAGGTGTTCCGCGCCCTGCCGGCGCGGCTGCCGTCGTTGCGCACGGCGGTGCCCCGCGCGGAGCTGCAGCTGCGCTCGGACGTCCTCACCGGAGGCCTCCGCGCGCTCCCGGTGACCTGGGAACGATGATGGCCCGGTGCTGGAACTGCGGGTCTCCGCCCTCGACCACCCGGACGCGGTGACGCTCGACGGGCAGGTGCAGGAGTGCTACCGCCGGGTCTACGGCGACGGCGACGCCACCCCCGTCGCACCGGCGGACTTCGCCGCCCCGCGCGGGCTGTTCCTGGTCGGCTACGACGGCGACCGCGCCGTGGTCACCGGTGCCTGGCGGGCGGTCGACGCGGTGGCGGACGACCCGGTCCGCCGCGACGGCGACGCGGAGGTCAAGCGGATGTATGTCGTCCCGGACGCCCGTGGAAAGGGTCACGCCCGGACCCTGCTGGCGGAGCTGGAACGCACCGCGGAGGCGGCCGGGCGCCGGCGCATGATCCTGGAGACCGGGACCGCGCAGCCGGAGGCCATCAGCTTGTACCGCGCGTGCGGATACCGCCCGATCGGGAGGTTCGGCGTGTATCGGG
This sequence comes from Pseudonocardia sp. EC080619-01, assembly GCF_001420995.1. NCBI lineage: Bacteria > Bacillati > Actinomycetota > Actinomycetes > Pseudonocardiales > Pseudonocardiaceae > Pseudonocardia > Pseudonocardia sp. EC080619-01. The sequence goes on along the minus strand of NZ_CP012184.1, from coordinate 1,314,394 downwards.
ACGATCATCGCTCACGGTGTTTCGGCAAGCCCCTGCGGACGTGAGCCCCGGTACGGTGGCGGGCGAATCGTCCGGTTGCGCCGATAGGATGACGGAGGCGTCGTCGCCGTGTCCCGTCCGGGGACCGGCTCGTGACACGTCCGCACCGCTCCCCGGTCGATCGTGCAGCGAGTGACCCGCCCGTCCGTACGACCCCGCGAACCAGGAGGTGTCGGTGCTCGCCGTCGTGGCCGCCCATCTCGTCCTGGCGCTGTGCCTCCCGGCCCTCGCCCGGTACAACCGGCGACTGGCCTTCGGGGCCGGCGCCGCACTGCTGGCGGCCACACTGGTGTGGGCGATGGCGCAGGCCCCGGCCGCGCTCGGCGCCGGCGTCACCGACGTCGTCGAGTGGGCCCCGGAGCTCGGGCTCCGGCTGAGCCTCCGGATGGACGCGCTGGCCCTCGCCATGATCGTCCTGGTCTCCGGCGTCGGGGCGCTGATCATGGTCTACGCGGCCTGGTACTTCGGCCCCCGCTCGAAGGACGCCGCCCGCTCGGCCGCCCTGCTGGTCACCTTCGCCGGGATGATGCTCGGCCTGGTCCTGGCCGACGACCTGCTCACCCTCTACGTGTTCTGGGAGCTGACGTCGCTGACGTCGTTCCTGCTCGTGGGGCAGGGCGGTCAGTACCGGGAGAACCGGCGGGCCGCCGTGCAGGCGTTGCTCGTGACGGTGTTCGGCGGCCTGGCGATGCTGCTGGGCATCGTGCTGCTCGGCGGGATCGCCGGCACCTACTCGATCCCCGAGCTCACCGCAGCGGCCTCCGCGGGCACCCTCGCGCCGGACCAGCCGGTCGCGCTGGCGATCTCGCTGGTGCTGATCCTCATGGGGGCGCTGACGAAGTCCGCGCAGCTGCCCTTCCACCCGTGGCTGCCCTACGCGATGGCGGCGCCGACGCCGATCTCGGCCTATCTGCACGCCGCCTCGATGGTGAAGGCCGGCGTCGTGCTGGTGGCGCGGCTCGGGCCGGCGTTCTCGGTGTACACGGTGTGGTGGGTCCCGGTCGTCGTGCTCGGCCTGGCGACGATGCTCCTCGGCGGCTGGCGGGCGCTGCGCCAGACCGACCTCAAGCGGCTGCTGGCCTTCGGCACCGTGTCCCAGCTCGGCTTCCTGATGGTGCTCTTCGGTGCCGGGTCCCGGGTCGCCGCGCTGGCCGGCATCGCGATGCTGCTGGCGCACGGCCTGTTCAAGGCCCCGCTGTTCATGGTCGTCGGCGCCATCGACAAGGCGTGCGGCACGCGTGACCTGCGGGAGCTGTGCGGTCTCGGCCGGCGGCGGCGCGGCCTGGCCGTGCTCGCGACGCTGGCGGGGCTGTCGATGGCGGGGCTGCCGCCGCTGCTCGGGTTCGTCGGCAAGGAGGCCGCCTACGAGGCGTTCGTCCTGGAGGGCGGGACCCGCGGCTGGGTCGTCGCGGTGGGGCTGCTCGCGGGCTCGCTGCTGACCGTCGCCTACACCGCGCGCTTCCTGTGGGGCGCGTTCTCGACCAAGGGCAGCCAGCCCACCGGCGGCGACCCGGTGCCGCTCGGGCTGTCCGGCCCGGCCTGGCTGTGCGCGCTGACCGGCCTGGCCGCCGGCTTCGCCGCGCCGCTGGTGCAGGACGTCGCCGGGTCCTACGCCCGGTCGCTGCCCCCGCTCGGCGACGCCTACGCCACACAGTACGAGCTCGCCCTGTGGCACGGTCTCGGTCTCCCGCTGGGCTTCTCCGCGCTCGCCCTCGTCGGCGGTCTGCTCCTGCACCGCTACGGGGCGCCGCTGACCTCCCGGGCGCGGATCCCGGGGGTGTCCGCGCAGCGCGGCTACGAGGCGGTCGTGACCGGCCTGGAGCGGTTCGCGATCGGCCTCACCGGCCGCCTGCAGATCGGGTCGCTGCCGGTCTACCTGGGCTGCATCCTGGCCACCCTGATCGTGCTCCCGGGCCCGGTGCTGCTGATGACGGGTGCCATGCCCGAGCACCAGGCCCCCTACGACTCGATCATGCAGGTCCCGGTCGGGCTGATGGTCGTGATCGCCGCGGTCGCGCTCACCCGGGCACGCAGGCGGTTCACCGCGGTGCTGCTGGTCGGCGCCGTCGGCTACGGGATCGGCGGCCTGTTCGTCATCGACGGTGGCCCGGACCTGGCCCTCGCCCAGTTCCTGGTGGAGACGCTGACCCTGGTGGCGTTCGTGTTCGTGCTGCGGCGGCTGCCCGCGCACTTCGACGAACCGGACACCGAACGCCGGGTCCGCGCCCCCAAGGCCGGGCTCGCCGCCGTCGGCGGGGTGTTCGTGGCCGGGACTGCGGTCGTGCTCTCCGGGGCCCGGCTGCAGCCGCCGTCGACCACCGACGCCTTCGTCGCGAACGCCCCCGAGGCCGGCGCCACCAACCTCATCAGCGCGATCCTCGTCGACTTCCGGGCACTGGACACCATCGGGGAGATCACCATCCTGCTGATCTGTGCCGCCGGGACGGCGAGCCTGGTCCTCGCCACCCGCTACGACAAGAAGAAGGGCGGCGCGGTCGTGAGCAGCGGTTCGGGCTCGCCGAAGCACGAGCAGGAGGTGCTCGGATGACGACCTCCACCGACCGGCCCGGTGACACGGCTCCGCCCCCCGAGGAGGACACGGCCTGGGAGCGCTGGGACCAGCCCAGCGGCCGCTGGATGCTGCCCGGCAACTGCCCCGACACCCGGGAACGGACCCTCGTCCTCGAGGCCGCCGCCCGGCTCCTGTTCCCGACGGTGCTGGTGTTCTCGGTGTTCCTGCTGTTCGAGGGCCACTACGGCCCGGGTGGCGGGTTCTCCGGCGGCCTGGTCGCCGGGCTCGCGTTCGTGCTGCGGCACATCGCGGGCGGCGACGACGACCCCGGCTCCACACTGCGCATCCGGCCGCCGGTCGTCGTCGGTACCGGGCTGACGATCGCGGTGCTGACAGGTCTCGCACCGTTGCTCTGGGGCGGCGCGGTGCTGTCCTCCGCCAAGTGGCGGATCAGCTTCGGCGACGCCGGCTACATCGACGTCGTCACCAGCCTGCTGCTCGACGTCGGCGTCTACCTGCTGATCATCGGCGTCGTGCTGGACCTGCTGCGCTCGCTGGGCTCGGGCATCGCCCGGGACGCCCGCGAGGCCGGCGAGGCCGCGCCGCGCGGTTCCGGCGGTGGTGACCGGTGAACATGACGATCAACCTGAGCATGGCGATCGTGCTCGCCGTCCTGTACTCGGTCGGGTTCTACCTGCTCATGCAGCGTTCGCTGATGCGGGTCCTGATCGGCATCGTCGTCCTGGGGCACGGGGCGAACCTGCTGCTGCAGCTCGCGGGCGGGCCGCCCGGGCGCGCGCCGATCCTCGGCCCGGTACTGCCCGAGGAGTTCACCGACCCGCTGCCGCAGGCGCTGGCGCTCACCGCCATCGTGATCACCTTCGCGCTGACCACCTACCTGCTGGCGCTCGGATACCGGTCCTGGGTACTGGTCGGCCACGACGAGGTCCAGGACGACGTCGAGGACCGCCGGATCGCCGCCCAGAAGCCGGACGGTGCGATGGAGGAGGGCACCGCCGAGGAGACCGAGGCCGGTCCCGAGGACACCGCCGACTCCCACGAGCTCGAGGAGGGCCGCAAGTGACCCTGCTCCAGGCCTTCGTGACGCTGCCGGTGCTGCTGCCGATGCTCGGCGCCGCCGCCAGCGTGATCGTCAGCAGGCGGGCCTCGCTGCAACGGGTCATCGGCGTGGTGACGCTGGCGATCGTCTGCGTCGTGGCCGGCGTCCTGCTGGTGTCCGCCGACCGCTACGGGCCGGTCGTCGCCGAGCTGGGCGGCTGGCCGGCGCCGATGGGCATCGTGCTCGTCGCCGACCGGATGTCGGCCCTGCTGCTGCTGATCTCGACGCTGGTCACCCTCGCGGTGCTCGTCTACGCGATCGACCAGCGGATCTCCGACTACGGCCGGGAGACGGCCAGCACCACGTTCCACCCGATCTTCCTGCTGCTGTCGACGGGCGTCTCGCTGGCCTACCTGACCGGTGACCTGTTCACGCTGTTCGTCGCCTTCGAGATCATGCTGGCGGCCAGCTACGTGCTGATCACCCGGCGGACGTCGGCGTCGCGGATCCGGTCCGGGATGACGTACGTGATCGTCTCGCTGATGTCGTCGCTGCTGTTCCTGACCGCGGTCGCGCTGGTCTACGCGGCGACCGGCACGGTCAACCTGGCCGACCTCGCCGGGCGGGTCGCGCTGCTGCCCGACGGGCTGAAGACAGTGCTGGCGCTCGTGCTGGTCGTCGTGTTCGGGATCAAGGCGGCGATCGTGCCGCTGCACTTCTGGTTGCCCGACAGCTACCCGAACGCCCCAGCACCGGTCACCGCGCTGTTCGCCGGACTGCTGACCAAGGTCGGCATCTACGCGCTGCTGCGCACCCAGACCCTGGTGTTCCCGCAGGACCACCCCTCGTTGCTGCTGCTCGTGATGGCCGCGGTGACGATGGTGGTCGGCGCGCTCGGCGCCGTCGCGCAGGACGACCTCAACCGGCTCCTGTCGTTCCTGCTGGTCAGCCACATCGGGTTCATGCTCTTCGGGCTGGCGGTGTACACCCCGTCGGGGATCGCCGGGACGGCGCTCTACGTCGTCCACCACATCACCGTGCAGGCGACGCTGTTCCTCGTCAGTGGGTTGATCACCCGGCGGACCGGGACGGTGTCGATCTCGCAGATGGGCGGGCTCGCGAAGACGGCCCCGCACCTGGCGGTGCTGTTCGCGATCCCCGCGATCACCCTGGCCGGGCTGCCGCCGACGTCGGGATTCGTCGCGAAGCTCGCACTGCTGCAGGCCGGCGCCGAGGCCGGTACGGCGGGCCGGATCGTCGCCGCCTTCGTCGTGCTCGCCAGCCTGCTCACGCTCTACGCCGCCGCCCGCGTCTGGGTCCGGGTGTTCTGGGGCACGCCGAAGGAGCCGCTGGTCGACAACGACCCGAACGACGAGCTGGTCGTCGGCACCGCCCGCAGCGCCCGCGGGATGTACGTCGGCGCCGCGTCGCTGATCGTGGTCAGCATCGTCATCGCGGTGTTCGCCGGGCCGCTGTCGGCGGTCACCGCGCGCGCCGGGATCGACCTGCAGACCCGCGACACCTACCGCGGCGCCGTGCTCGGGCCGGACGAGGCTCCCGGCGGGCCCGGTGCGCAGCCGGTCGCGACGGTGCCGGACGTTCCCGACGGGACCGGCGCCGGGACGGCGATGGCGACCGACGACGCGGAAGGGGGCACCCCGTGAGCGAGGACCGGACGATCCGCGACGGCGCGGCTGCGGAGACGTCCCCGGAGGGGCAGCGCGAGGCGGACATGGGTGCCGCGGAGACCGGGACCGGGCTGCCGGCCGAGGAGTCCCGCGAGGCCGCACTCGTGCCCGAGCAGCGCCCCGCCACGGTCGACGACCAGCCGGGCGACAACTCCCGGATCGGGAGCTGGCCGCGGCGGATCCCGCAGGTGCTGGCGCTGGCGCTGGTGTGGGTGCTGTTGTGGGGCAGCCTCGCGCCGACGGCGATCGTCGGCGGTCTGGTCATCGGGCTGCTGGTGACGGTGCTGTTCCCGCTCCCGCTGCTGCCGGACCGGATGCCGGTGCGGCCGCTGAAGCTGCTGCGGCTCGCCGGGTACCTCGTGGTGGACCTCGTCGTCTCCGGTATCCGGGTGAGCGTGGTGACCGTCGCCCAGGGTCGGCGGGCCCGCTCCGGGATCGTGGGGCTGCCGCTGTGCGCCACCTCCGACCGGACGGTGACCATGATCGTCGCGGCGTGCGCGCTGTCCCCGGGCAGCTTCACGTTGCAGATCGACCGCCGGCGTGGCCGCTGGTACGTGTTCGCGCTCGGGCTGCACCGCGCGGGCGCGGTCGACCGGTTGCGCAAGGAGATGATGAACCTGCAGATGCGCGTCATCGACGCGGTCGGTACCGACGCCGACGTGGAGATGTGCCGCGCGGCCGTCGCCGCCGTCGCCGAGGGCCGGGACACGGGGAGGGCGGCGCGATGACCGTCGTCTACGCGATCGTACTGACCATGCTGACCGCCGCCGGCGGGCTCACGCTGTGGCGGCTGCTCCGCGGCCCCACGACCCTGGACCGGATCGCGGCCCTCGACGTCATCGTGGTGCTGATCGTGGCCGCCGCCGGGGTGTACGCGGCGATCTACTCGGACGGGTCGAACATCCCGCTGCTGGCGGCCGTCGCGCTGATCGCGCTGGTCGGCTCGGCGACGGCGGCCCGGCTCGTCGAACGATGGGAGCGGCACCGCTGATGTCGGCCTCGGACGTGACCTCGGTGATCTCCGCCGTGCTGATGCTGGCCGGTGGAGTGTCCTGCCTCATGGGGGCCCTCGGCCTCGTGCGGCTGCCGGACCTGCCGGCGCGGCTGCAGGCGACGACCAAGCCGCAGACGCTCGGCCTGCTGCTGATCCTCCTCGGTGTGGCGGTGCAGCTGGAGTTCGAGAACTCCTCGACGCTGGTGCTGGTCGTGCTGTTCCAGGTGCTGACCGCCCCGGTGATCTCCCAGGTGGTCGGCCGGTCGGCGTACCGCACCGGCGCGATCGACCGGGAGTCGCTGGTCGTCGACGACCTGGGGGAGCGGATGGACGCCGACGCCCGGGCCGTCCGCACCGTGACGCCGGACGGACCGCCGTCGCCGCGCGGGTCCGGATCGGACACGACCGGCGGGGCCGGGGGCCCGGCGTGACGAGTCCTCCGGGACTCGTACCCTGCGGGTGTGCCTCTGTACGCGCTCGGTGACGCCGAACCGGACATCCACCCGACCGCCTACGTCCACCCGGACGCCGTCGTGATCGGGAACGTGACACTCGGGCCGGAGTCGACCGTGTGGCCCACCGCGGTGCTGCGCGGCGACGACGGCCGGATCGAGGTCGGCGCCCGCACCAGCATCCAGGACGGCTCGATCATCCACACCACGCTGCGCCAGGCGACCGTCATCGGCGACGAGGTGACCGTCGGTCACAACGTGCACATCGAGGCGGCGACCATCGGGAACCGGGCGCTGATCTCGTCGGGATCGGTCGTGCTGAACGGCTCGACGGTCGGTGCGGGCGCGATCGTCGCCGCCGGCGCGGTCGTCTCGCCCGGTGCGGAGGTCCCGGACCGGGCGATGGCGCTCGGCGTCCCGGCCCGGGTCCGCGACGGGTACGAGGTGCCGGAGGACCGCTGGAAGCACTCGGTGGAGTCCTATGTCGACCGGGGCCGCCGGTTCCGCGAGCAGCTGCGCAGGCTGGAGGACTGATGGCCGCGAAGCCGTTGCACGAGGTCGTCGAGGCAGGCTGGGCGGAGGCGCTCGCGCCGGTGGCCGAGACGGTCTCCTCGATGGGGGAGTTCCTGCGGGCGGAGATCGCCGCGGGGCGCCGGTACCTGCCGGCGGGGGCGAACGTCCTGCGGGCGTTCCAGCAGCCCTTCGAGGACGTCCGGGTACTGATCGTCGGGCAGGACCCGTACCCGACGCCCGGGCACGCCGTCGGCCTGTCGTTCTCGGTCGCCGAGGAGACCCGCCCGCTACCGCGCTCGCTGCAGAACATCTTCCGGGAGTACACGGAGGATCTCGGGCACCCGGCGCCGTCGTCGGGTGACCTGACGCCGTGGACCGACCAGGGCGTGCTGCTGCTCAACCGGTGCCTCACCGTCGCTCCCGGCGAGCCCGGCTCGCACCGGAACAAGGGCTGGGAGGAGGTCACCGAGCAGGCCATCCGGGCGCTGGTCGCCCGCGACGCCGAGCCGATGGTGGCGATCCTCTGGGGCCGCGACGCCCGCAACCTCGTCCCGCTGCTGGAGGACGTGCCGCTGGTCGAGTCGGCGCACCCGTCGCCGATGTCGGCCGACCGCGGGTTCTTCGGGTCCCGGCCGTTCAGCCGTGCGAACGACCTGCTGGAGGAGATCGGCGGCGACCCGGTCGACTGGAAGCTTCCCTGACGGTCGGAACCATTAGGCTCGTCGGGGTGGACGACTCGGGCGAGATGCGCATATCGGACGCCGATCGTGAAGCCGCCGCGAAGCGGCTGCACGACGCGCTGGGCGAGGGCCGCATCACCCTGACCGAGCTCGAGGAACGCCTCGACGCGGTCTACGCGGCCCGCACCGCGAGCGAGCTGCGTCCCCCGCTGGCGGACCTGCCCGGCGGCCTGCCGCCGTCGGTGGCGTCCGGCGCGGCACCGGCCCGTTCCGCGGGCTCCGAAGACCGGGTGCACCTGCGCACCGGGGCCGGCACCGTGAAGCGGACCGGTGACTGGGAGGTGCCTGCCGCGCTACGGCTCACGACGAGCATGGGCACCATCCACCTCGACCTGTCCGAGGTGCGGCGGATGCCGCCGCGCGTCGACGTCGAGGTCTCGACCGGGATGGGGGAGATCGTGCTGATCCTCCCCGAGGGCGGCACCGCCGACGTCGACGGCGTCAGCGGGTCCTGGGGCGAGGTGAAGACGAAGGTCCCCGGGACGCCCGCCGGATCCGGCCCGCACCTCGTGGTGCACGGCAAGGTCGGGATGGGCTCCCTCACCGTCCGCGGGTCGCGCAAGGGCTGGTGGCGGGCCGTCCTCGGCTAGGAACCGGCTACCGACACGGCCCCGGACACGACGACGGCCCGGTCCCTCGCGGGAACCGGGCCGGTCGGTGTTCTGATCTCGCTGGACGCACCGCGTCAGACGCGGGTGACCTTCCCGGCCTTCAGGCAGGAGGTGCAGGCGTTGATGCGGCGGCGGTTGCCACCGTTGATCGCGGCCCGAACGGTCTGGATGTTCGGGTTCCAGCGGCGGTTGGTACGGCGGTGCGAGTGCGAGACGGACATGCCGAAGCCCGGACCCTTGCCGCAGACGTCGCAGACGGCAGCCACGTCGGACACTCCTCGAGGGGTTGGCGAACAGTTCACGAAGCCCGGGCGTGCCGGGGCTCGGTCTGCAAGTCTAGCGAGGGGGGTACCGCGATCTCCGCGGGGGCCCGCCAGGAGCGCCGGACCGGTGCGGCGCACCTAGGGTGGCAGGGTGGCCCCGCCGTTCGACCCCGCGCTGCTGCGCCGCTGGATCGACGCCGCCGCCGCGCGGCTCGCCGAGTGCCGGGCCGAGATCGACCGGATCAACGTCTTCCCGGTCGCGGACCACGACACCGGGTCGAACCTGCTGCTCACGGTACGTGCGGCGGCATCTGCGCCGCTGGAGGGCGGCCCCGCCCGGGCCGCGGCCGCGCTGGCCGCCGCGGCGGTGCGGGGGGCCCGGGGCAACTCGGGGCTGATCCTCTCGCAGCTGTTCCGCGGGGTGGCCGAGGAGCTGGACGCGGGGGAGGGGCGTGACGGGGCGGGGCGTGACACCCGGGGCGACGGCGCCGTGGTGCCCGGTGGCCGGGTGGACGTGTCTTCGGCGGACGGGAGTCCGGCGAGTCGTGGCCCGGACGGTGCCCCGGTCCCCGGCGCCCCGGTCCCCGGCGCCCCGGTCCCCGGCGCCTCGGTGGCCGGTGGCTCGGTGGCCGGTGGCTCGGTGGCCGGTGGCTCGGTACCCGGGGCGGCGCCCCGGCCGGGCTCGTCGTCGGTCGCGGGCGTGCCGGACGCGGTGACCGTGCTCGCCGGGGCGCTCCGGCGTGCGGCGGACCTGGCCGCGGCCGCGGTGTCCGTCCCCCGCCCCGGCACGGCGCTGACCGTGCTCGACGCCGCTGCGTCCGCCCTCGCCGCACGGGTTCCCGTCGTCCGCACGGGGGCCGATCCCGTGCGAGGCGAGCGAACCCGTGCGAACCATGGGAACGAGGGGGTCGGGGCCATCGGCGGGCGTGTGGTCGCCGGGGGGCTCGCCGGAGGCGCTCGGCTCGCGGCGGAGGCCGCGCGGGTGGCACTGACGACGCCCGTGGGCCGCCCCGCCGAACTCGTCCGCGCGGGAGTGGTCGACGCGGGCGGCCTCGGTCTCGTCGCCGTGCTCGACGCGCTGGTGCTCGCGACCGGGGGCGAGCCGGCACCGCCACCGCCGGGTACGGCGCCGGGTGGGGCCGCGGCCGGGGCAGGCTCGCCACCGAGCGGAGCCGACGCGCCACCGAACGGGAATGCCGGGGCACCGGACGGAGCAGCGCCGGCACCGGCCGACGCGCCGCACCGGCGGGCCCTGCTGCCGGACCAGGAGGTCGGGGTCCCGGACGGAGCAGCCGGGGAACCGCACCGGTGGGCCACGGTGCCGGACCGGGCGGCAGGGGCGCCGCACGGTCCGGCGGACGGGATGCAGCCCGTGCGCCCGGTGCCGCAGCCGGTGTACGAGGTCACCTACTGGCTCGCCGACCCGGGTGCGGACGCGCTCGCGACCCTGCGCGCGCGGCTGAGCGGTCTCGGGGACTCGGTGACCGTCGCGGGCGACGGCACGGGCGGCTGCACCGTCCACGTGCACACCACCGAGGCGGGTCCCGCGGTCGAGGCGGGGATGGTGGCGGGGCGGCCGTCGTCGATCCGGATCGAAGCCCTCCCGGCCGAGGCGCCCACCCGGGCCCGCGCCGTCCTCCTGATGATCGAGAGCGCCGGGGCGGGTGCACTGGCGCGGCAGGCGGGCGGCGACGTCCTGGTCGCCGAGCCGGACCCGGCCGTCGACGAGGTCCTCGCTGCGATCCGGGCCACCGGCGCCGAGCACGTCGCCGTGCTGCCGTGCGCGGCGCACCGCCGGACCCTCGCCGAGACCGCCGCCGCGCGGGTCCGCGAGGAGGGGATCGACGTCGTGGTCGTCCCGTCGTCGTCGGTGCTGCAGGGGCTGGCCGCGCTCGCGGTGCACGATCCGGCGCGGCGGGCGTCCGACGACGTCGTCGCGATGGCGGAGGCCGCCGCGGGGACCCGCACCGGCGGGCTGCAGATCGCCGAGGCCGAAGCGCTCACGTGGGCCGGGCCGTGCCGGCCGGGCGAGGTGCTGGGCCTGTCCGACGGCGAGGTGGTGCTGATCGCCCCGGATCTCGCTGTCGGTGCGCTGTGGTTGGCTCATCGCATGCTCACGCCGGGTGGCGAGCTGGTGACCGTGCTGCTCGGCTCGGCCGCCGGCGACGGGCTGGGCGAGCGGTTCGCCGACGACCTGCGGCGTACCCATCCGGAGGTGGACGTGGTGGTGCACCGGGGCGGGCAGAGTGACTTCCCGCTGGTGCTGGGGGTGGAGTAGATGGACGCGTACGACCTGGACAGCCGGCTGGACGGGCCGCTGGGACGCAAGGCCGCCGAGGCGCTGGCCCCGCTGGGTCTGGAGACGGTCGGGGACCTGCTGCGGCACTACCCGCGCCGCTACGTCGACCGCGGCCGGCTCACCGACATCGCCGGGCTGGTCGCCGGCGAGCACGCGACCGTCGTCGCACAGGTCGCGAAGGCGGAGCTGCGGGACATGCGCAACCGGCGCGGGAAGATGTTGAAGGCCGTCATCCGCGACGAGAAGGGCGGCGAGCTGGACTGCACCTTCTTCAACGGCTGGAAGCTGCAGGGCTTCGTGAAGGCCGGGGCGGTCGGTGTGTTCTCCGGCAAGGTCGGTGTGTTCAACCGGCGGCTGCAGCTCACCCACCCGCAGTTCGAGGAGATCGACGAGACCGACTCGCTGCGCCCGTTCCTGTCGGTCTACCCGGCGAACGCCAAGGTCACCTCGCAGGCCATCGCGCGGTCGGTCCGCCAGGTCCTCGACCAGATCGACGACCCCACCGACCCGCTTCCCGACGCGCTGCGCGAGCGCGAGCAGCTCACCGAGCTGGGGCGGGCGCTGCGCCGGATCCACGTGCCGGAGGCCGAGGCCGACATCCACGCGGCCCGGCACCGCCTGGTGTGGGACGAGGCGCTCGGCGTGCAGCTCGCGCTCGCACTGCGCCGGCAGGCCGCGGTCGCCCGGCCCGCGCCGGTGTGCCCGCGCACCGAGGGGGGCCTGCTCGCCGCGTTCGACGCCGACCTGCCGTTCCCGCTCACCGACGGCCAGGAGGCCGTGGGCGAGGAGATCGCCGCGGACCTCGGTGCCGAGCACCCGATGAACCGGCTGGTCCAGGGCGACGTGGGCGCCGGCAAGACGATCGTCGCGCTACGGGCGATGCTGCAGGTCGTCGACGCCGGCAAGCAGGCCGCGATGCTCGCGCCCACCGAGGTGCTCGCCGCCCAGCACGCCCGCTCGCTGCGCGGGATGCTCGGCGCCCTCGGGCGCGCCGGTGAGCTCGACGCCACCGACGGCGCCACCTCGATCACCCTGCTCACCGGTTCGATGGGGGTGAAGGCCCGGCGTCAGGCGCTGCTGGACGCGCAGTCCGGCGCGGCCGGGATCGTCGTCGGGACCCACGCGCTGATCCAGGACACGGTCGGGTTCGCCGATCTCGGGCTGGTCGTCGTCGACGAGCAGCACCGGTTCGGGGTCGAGCAGCGCGACGCGCTGCGGGCCCGCGGCGAGCGCGCCCCGCACATGCTGGTCATGACCGCGACGCCGATCCCGCGCACGGTCGCGATGACGGTGTACGGCGATCTCGCCGTCTCCGAGCTCAAGGGCCTGCCCCGCGGCCGGTCCCCGGTGACGACGACGGTCGTCCCGCTGTCCGAGCACCCCGGCTGGATCGAGCGCGTGTGGCAGCGGATCCAGGAGGAGGTCGAGCGCGGCCACCAGTGCTACGTCGTGTGCCCGCGGGTCGGGGACACCGAGAAGGAGGATCCGGAGCTGGAGGAGCCGCCGCCGGAGGAGGGGGAGTCCGAGCGGCGCCCCCCGCTGGCGGTCCTCGACATCGCCCCGATGATCACCGAGAAGCTCGGGGGGCTGCGGATCGGGATCCTGCACGGCAAGCTCCCGGCGGACGAGAAGGACGCGGTGATGCGGGCCTTCGAGCGCGCCGAGCTCGATGTCCTGGTGGCGACGACGGTCATCGAGGTCGGCGTCGACGTGCCGAACGCGACCGGGATCGTGCTCCTCGACGCCGACCGGTTCGGCCTGTCCCAGCTGCACCAGCTGCGCGGCCGCGTCGGCCGGGGCAGCGCCGCCGGCCTGTGCCTGCTGGTCACCGAGATGCCGGCCGCCACCACCGCGCGGGAGCGGCTCGACGCGGTGGCCGGCACCACCGACGGCTTCGAGCTCGCCCGGCTCGACCTGGAGCTGCGCCGCGAGGGCGACGTGCTCGGTGCCAGCCAGTCCGGGTCCCGCTCGGGGCTGAAACTGCTGTCGCTCCTGCGGCACGGCGACGTCATCGCGAAGGCGCAGCTCTACGCCCGGGACCTGGTCGACCGCGACCCGGACCTCGGCGGGCACCCGCGCCTGCGCGATCTCGTCGGCGAGACCCTCGGCGACGAGGAGCGGGCCGCCTACCTGGACAAGGCCTGACCGGGCTCATGTCCCGGGCAGCTCGCCCCGGGCCCGCGCGTCCAGATGGGCGCGGGCCGGTCGCGGCAGGTGGATCACCCCGGCGCGGTCGAGCCGGTCCAGCTCGCTGCGCGCGCGGGAGTAGGCGGCCAGCCGTTCCGGCTCGGAGTCCGAGTCCCGCGCCGTCGTCAGGAGCTTGACGACCCGTTCGACGGTGCGCCGCTCCTCCGCGGAGAGGCCGGACAGCCGGATCCGGTCCGCCGCCTCGACCGCGGCCCGCCAGGCCCGGCGGGCCTGCTCGACCGCCCGGACGTAGGTGCCGCCGAACGGTTCGCCGGGGTAGCCGTCGGTGTCGAGTGCCTGCGCGGCGGCGAACGCGTCGACGAACCGCGCCGTGCTCCCGACGGCGACGTCGGACAGCGCGGGCCGGTGCAGCACCGCCATCGGGTCGGTCTCGTGCTCGGCGAACTCGGCCCGCACCCGCTGGAAGTCGGCACGCGCCCGGCGCCACGCCTCCTCGGCCGTCACCGCGGCGGCCGGGACCGCTGTCACGGGGCCGGCCTCCGGGCGTCGTACCGCACCTTTCAGCCAGGTCCACGTCCCGGCCACGACCAGGCCGACGAGCAGGATCGCCAGGATCTGCGCGACCACCGTGACCACCACCGCCACCGCCGTTCCCGTGAGGAGCACCGCACCCGACACGAGCGCGACCGCCGCCACCGGACGGACGGGGCCGCCGCGGCGGCGCAACCGCCGTTCCCGCCGGTGGTCGTACCGGGCGGCCCCGTGGTGCACCCGCGCGCCCCGGTGCGCGACCCCGCCGGGGCCGTGCCGGTGCCCGCCACGGCCGTACCGGCCGCCGTGCCGGTGGTGGGTGCTCCGCGTCATACCTCCTTGCTACCGGAACCCGCCGGGTCGCGGTGCGGGCCGTACGGGTGGCGGTGCCGGGGGGGTCCCGCCACGTGGTCGTGCGGTGGTGGGCCCACGTCCCACGTGCCAGGATCACGCGTCCGGTCTGCGGAAACCCCGCGGTCCCGGGTCTCGACGCCGAACAGGATGAGGAGACAGATGTTCCGCAAGGTTCTGGTGGCCAACCGGGGTGAGATCGCGATCCGGGCGTTCCGGGCGGCCTTCGAGCTGGGCGTGTCGACGGTGGCCGTCTTCCCGTACGAGGATCGCAACTCCTTGCACCGTGCCAAGGCGGACGAGTCGTACCGGATCGGTGAGCAGGGCCATCCGGTCCGCGCGTACCTGTCGGTCGACGAGGTCGTCCGCGCCGCGAAGAAGGCCGGCGCGGACGCCGTCTACCCGGGCTACGGCTTCATGTCCGAGAACCCGGACCTGGCCCGCGCCTGCCGCGAGGAGGGCATCACCTTCGTCGGCCCGCCGACCGAGGTGCTCCACCTGACCGGCAACAAGTTCCGAGCCGTCGCCGCGGCCCGCGAGGCCGGCGTCCCGGTGCTGGAGTCGTCGGACCCGTCGTCGGACGTCGACGAGCTGCTCGCGGCCTCGGAGAACATCGACTTCCCGATCTTCGTCAAGGCCGTCGCCGGGGGTGGCGGGCGCGGTATGCGCCGGGTCCAGGAGCCGGGCGCGCTGCGTGAGGCGATCGAGGCGGCGATGCGCGAGGCCGAGTCCGCGTTCGGCGATCCGACCGTGTTTCTCGAGCAGGCCGTGGTGAACCCGCGCCACATCGAGGTCCAGATCCTCGCCGACGCCGACGGCAACGTCGTGCATCTCTACGAGCGGGACTGCTCGGTGCAGCGCCGCCACCAGAAGGTCGTCGAGATCGCCCCGGCGCCGAACCTCGATCCCGAGGTCCGCGACGCCATCTGCGCCGACGCGGTCAACTTCGCGCGCCAGATCGGCTACGTCAACGCGGGCACCGTGGAGTTCCTGCTCGACGAGCGCGGCAAGCACCACTTCATCGAGATGAACCCGCGGATCCAGGTCGAGCACACGGTGACCGAGCAGGTCACCGACCGGGACCTGGTCATCGCCCAGCTGCGGATCGCGTCCGGGATGACGCTGCCCGAGCTCGCGCTGACCCAGGACGCGATCACGCTGACCGGCACGGCGATGCAGACCCGCATCACCACCGAGGACCCGGCCAACGAGTTCCGCCCGGACGTCGGGACGATCTCGGTGTACCGCTCCCCGGGCGGCCCCGGCGTGCGGCTCGACGGCGGCACCGTGCACGTCGGAGCCGAGGTGTCGGCGCACTTCGACTCCATGCTGGTCAAGCTCACCTGCCACGGCCACGACTTCACCAACGCCGCCCGCCGGGCCCGCCGCGCCATCGCCGAGTTCCGGATCCGTGGCGTCGCGACGAACCTGCCGTTCCTCGCCGCCGTCCTCGAGGACGACGACTTCAAGGCCGGCCGGGTCACCACCAGCTTCATCGAGGAACGCCCGCACCTGCTCAAGGCCCGCCCGTCCGCCGACCGGGGCTCGCGGATCCTGCAGTTCCTCGGCGAGACGACGGTGAACAAGCCGAACGGTGACCGCCCCGTCGTCGTCGAGCCGGTCGACAAGCTGCCGCTGGAGGTGGACCTCGACGCGCCGGTGGCGGACGGGTCGGCGCAGCTGTTGCGGGAGCTGGGTCCGGAGGGGTTCGCGGCCCGGCTGCGGGGGCAGTCCGCGGTGGCGGTCACCGACACCACGTTCCGGGACGCACACCAGTCGCTGCTGGCCACCCGGGTGCGTACCCGCGACCTCGTCGCGGTCGCGCCGTACGTCGCTCGCACGATGCCCGAGCTGCTCTCCCTCGAGTGCTGGGGCGGAGCGACCTACGACGTCGCACTGCGGTTCCTGGCCGAGGATCCGTGGGAGCGGCTCGCCGCGATCAAGGCCGCTGCCCCGAACATCTGCACACAGATGCTGCTGCGCGGCCGCAACACGGTGGGCTACACCCCGTACCCGACGGAGGTGACCGACGCGTTCGTCGCCGAGGCCGCGGCGACGGGGATGGACATCTTCCGGATCTTCGATGCGCTCAACGACGTGTCGCAGATGCGTCCGGCGATCGACGCCGTCCGCAGCACCGGCACCGCGCTGGCCGAGGTCGCGCTCTGCTACACCGCGGATCTGTCGGATCCCGGCGAGAAGCTCTACACCCTCGACTACTACCTGCGCCTCGCCGAGCAGATCGTCGACGCCGGTGCGCACGTGCTGGCGATCAAGGACATGGCGGGGTTGTTGCGGCCCCCGGCGGCGCGGACGTTGGTGTCGGCGTTGCGGGAGCGGTTCGATCTGCCGGTGCATCTGCACACCCATGACACGGCGGGTGGGCAGTTGGCGACGTTGACCGCGGCGATCGATGCGGGGGTCGATGCGGTGGACGGTGCGGTGGCGTCGATGGCGGGGACGACGTCGCAGCCGTCGTTGTCGGCGTTGGTGGCGGCGACCGATCACACCGAGCGGGCGACGGGGTTGTCGTTGCAGGCGGTGGGGGACATGGAGCCGTACTGGGAGGCGGTGCGGAAGGTCTACGCCCCCTTCGAGTCCGGGCTCGCCAGCCCCACCGGCCGGGTCTATCACCACGAGATCCCGGGTGGGCAGCTGTCCAACCTGCGTCAGCAGGCCATCGCGCTCGGCCTGGGCGACCGGTTCGAGCTGATCGAGGACTGTTACGCGGCGGCGGACCGGATGCTGGGGCGGCTGGTGAAGGTGACGCCGTCGTCGAAGGTCGTGGGCGACCTCGCCCTGCACCTCGTCGGCGCCGGGGTCGACGCGGCGGACTTCGAGAAGGACCCGGCGTCGTTCGACGTGCCGGACTCGGTGATCGGGTTCCTGCGCGGCGAGCTGGGTGAGCCCCCGGCGGGCTGGCCCGAGCCGTTCCGGACCCGTGCCCTGGAGGGCCGCAGCCCCGAGGCGGAGAGGGCGGAACTGTCCATCGAGGACCGTCGCGGGCTCCGTGACGAGCGCCGCCGCACGCTGAACCGGCTGCTGTTCCCCGGCCCGACGAAGGACTTCGACGCGCACCGAGAGCACTACGGCAACACCTCGGTGCTCTCGACGAAGGACTTCTTCTACGGCCTGGAGGAGGACCTCGAGCACACGGTGGAGCTCGAGCCCGGCGTGACGCTGCTGATCGAGCTGGAAGCGGTCTCCGAGCCCGACGAGCGCGGCTACCGCACCCTGCTCACCACCCTGAACGGGCAGATCCGCCCGGTCTCGGTGCGCGACGAGTCCGTCGCGACCGAGGTCAAGGCCGCGGAGAAGGCCGACAAGTCGAACGACGGCCACGTCGCCGCCCCGTTCGCCGGCGTCGTCACGCTCCAGGTCGCCGAGGGCGACACCGTCGACGCCGGCCAGACCGTGGCCACGATCGAGGCGATGAAGATGGAGGCCTCGATCACCACCCACCGCGCCGGCACCGTGTCCCGCCTCGCGATCGGCGACGTCCAGCAGGTCGAGGGCGGCGACCTGCTCGTCGAGCTGCGGTAGGCGCCTCCGGCGCTCGTGAGTGGTTCATTCGGTCAGGGCCGAGGCAACCACTCATGAGTGCCGGAGGCACCATGAACACGTGACGAGGGTGATCGCGGGGGCCGCGGGCGGGCGACGGCTGGACGTGCCGCCGTCGGGCACCCGGCCCACGTCCGACCGGGTGCGGGAGGCCCTGTTCTCCGCGCTCGACCACGACCCGGGGCTCGGCGGCGCGGCCGTCCTGGACGTCTGTGCCGGGTCCGGGGCGCTCGGGCTCGAGGCGCTGTCCCGCGGCGCGGCCGACGCGGTGTTCGTCGAGGCCGACAAGCGTGCGGCGGGGGTGCTGCGGCGCAACGTCGGGTCCGTCGGGCTCGGCGGCCGCGTCGTCGCCGGCCGGGCCGGGACCGTGCTCGCCGGGCCCGCACCGCGGACGTTCGACGTCGTGCTGGTCGACCCGCCCTACGCCGTCGGCGACGCCGAGATCGCCGGCTGGCTCACGGCCGCGGCGGGCAACGGCTGGCTCGCCGGCGACGCGGTGGTGGTCGTCGAGCGCGCCAAGGGTTCCGGCGACTTCGCCTGGCCCGCCGGGTTCGAGCCCGGACGGTCGCGCCGGTACGGCGACACCGTCCTGCACCACGCCCGGCACACCGGGGCCGTGTCGGATCCCGACGGTCCGCGGGCCCGGTAGGACGCCCGGAGCGATGATCACCGGCTGATAGGTTCCGCCGCATGTCGGTCGTGCGTCGTGCGGTGTGCCCCGGTTCCTACGACCCGCCGACGGTCGGTCACCTCGACGTGATCGCGCGGACCGCGGGACTGTTCGACGAGGTCTTCGTCGCGATCCTGGTCAACCCGCGCAAGCAGGGCATGTTCGAGGTCGACGAGCGGGTCGCGATGCTGGAGGAGATCACCTCCGACCTCCCCGGCGTGCGGGTCGAGTCGTTCTCCGGGCTCGTCGTCGACTACTGCCGCGAGCGGGGCGCCCAGGCACTGGTGAAGGGCCTCCGCGGCGCCACCGACTACGACTATGAGCTCCCGATGGCGCACATGAACCGGCACCTCACCGGCGTCGAGACGCTGTTCCTGCCCGGGGCGCCGGGCCAGGTCTACGTGTCGAGCTCGCTCGTCAAGGAGGTCGCCCGCGGCGGCGGCGACGTGACGCCGTTCCTGCCGCCGAGCATCCACGCCCGGCTGGTCGAGCGCCTGCAGGGTTGAGCCGCAGGGTTCGCGTTCACATGTGTGGGGGTCACCCGTCCGGAACTTGACACGCGGGAGTGGCCGGTAAGAACGCCCGGTACAGGTCGGCGGTGCGATGATCCCTCGCGTGTACCGGGTCTTCGAGTCGCTGGACGCGCTGGTGACGATCGTCGAGGAGGCGCGCAGCGTCCCGATGACGTCCAACTGCGTCGTCCCGCGTGGCGACGTGCTGGAGCTCCTCGACGACGTGCGCGAGGCGATCCCCGGCGAGATGGACGACGCCCAGGACGTCCTCGACCGCCGCGACGAGGTCGTCTCCGAGGCCGAGCGGGAGGCCGAGGAGACCCGGTCCGCCGCGAACTCCGAGGCCGAGGAGACCCTGCAGAACGCGCGCACCGAGGCCGAGCGGCTCGTCGCCGAGGCCCAGGAGGAGGCCGCGCAGACCCTCGCCGAGGCCCGGCACGAGGCCGAACGCGCCGTCGCCGAGGGGCGCAGGCAGTACTCGGAGCTCACCGACCGGGCCCGCGACGAGGCCGAGCGGATGGGGCACGCCGGGCGGGCCGCGCACGACCGCCTCGTCGCCGACGGGCAGAACGAACAGACCCGGCTCCTGTCGCAGGCCGAGGTCGTCCGCGCCTCGCACGCCGAGGCCGGCCGCGTCGTCGACGCCGCCCACGCCGAGAGCGACCGGCTCCGCCGCGAGTGCGACGACTACGTCGACACCACCCTCGGCGAGCTGGAGACGACGCTGAACAACGCGCTCGGCGTCGTCGGGCGGGGCCGCAGCCAGCTCTGGCGCGGCGGGCAGTACGACCCCGGCTACGAGTCCGGTTACGCGCAGAACGGCGGCCGGTCCGGTACCGGGATGGATCTCATCGACTGAGCGGGCCGGCTCAGGCCTGGGCGGCCGCCCACTCCGCGACCCGGCGCTCGCTCTCGGCGGGCGAGAGGTCCTCCACCCGCGTCATCACGGCCCACCGCACGCCGTACGGGTCGACTACCGAGGCGAACAGGTCCCCGGACACGAAGGTCGTCAGCGGTTCCCGGATGGTCGACCCCGCCGCGGTCAGGACGGCGACGGCGGCCTCGGCGTCCGGCACGTAGACCGCGAGCGACAGGCTCACCGGCTGGTCGCCCGGCTCGGCGGAGACCAGGCCGTAGCACGGCATCGCGTCGCTGACGGTGAACCGCCCGGACGGCAGCGCCAGCTCGGCGTGCCCGATCAGCCCACCCATCTCCGTGATCGAGACGACCCGTGCGCCGAACGCCGCGGAGTACAGTTCGACCGCCTCGCGGGCGGGGGACGCCACCAGGTGCGGTGTCAGCGAGGTGTGCGAGTTCGGGCGGCCCTCGGTGGTGTGCTCGCCGGTGGCGGCGGTGGTGGTGTTCGTCATACGGACCAGCCTGCCGCCCGTACCCGCTGCGTGCTTGAAGATTCCCGACAGCGTCGGCGTCACGGGTGGGGAGGGGCGGATGGTCGAGTCGCGGGGACACCTGAACCCGGGCGCACCGGAGGTGGCGCTGTCCCGGTTCCCGGCCGGTCTCGACGCGCTCGTCCGCTGGGTCTGGGTCGCCCGCTGGACCGTGCCGCACGGCCGCACCGTGACCCAGCGGGTGCTGCAGTACCCGTCGTTCAACCTGGTCACCGGTCCGGTCGGGGCGTCCCTGTACGGGCCGCGGGCCGTCGTCGGCACCCGGGAGCTCGCCGGCCGTTCCTGGGTGGCCGGCGTGCTGCTCCGCCCGGCCGCGGCGCCGGTGCTCACCACGACCGCACCGGCCGCGCTGACCGGCGCCGAGGAGCCGTTCCCCGGCGCACCGGTCGCGGAGCTGACGGCCGCGGTGCACGGTTCCGAGCCGGACCGGGCGGTCGCCGCCGTCGTGCGGGACTGGCTCGGGCCGTACGCGGACCGCGTCACCGACGCGGGGCTGCTGGTCAACCGGGCCTGCGCGCTCGCCGAGGAGCGGACCGACCTCGTCCGCGCCGACCAGCTCGCCGACGCGACCGGGGTCGCGCCGCGCACCCTCGAACGTCTGGTCCGCGCGCACGTCGGGCTGACCCCGCTGTGGCTGATCGACTGCCGGCGGCTGCAGTCGGCCGCGACCACGTTGCGCGAGGACCCCGGCGCGGACCTGGCCGCGCTGGCCGCCGACCTCGGGTACGCCGACCAGGCCCACTTCACCCGTCGCTACCGGGCCGTCGTCGGGGAGACGCCGGGCGCGACCCGGCGGGCCGCACGCGCGGCCGGCTGAGACCCGGCGAATCCGTCCCGCTGCGCCGAACGGCGTACTACTCTTCCGCTCCATGGCGCGCCGGCCCGAGCCCGATCCGACGACCTGGTGGGAGCGCTACGGACACCGGCTGGAAGGAAGCCCCGTGACGACCCGACCGGTCGACCCGCCGTCGTACCCGCCCGCTCCGGCGCGGCCCGACCTGCGCGAGGCCGAGGTGCTGCGGCCGCGCGCCGAACGGCCCCGCACCGGCTGGCGCCGGATGCTGCACGACGTGACCGGCGGCCGGGTCAACCCGGGACCGAGCGACGCCGAGGAGCGGCGCGACGCCCTGCTGACCCGCATCCGCGGGCCGCTGCCCGGCGCGCACCGGGTCGCGGTCATGTCGGTCAAGGGCGGCGTCGGGAAGACGACCGTGTCCGCCTGCCTCGGGCTGGCCCTGGCCGAGCACCGTGGTGACCGGGCCGTCGTCCTCGACGCGAACCCGGACGCCGGGACCCTCGCCGACCGGTTGACCGGCGACTCACGGGTCACCGTCCGGGAGCTGCTCGACGACCTGGAGTCCGTCGGGACCTGGACCGACGTCTCCCGGTACACCAGCCTCGCGGGCCGGCTGCAGGTCCTCTCCTCCGAGCAGGACCCGGCCGCGGGCGACGCGTTCCGCCGCGACGAGTACGAGCGCGTCTGCGACCTGCTCGGCCGGTTCTTCAACATCATCGTCACCGACTCGGGCACCGGGCTGGTCCACTCCGCGATGGAGGGGACCCTCGCCCGCGCCGACTCGGTCGTCGTGGTCGGCGCCCCCACCGTCGACGGCGCCGGGCGGGCGAGCAGGACACTGGACTGGCTGGTCGCGCACGGGCACGCCGGCCTCGCGGCGGACGCGGTCGTGGTGCTGTCCTGCGACCGGCACAGCGCCGAGGTCGACGCCGACCGGGTCCTCGAGCACTTCCGGAGCCGGGTGCGCGGCGTCGTCCCGGTCCCGCACGACCCGCACCTGGCCACCGGCGGCCGGATCGACCCGGCCCGGCTGCGCCCCGCGACGTCGGACGCGTTCCTCGAGCTCGGTGCCCTCGTCGCCGACGCGTTCGACGCGCGACCGGCGGGTTGATCGGTGCGCGTACGCTGGTCCGGGTCATGAGCACGCATCGCACGCCCGGAGACCGTCCCGACGAGAACCCGTGGGTGTTCAGCACCCGCGAGCTGGCCCGGCGGCCCGGCACACAGCGCACCGTCCAGCGCACGGTGCCCGCCCCGTCGGGCGACGCCGCCATCGGCCTGGCCGGCGTCATCGCCGTCCCCGAGGACTCGGAGGTCGACCTCGACCTCTCCCTGGAGTCGGTCACCGAGGGCGTCTACGTCTCCGGCACGGCCGCTGCGCGGCTGGAGGGCGAGTGCTCCCGGTGCCTCGACCCGATCGGCGACGACGTCGCGGTCCGGATCGGCGAGCTGTTCGCCTACCCGGACTCGGTCACCGAGGAGACCACCGACGCCGACGAGATCCCGCGGCTGGTCGACGACCGGATCGACATCACCCAGACCGTGCGCGACGCCGTCGTCACCGATCTCCCGATGGCGCCGCTGTGCAGGCCCGACTGCCCGGGCCTGTGCGACGTCTGTGGCGAGAGGTGGGCCGATCTCCCGCAGGATCACGGGCATGAGACACTGGATCCTCGTTGGGCGGCGCTCAAGGAGCGCCTGCCCTCCACCGACTGAGCGGGGGCTCCACGCGGAGCCCGCTCCCGGTGGGAAGACCTGATCGTTCGAAGTACCGAGGAGTGTCATCATGGCCGTCCCCAAGCGCCGGATGTCGCGGTCCAACACGCGTGCGCGCCGGTCGCAGTGGAAGGCCACTGCGCCGAACCTCGTCGCGTGCTCGAACCGCGCGTGCCGCGAGCCGAAGCTCCAGCACATCGCCTGCCCGACCTGCGGTCAGTACGACGGCCGGCAGGTCACCAGCCCGGCCTGATCCGGTAGTGGGTGACAAGAGCGTGACCGGTCCGGTGACGGACCGGTCTCCTCTGCTGTCCGCACTCGGGGTCGAGCTGGACGAGGAGCTGCTGACCCTCGCGCTCACCCACCGCTCGTACGCCTACGAGCACGGTGGACTGCCCACCAACGAGCGCCTGGAGTTCCTGGGCGACTCGGTGCTGTCCATCGTGATCACCGAACGGCTCTACCGGGACCACCCGGACCTCCCCGAGGGGCAGCTCGCGAAGCTGCGGGCCAGCGTCGTCAACATGCACGCGCTGGCGGGCGTCGCCGTGGCGCTGCCCACTCCCGGTGAGTCGTCCGACGGTCTCGGCGCCTACCTGTACCTGGGACGCGGCGAGGAACTGACCGGTGGCCGGTCGAAGGCCAGCATCCTGGCAGACGCCACCGAGGCCCTGCTCGGCGCCGTCTACCTGCAGCACGGGCTGGAGCCCTCCCGCGAGCTCGTCCACCGGCTGTTCGCCGACCTGCTGCACAGTGCGCCGCTGCTCGGCGCCGGTCTCGACTGGAAGACCAGCCTGCAGGAGCTCACCGCGGCCGGAGGGCACGGCGTGCCCGAGTACCGGATCGACGAGGAGGGCCCGGACCACCTCAAGGTGTTCACCGCGACCGCCGTCGTCGGGGGCCGTGACCTCGGCAGCGGGGCGGGCCGCACCAAGAAGGAAGCCGAGCAGAAGGCCGCCGAGCTCGCCTGGCGCACCCTGTCGGCCGAGAGCACCGGCTCCACGCACTAGATGCCGGAGCTCCCCGAGGTCGAGGTCGTCCGCCGGGGCCTCGCCGACCACGTCCTGGACCGCCGGGTCGCCGCCGTCGAGGTGCTGCACCCGCGGGCCGTCCGGCGGCATCCCACCGGCTCGGCGGACTTCACCGCCCGGCTGACCGGGCGGACGCTGCGTGCGGCCGCCCGCCGTGGCAAGTACCTGTGGCTCGAACTCGACACGGCCGAGGCCGGGGACGACGCGCTCCTCGCGCACCTCGGGATGTCCGGCCAGATGCTCGTCGAAAATCCGGCCGAGCCCGACGAGAAGCACCTGCGGGTCCGCCTCCGCTTCGACGACGACGGTCCCGAGCTGCGCTTCGTCGACCAGCGCACGTTCGGCGGGCTGTCGGTCCATCCGCTCGCCCCGGCGTCCGGCGGGGGCCTGCTGCCCGAGCCGGTCGCGCACATCGCGCGCGACCCGATGGACCCGGCCTTCTCCGCCGACGACACCGTCGCCGCGCTGCGCCGCAGGCGGACCGAGGTCAAGCGGGCGCTGCTGGACCAGACCGTGGTCTCGGGCATCGGCAACATCTACGCCGACGA
Organism: Pseudonocardia sp. EC080619-01; assembly: GCF_001420995.1. Lineage (NCBI taxonomy): Bacteria > Bacillati > Actinomycetota > Actinomycetes > Pseudonocardiales > Pseudonocardiaceae > Pseudonocardia > Pseudonocardia sp. EC080619-01. The sequence goes on along the minus strand of NZ_CP012184.1, from coordinate 1,289,950 downwards.
GGCCCTCTGGCGGGCGAGACTGCACGGCCTGCGGCCCACCGAGAAGCTCACCCGGGCGCAGGGGCACGCCGTGCTCGACGCGGCCACCACCGTCATGACCGCGGCGCTCGCCCAGGGCGGGACCTCGTTCGACGCGCTGTACGTCAACGTCAACGGGGCGTCGGGGTACTTCGACCGGTCCCTGAACGTCTACGGACAGGTGGACCGGGCCTGCCCGCGCTGCGGCACGCCGATCCGGCGGGACGCGTTCATGAACCGCTCGTCCTTCACCTGCCCGCGCTGCCAGCCGAGACCCCGCACGCCGCGCACCTGACCCGCGCGCCGGTGCCGGGCCCTGGCGCACCGGACGCTCGCGCTCGTGCCGGGCCGTCGGGCGGTGCACCGCGCCCCTCGAGCGGCACACCGTGTCCGCCGGCCTCGGCCGTCGCGGTGCAGGGCGTACCCGTCGCCGGGGCCGGCCGTGCGCCCCACCGACGCAGCGGTGCCCGGCGCGTCGCTGGGTCGGCGACCGGGTTGCTGGGGGAGCCCACCGTTGCCGGGGTGCCATCGCGATGCTGCGAACCGCTGCGATGCTGCGAACCGCTGCGATGCTGCGAACCGCTGCGATGCTGCGAACCGTTGCGATGCTGCGAACCGCCGCGAGCTGCGGACCGCCGAGATGCAGCACAGCGCGAATTGTCGATCACTCGGCAACGCTGACCTGCATCTCGGCGGGGGTGAACCGGGCCGGTGCGGTGCGGGGCGAGCACGGTGCGGGCCGGTGCGAGGTGCGCTGCGGGGCATGGCGAGGTGCGCTGCGGGGCATGGCGCGGTGCGCTGCGGGGCATGGAGCGGCGTGGTGCGGGGCATGGAGCGGCGCGGTGCGGGGAACGGCGCGGCACGGTACGGAGCGGCGCGGTGCACGGCACGGCACGGCGCGGCACGGCGCGGTGCGGTGCACGGCACGGGGCGGCACGGCGCGGGGCACGGCGCGGCACGGCGCGGCGCGGTGCACGGCGCGGCACGGCGCGGTGCGGTGCGGGGTACGGCATGGCACGGCACGGAGCGGTGAGGTGCGGTGCGGGGCTCGGGTTGGAGCGGGCTTCGAAAAGGGGCCCGGAGCGGCGCGAGGCGGGTCGCTCATGCGGCGGAGGATGCAACGCGTTCGACACTACTGCGCATCACGTAGTACTCTCCGGCGCAGAAGGAGGGGGCGATGGACACCAGCCAGCTGCTCAAGGGGGTGCTCGACCTCGCGGTCCTGGCCGTGCTCGACAAGGAGGACGGCTACGGCTACGAGGTCGTGCGGGCACTGCGCGCGGCAGGACTCTCCGAGGTCGGTGACGCGTCGGTCTACGGCACCCTGCGCCGGCTCTACGGCGCGGGCCTGCTGACCTCGTACGTGGTCCCGAGCGAGGAGGGACCGCACCGCAAGTACTACGCGATCAACGAACCGGGCCGGGCCCGGCTGCAGGAGACGACGGCGCGGTGGCGGACGTTCGCCGCCACGATGGAAGGCCTGGTGGGCACGTGATGGCCGAGAACGGGACCGACGCGACGATCCGGATCGACGACGCGGTCACGGCCGACTATCTCGACGGGTTGCGGTCGGCGCTGGCCGACCTGCCTTCCGCGGAGCTGGCCGAGATCGTCGAGGACGCCTGCGGGCACCTCGCCGACCTCGCGGGTGAGCTGGGGGAGGCCTACGACCGGGCCGCGGTGCACGAGCGCCTCGGGACCCCCGCGGCGTACGCGACCGAGCTGCGCGCCGCCGCGGGGTTCCCGGCGCCGCCCGGTCCGGAGCCCCGTCCGCGCTGGGCGGCGCGGTTCGCGGTGCTCACGCTGGTCGGCGCGATGCTGCTCGCCGCGCTCGGCGGCGTCATCGGGGTGCCGGAGGGCGGCCTCGCGCTGATCCTCGGGCTCGTCGTCGCAGGGGTCGGGGTGTTGCCGGTGCTGCGGGACGGCCCGCGCCAGCCGACGGCGGGGGCGCTGCGACCGGTCCGGGCGCTCGACCGGCTGCGCGTCCGGGACGGTGCCCCGGCCGAGCCGAACTGGCGGGACCTGCCGGCGTTCGTCGCCGTCCTGCAGCCGGGGTGGTGGGTGCTGCGCGCCGTCGTCGCGGCGGGGGTGGTCGCCGTGATGCTCACGACGGGCGGCTCCACGGCGGTGCTGGTGACGGTGCTCATCTCGCTGGCGGCCGTGCCGCTCTCGGTCGCGCTCGGGGCCCGCTCCCGGTCCGACCGGCGGCTGCTGTGGGCGGTGCTGCCGCTGAACGTGTTCGCGGCGGGGCTGGTGTTCGCCGCGGCCGGGGCGCTCGCCGAGGACGACGACCCGGTCCGCTACTCCACGCCGTCCGGGCTCACGCTCGACGGCGAGTCGATCACCGACGTGCGCCCGTTCGACGCGAAGGGCAGGCCGCTGTCCGGGGTGTACCTGTTCGACCAGGACGGCACTCCGCTGGTGGTGGACGACTACTGCCCGGTCCGCGGACGCCCGGTGGCCGACGAGCCGGATGCGCCCGGTCCGTACCCCCGGGGGACCCGGACCTCGGACCCACGGACCGGTGAGTGCGTGACGACGCCGCCCGCGCCGATGGTCGTCACGATCCCGGGCGCGACGCCCGCACCCGCCACCTCGGCGGGCGCTCCGCCGTCGGCTCCGCCCGCACCGACCGCCACACCGGCGCCGGCCGTCCCGCGCCCCGGCGGCTGAGCAGCACCGGGGGTGGCCCGCGCTGCAGCGCGGGGACAGGACCTGCCGGACTCGGGGGAGAGCCGGCCACCCGGGCCGGGGGTACGCAGGGGGAGCGTGCCCCGGCCCGCCCGGCGCCGGGTACGCACAGGGGGCGTGCCCGGCGCCCGGGACCGGTCAGAGCCAGTCGTTGAACTTGAACATCGCGAAGAGCCCGACGGCGAGCAGCACCATGAGCCCGAACGCCATCGGGTAGCCGAACATCCAGTGCAGCTCCGGCATGTAGTCGAAGTTCATGCCGTAGACGCCGGCGATCAGGCTGGGCGCGAAGAGGATCGCCGCCCAGGACGACACCTTCTTCATCTGCTCGTTCTGCTGGAACCCGGCCTCGGTCAGCCGCGTCATCTCGTCGTTCTGCCGCTGCGCGACCAGGGTCGCGTTGACGGTGAGGATGTTGCCGAGCAGGTCCCGGAAACCCTCGACCCGCTCACGGACCCTTGTGGCGTGGTCGATGACGTCCCGCATCGCCCGTCGCAGCTCGACGTCCGGGCTCGGCCCGGATTTCGCGAACCGGCCGCGCAGCTCGAGGAAGATCTCCTGCAGCGGTTCCACCGCCCGCTGGAAGGCGATCACCTCGCGGGTCAGCTGGTAGATCCGCCGGGAGACGTGCGGGTCGCCGCGGAAGACCTGCTCCTCGATCTCGTCGATGTCGTCCTGCAGGCCGTCGAGGACCGGGATGTAGTCGTCGACGACCCGGTCGAGGACGGCGTAGAGCACCGCCATCGGGCCGTGCGCCAGCAGCTCCGGGTCACGCTCCAGTCGTTCACGGACCTCGCCGAGGTCCGGCTCGACCGCGTGCCGGACGGTGAGCACGAAGTCCGGGCCGAGGAACAGGTGCACCTCGCCGATCTGCACGACCTCGTCGCGGTCGACGTAGCGGGCCGGGCGCAGCACGACGAACTCGGTGTCGCCGTAGCGCTCCATCTTCGGCCGCTGGTGGGCGTTGACGGTGTCCTCGACGGCGAGGGAGTGGAGGTCGAACTCCTTCGCGAGCTCCTCGATCTCCTCGACGTCCGGGCGGAGCATGCCGATCCAGCAGAAGCTGTACGGGGCGGTGGACCCGTCGCCGTCGCCGGTGTGGTCGCTCCGGCAGCGGTGCAGCTCCTCGAGCGCACCGTCGACCGACGCCGGGGCGGCGGCCCGCCGGCCGTCGACGTACACCGCGTTGTCGATCACCGACATGCCTGCGACCTCCCGCCGACCTCGCGTTCCCGGGTGTCCGACCGGGCCGTCGTGCAGGGTAACCACCCCGCTCACGCTCCGCCGACCGGTCGCGAGCCGCCTCGCCGACCCGCTGGGAGATCCGGGGCACCTCCGGTGGGAGGTGTGACGGCTGGCGCGGCGCTCCCGGCACGGTCACCCCGTGACGCCGCCCGGACGGTGCAGGTCCGCGACCGCGGCGACGACCGCGCCGGATGCGCTGTGGGAGAGCAGGTGGCCCGCGCCCGCCACCACCGTCGTCTCCGTTCCGAGCATCCGCCGGGCCGGGACGGCGAGCCGGTGCGCCGGGAAGAAGCGGTCACCGGCGCCGGCCAGCACCCGGAACGGCGTCCGCCCCCAGCCGGTCAGCACCGGCGTCGGCAGCGGTGCGGGCGCCAGGCTGGTGCGGGCGTGCCGCGCCACCAGCGTCATCCACTCGATCAACCGGTCCCGCTCCGGGACGGTCGCGCCGCCGTCCATCGTTCCCAGCAGCCGGTCCGACCACCGCTCCGTCCGCCGCAGCGTCCATCCGAGGGCCGCGGTGAGGACCCCGGGATCCACCCGGGCCGTGACGAGGCCCGCGGGCGCCACGAGCACCATGCCCGTGATCCGCGGGGCCGGCTCGGCACACAGCGCCACGGCCGCGCCGAGTGACTCGCCGACGACGACCATCGGCTCGGTGCCGAGGTGGGCCTGCACCTCGGCGAACCACCGGCGGTGCCGCGTCACGCGGTCGTCCCGGTACCGCACGCCGGAGCTCAGGCCGGGCTGGCCCGGCAGGTCGGGCACGGTGACCCGGTGGGTCGCAGCCAACTCGGTGACGAGCCCGACGGACGCTGCGACGCCGAAGTTGGTACCCGGCAGCAGGAGGACCCGCGGGCCGTCGCCGACGGTCGTCAGGTGGGTGTGCCCCAGCGAGGTACCCACGACCTGCCGCTCGGCGGCGGGCAGGTGCCGGTCCAGCACGCCGCGGCACCAGTCCTGGACGATCCGGCGCCCCGGCTCCGAACGGTAGATCTGCACGAGTGGTCCTCCCGGCGAACGACGGTTCCGCTCGCCGACCAGACTTCCCGGCACACCGAGGACGATCGTAGGGCCACCCGTGCGGCGGCAGGCCTGCCCGGGCCGTCAAGATCGGGCGGGCCCCGCGGGAGATCAGGAACGGCCGCGTCCGGTGTCGTCGCCGGGCCGTCGTCGCGGCGTTCCCGGGGTCGTCGTCCGCGACCACCGAGGCGATGCCGGCTCAGGTCTCGAACCGGTACCCTATACCGGCCTCGGTGATCAGATATCGGGGTGCGGACGGCACCGGCTCCAGCTTCCGCCGTAGCTGGGCCAGGTAGACCCGCAGGTAGTGGGTCTCGGTGTCGTAGCTCGGCCCCCACACCTCGTGCAGGAGCCGCCGCCGGTCGACGAGCTTGCCGCGGTTGCGGACGAGCACCTCGAGGATCCCCCACTCGGTCGGGGTGAGGTGGACGTCCCCGCCGCCGGAGTCCACGACGGTCTTCGCCGCCAGGTCGACGGTGAAGGCGTCGGTCCTGATCACCGCCTCGCCGTCCACGGTCGTGACGGCGGCCCTGCGGACGGCCGCGCGGAGCCGGGCGAGCAGTTCCGCCATCCCGAACGGCTTGGTGACGTAGTCGTCCGCGCCGGCGTCGAGGGCACGGACCTTGTCGCCGGAGTCGCCGCGCGCGGACAGCACGATGATCGGCACGGCGCTCCAGCCGCGGATCCCCTCGATGACCTCGGACCCGTGCAGGTCGGGCAGCCCGAGATCGAGCACGACGACGTCGGGGTGCCCGTCCGCTGCCCGGCGCAGTGCCGCGGCCCCGTCCTCGGCGAGGAGTACGGCGTACCCGTGCGCCGCGAGGTTGATCCGGAGCGCGCGCAGGATCTGCGGATCGTCGTCGACGACCAGGACCGTGGTCCGCACCCCGGTCACCGCCGGGCTCCCGCCGGCGCAGCGGGCAGTGACACGACCACCGTCAGTCCACCCCCGGGTGTGTCCTCCACGGTCAGGGTGCCGCCCATCGCCGTCGTGAGGCCCTGTGCCACGGAGAGTCCCAGACCGAGGCCGCTGGTCGCATCCCGGTCCCCGAGTCGCTGGAACGCGGCGAACAGGTCACCCATCCGCCGCCGCGGTACGCCGGGACCGCGGTCGACGACACGCAGCTCGACGCGGTCGGAGTGCGCGCTGGCCCGTACCGTCACGCCCCTCCCGCCGTGCCGCAGGGCGTTGTCGATCACGTTCGCGATCACCCGCTCCAGCAGGCCCGAGTCGGCGACGACGTCAGGGACGTCCTCCGCGACCGCGACCGTGACGTCTCCGGCCCCGTCCAGGCCGATCAACGCGGTCGCCACCACCTCGTCGTAGCCGACGGGGGCGAGCAGCGGCGTCACGGCACCCGCGGCCAGCCGGGAGGAGTCGAGCAGGTTGTCCACCAGGTTGCTGAGCCGGTCCGCGGACTCCTCGACGGTGGCGAGCAGCTCCGCGCGGTCGTCGTCGGGGAGCCGCAGCCCGGGATCGCGCAGACTGCCGACCGCGGCCTTGATGGAGGTCAGCGGGGTCCGGAGGTCGTGGCCGACCGCGGAGAGCAGCGCTCCGCGGGTCTCGTTGACCTCTGCCCGGCGTTCGGCGTCGGCGGCACCGGCCTCGGACCGTTGACCCCGCAGTGCCAGCAGCGCCTGCCCGCCGACCGTCTCCAGCAGGCGGCGATCGGCGGCCGGCAGTGTCCGCCCGGTCCCGATCAGGTGCAGGCCGTCGTCGACGAGCACGTCGACGTCGGCCTGCTCGGGGCGGCCACACCCGACCGGTCCGGCGGAGGCGATCACGTTCCAGGCCCGGTCCGGCCCGCGCTCCAGCAGGGCGGCGCAGGTCAGTCCGAAGGTCTCGCGAACCTTGGTCAGGAGGCGTGGGAGCGGGTCCGCCCTGGTGAGGACGGTCCGCGCGAACGACGCGAGCAGCGCAGCCTCGGCCCGGGCCCGCGCGGCCTGCTCCGCCTGCCGGGCCGCGCGGTCCACGACGAGCGCGACCAGCACCCCGGCCAGCAGCAGCGCGACGACGGTGAGCAGGTTCCCGGCGGCGGCCACGTTCAGCGAGTAGAAGGGCTGGGTGAAGAAGAAGTTCAGAAGGATCCCGCCGAGCAACGCCGCGAGCAGCGCCGGGCCGAGGCCGCCGGCCAGCGCTGCGAGCACCGTGGCCAGGAAGTAGAGCACCACGTCGGTGGACAGGTCGACCACCCCGGTGAACGCGACGCCCAGCACGGTTGCGGCGGCCGGGCCGATGACGGCGGTCACCCAGCCCGCGATCTGACGCCCGTAGGGCAGCCCGTTCCGCAGGGTGGGGAGCCGCAGCACCCGTCCGGCACTGTCGTGGGTGACCATGTGGACGTCGATCGGACCGGACTCCTGTACGACCCGCGCCCCGATCCCCGGGGCGAACAGCCGCGCCACCCGGGACCGGCGCGAGGTCCCCAGCACCAGCTGGGTGGCGTTGACCCCACGGGCGAAGTCGAGCAGGGCACGGGTGACGGCGTCCGCCCCGCCGTCGCCGACGGCGGTGTGGAAGCTCGCGCCGACGTCGTCGGCGAGCCGGCGGATCCGGTCGACCGAGCCCACCGGCGCGGCCGCAAGGCCGTCCCCGCGCAGCACGTGGACCGCGATCAGGTCGGCCTTGCCGGAGCGGGTCGCGATCCGGGCGGCCCGCCGCAGCACGGTCTCCGACTCCGCCCCGCCGGTGAGCGCGACGACGACCCGTTCCCGCGTCTCCCACACGTCGGTGACCTGCTCGTCGGCCCGGTAGCGCAGCAGGGCGACGTCGACCTCGTCGGCGACCCAGAGCAGCGCGAGCTCCCGCAGCGCGATCAGGTTCGGGACCTTGAAGTAGTGCCCGAGCGCGGCGTCGATCTTCTCGGCGGGGTAGACGTTGCCGTGCGCCAGGCGCCTGCGCAGCGCCTCCGGGGTGATGTCGACCAGCTCCAGCTGCTCGGCCCGGCGGACGACCTCGTCCGGCACGGTCTCGCGCTGGCGGGCCCCGGTGATCCGGTGCACGACGTCGCCGAGCGACTCCAGGTGCTGCACGTTCACCGTGGAGATGACGTCGATGCCCGCCTCCAGGAGCTCCTCGACGTCCTCCCAGCGCTTGGCGTGCCGCCCGCCGGGCGCGTTGGTGTGCGCGAGCTCGTCGACCAGCACGACCTCCGGACGCCGGGCCAGTACCGCGTCGAGGTCCAGTTCCTCCAGGACGACCCCGCCGTGCGTCACCCGCCGCCGCGGCACCACCTCGAGCCCCTCCAGCGCCGCGGCGGTCCGGTCCCGGCCGTGCGTCTCGACGACCCCGACCACCACGTCGGTGCCGCGCCCGAGCCTGCGGTGGGCCTCGCCGAGCATGGCGAAGGTCTTGCCGACCCCGGGCGCGGCACCGAGATGGATGCGCAGCTCGCCACGCGGCCCGCCGCGCACCTTCTCGTCGCTCATCGACGAATGATCCCGCATCAGCCGGTTGCGTCCCGGACGGCGAGGTTCAGCTCGGTGACGTTCACCCGCGGGCTGCCGAGAAACCCGAGCGTGCGCCCGGTCGTGGCCTCGGCGACGAGCTCCCGGACCCGGTCCGGGTCCAGGCCGGTGACCCGGGCGACCCGGGGGGCCTGCAGGGCGGCGTACTCCGGGCTGATGTCCGGGTCCAGGCCGGACCCGGACGCGGTCACCGCGTCCGCGGGGACGATCTCGGGCGCGACGCCCTCCCGGGCCGCGATCAGCCGCTGCCGCTCGGTGACGGACTCGACCAGCTCGGCGTCGAACGCACCCTTGTTGGATCCGCCGGACGACGTCGTGTCCCCGGGACCGAGCACGTCCTCGGACGAGCCGGCCGGCCGGGTGTGGAAGTACGGGTCGGCGGCGGGGTCGGCGGCGACCGGGTCGATCCCGATCAGCGACGATCCGCTGCCGCCGGGCAGGATCGAGCCCTCGGCCCGGTCGTTCAGGCCCGGGATCCGGGCCACGCCCCAGATCGCGAGCGGGTAGACGATCCCGCACAGGACCGTCATGACGAGCAGCACGCGCAGGCCGACCGCGGTCTGGCGGCGCAGGGTGGTCAGCATCTTCAGACTCCGGGGATCAGACGGACGAGCAGGTCGATCAGGAAGATCCCGACGAACGGGGTGACGACCCCGCCCACTCCGTAGACGAGCAGGTTGCGGCGCAGCAGGCTCGCCGCCGAGGACGGCCGGTACCGCACGCCGCGCAGCGCGAGCGGGATCAGCACCACGATGATCAACGCGTTGAAGATCACCGCGGAGAGGATCGCGGACTCCGGCGTGGACAGGCCCATGATGTTGAGCAGGCCGAGCGACGGGTAGAGCGCGGCGAACATCGCGGGCAGGATCGCGAAGTACTTCGCGAGGTCGTTGGCCACCGAGAACGTGGTCAGCGCGCCCCGGGTGATCAGCAGCTGCTTGCCGATCCCGACGATCTCGATCAGCTTGGTCGGGTCCGAGTCGAGGTCGACCATGTTCCCGGCCTCCTTGGCGGCGGAGGTGCCGGTGTTCATCGCGACGCCGACGTCGGCCTGGGCCAGCGCCGGGGCGTCGTTGGTGCCGTCGCCGGTCATGGCGACCAGTCGCCCGCCGGACTGCTCGCGCCGGATCAGCGCGAGCTTGTCCTCCGGCGTGGCCTCGGCCAGGTGGTCGTCCACCCCGGCCTCGCAGGCGATCGCGGCCGCGGTGCGCGGGTTGTCGCCGGTGACCATCACCGTGCGGATCCCCATCGCCCGCAGCTCGGCGAACCGCTGCGCCATCCCCGGCTTGACCACGTCGGAGAGCTGGATCACGCCCAGGATCCGCGCGCCCCGCCCGCCCGGGTCGGTGCCGGTCGCCACCACCAGCGGGGTACCGCCGCCGTCGGAGACGGACTCCACCACCCGGTCCACCTCGGCGCGGACCGCGTCGTCGGCACCCGCCGCCCAGCCGAGCACGGCGGCCGTGGCGCCCTTGCGCACGGACGCCCCGCCCGCGTCGACGCCGGACATCCGGGTCTGCGCGGCGAACGGGACGAACTCCGCGACGGCCTCGGCGGCGTCGGCCTCGGGCGCCAGCCCGTGCTCGGCCGCGCAGAGCTCGACGATGCTGCGCCCCTCCGGGGTCTGGTCGGCCAGGCTGGACAGCCGGGCCGCGCGGGCGAGCTCGTCGAGACCGGTGCCGCCGACCGGGTGCAGCGCGGTGGCCCGCCGGTTCCCGAAGGTGATCGTGCCGGTCTTGTCCAGCAGCAGGGTGTCGATGTCGCCGGCCGCCTCCACGGCACGGCCCGACGTCGCGAGCACGTTGCGCTGCACCAGGCGGTCCATGCCGGCGATGCCGATCGCGGACAGCAGCGCCCCGATCGTCGTCGGGATGAGGCAGACCAGCAGCGCCGACAGCACCAGGACCGGCACCTGGGACCCGGCGTAGGCGCTCATCGGCGCGACCGCGACGACGGCGAGCAGGAAGATGATCGTCAGTGCGGCGAGCAGGATCGTCAGCGCGATCTCGTTCGGCGTCTTGCGCCGCGCGGCCCCCTCGACCAGCCCGATCATGCGGTCGACGAAGGACTCGCCGGGCTTCGTGCTGATCTCGACGACGATCCGGTCCGACAGCACGGTGGTGCCGCCGGTCACGGCGCAGCGGTCGCCGCCCGCCTCCCGGATGACCGGTGCGGACTCGCCGGTGATCGCGGACTCGTCGACCGAGGCGATGCCGGAGACGACGTCGCCGTCCCCGGGGATCGTCTCCCCTGCCTCGACGACGACCCGGTCGCCGATCGTCAGCGCGGTGGCGGGCACCTGCTCCGCACGGTCGCTGCTGCCCTCGATCAGCCTGCGGGCGACCGTGTCCCGCTGGGTCGCCCGCAGCGACGCCGCCTGGGCCTTGCCGCGGCCCTCTGCGACCGCCTCGGCCAGGTTCGCGAACAGCACCGTGAACCACAGCCAGATCGCGATCAGCACGGCGAAGACGCTCGGGTCGACCACGGCGAGCACGGTGACCAGCACCGAGCCCACCCAGACGACGAACATCACCGGGTTGCGGGCCTGGACCCGCGGGGCGAGCTTGCGCAGCGCCTCCGGCACGGACTCGATCAGCTGCCGGGGCGCGAACGCCCCGGCACCGACCGGTGCCGCCGGGGTGTCCGGCCGCGGGTCCTCAGCGGGCGCGACGGTCTGGGCGGTCATGACAGTGCCTCCGCGATCGGTCCGAGAGCGAGTGCCGGGAAGAAGGTCAGGGCCGCGACGAGCAGCACGGTCCCGCCGACGAGGCCCGCGAAGAGCACGCCGTCGGTGGGCAGCGTCCCGGCGCCCGCCGGGGTGCGCCGCTGCCCGGCGAGCGCACCGGCCAGCCCGAGCACGGCCAGGATCGGCACGAACCGGCCGAACAGCATCGCGATGCCGAGACCGGCCTGGAAGAAGTCGTTCGTGACGGTCAGTCCGGCGAACGCCGAGCCGTTGTTGTTGGCGGCCGACGCCCACGCGTAGAGGACCTCGGAGAAGCCGTGCGCACCGTCGTTGTTCAGGGCGTCGAGCGTGCCGGGGAGCACCACCGCGAGGCCGGCGCCGAGCAGCACCAGCGACGGCATGGCCAGGATCGACACCGCGGCGAACGTGACCTCCCGGCGGCCGAGCTTCTTGCCCAGGTACTCCGGGGTCCGCCCGACCATCAGCCCGGCCAGGAACACCGCGACGATCGCGAGCACCAGCATGCCGTAGAGGCCCGCACCGACCCCGCCGGGCGCGACCTCGCCGAGCAGCATGTTGAGGATCAGCACGCCGCCGCCCGCACCGGAGAAGCTGTCGTGCATCGCGTTGACCGCACCGGTCGAGGTGCCGGTCGTCGAGACGGCCCACAGCACCGAGGCCGGGATGCCGAACCGGACCTCCTTGCCCTCCATCGAGCCGCCCGCGATCAGCGCGGCCGGGCCGTTCGGGAACGCCTCGGCCAGCCACACCAGCGCGGTGAACATTGCCCAGATGCCGGTCATCACCGACAGCAGCACGACACCCTGCCGGACCCGGCCGACCATGACGCCGAACGTCCTGGTCAGCGCGACCGGGACGAGCAGGAGCAGGAAGTTCTCCAGCAGGTTCGTGAACGGGTTCGGGTTCTCGAACGGGTGCGCCGAGTTCGCGTTGAAGATCCCGCCACCGTTGGTGCCGAGCTCCTTGATCGCCTCCTGGGAGGCGGTGGGCGCGTTCGGCAGGGTGTGCGTCGATCCGTCGACGGTGACGACGTCGACCCCGGCCCGCAGGGACTGGGTGACCCCGGCGGCCACCAGCACGATCGCCGCGACCGCGGCGATCGGCAGCAGGATCCGGGTGACGCCGCGGGTGAGATCGACCCAGAAGTTGCCGATCCGCCCGTCGTCGGCGCCGCTGCTCGCGAACGCGCGCACCAGCGCGACCGCCACCGCCATGCCCACCGCGGCGGACACGAAGTTCTGCACGGTCAGGCCCGCCATCTGCACGGTGTGCCCGAGGACGGCCTCGCCCGAGTAGGACTGCCAGTTCGTGTTGGTCACGAACGACACCGCGGTGTTGAACGCCATCGACGGCGACACCGAGTCGGCGTCGTCGGTGCCGCGGCCGAATCCCAGCGGCAGGAACGCCTGCAGCCGCTGCATCAGGTGGAGCAGCACGATCGAGACGAAGGAGAACCCGAGGATGCCCGCGGCGTAGGTGGTCCACCGCTGGCCGGTGCCGGCGTCCACCCGCACCAGCCGGTACAGCGCCCGCTCGACGCGCCAGTGTCCGGTGTCGGTGTAGACCCGCGCCATCCAGTCGCCGAGCGGCTTCCAGGCCAGTCCGAGGAACAGGACCAGTGCCCCGAGCTGGATCAGCCCGGCGGCGGTGTCGGAGAGCCCGCCCATCAGAACTTCTCCGGGCGCAACAGTGCCACCACCAGGTAGACCAGCAGTGCCAGGGCGATCAGGCCCCCGGCGATGTTCGCGATCACAGCTTCTCCATCCCACGCAGGATCAGCGCGAGGACGACGAAGGCGGCGATCAGCAGCACGGCGTACAGCACGTCGGCCACAGCATGTCCCTTCTCGACTCCCGCCGCGGTTGTGCGGCTGCGGAATCCTGCGCGGTGGCGGACCGGTACGGGCGTGCCGATGACGTGCCGTTGACGGGTGCGACCACTCGTCCTTACGGGTTCCTGACGCCGCTGTGGCGGCGGCCACCCGTCCGGGTCCGTGTGCCGGAGCCCAGCAGGGTTCGTCGTCAGGGTTCCGTCGACGGCGCATGCCGCGCAGCGGGACCAGCGGTGTCCTGGGCGGATGGTGCGCCGCCGCTACGCCGCCGTCCGACGGGCCGGTGCGCCGGCCCGGTGTCGTCGGCTACCGGCCGAAGTCCTGGGTCCAGTAGCCGTCGGCGAGACCGATGCCGATCGTGCTCAGCGAGCAGTCGAGGATGTTCCGCCGGTGCCCCGGTGACTCCATCCAGTCCTGCACCACGGTCGCCGCGTCGGGCTGGCCCATGGCGATGTTCTCCGCGCCGGGGGAGCCGTAGCCGGCCGCGGTGATGCGGTCGGCGAAGTCCCGGCCGTCGCGGCTGTCGTGCGCGAAGTAGCCGTTCGCGGCCATGTCGTCGCTGTGCGCCTGCGCGGCGGCGGTGATCCGCCGGTCGTGCGTCAGCGGCGCGCAGCCCACCTGCGCGCGCTCGGCGTTGGTCAGTTCGACGACCCGGGCGAGCTGCCCGGACAGACCGGCCACCCCGGCCGCGACCCGGTCCGGCACCGCGCGGGGCCCCGGTGCGGGGGCCGGGCGCGGCTCGGCCACGGCAGCCGCCGCGGCGGCCCGGAACGCCTCGGCCGCCTGCTGCGCCGACCGGGCCGGGAAACCCGGGTCGGCCGCAGCGCCCGCGAACGCGGAGCGGGCCAGGCCGGCCGCGTCGAACGCCGGTGGGGGGACGCTCCGGTCAGCGTGATCGACGACGTCGGCCGTGGGGAGCGCGGCCGACGCCGCACCGACGGCACGCAGCGGGACGGTCTCCGCGACCGTCCCCTCCGGACCGGGCAGCGCCGTGACCAGCGGGGTCAGCGGCGCGGCCATGGCGAGCACCGCTCCGGCCCCGATCCCGCCGAGCACCGCGACGGGGGCCCGCGGAGTGCGTCGTCCGATCACGGTCGGGTAACGTACCAGCACTGTGAGTAGCAACACAGATTCGTCCGTTCGGCTCACCGCATGGGTCCGAGGGGAGGTGCAGGGTGTCGGTTTCCGCTGGTGGACCCGGGCACGTGCGCTCGAGCTGGGACTCGTCGGACAGGCCCGCAACCTCCCCGACGGCCGGGTGGCGGTGACCGCGGAGGGGGGCCGTCCGGACTGCGAGACCCTGCTCGACCTGCTGAAGGGCGGCGGTACGCCGGGCCGGGTGACCTCGGTCTCCGAGCAGTGGAGCGCCGCGACCGGGACGTTCGCCGGGTTCGTCGAGGCGTAGCCGTCACGGATGCGGGCCCGCCGACGAGTCCCGCCCGGAGCAGCCGGTCGTCACCGGCCCGCACCGCCGCCCGAGGAGGCCCGCATGTCCGTCCGCCTGAACCCGTACCTGCACTTCGAGTCGACCGGCCGCGAGGCACTGGAGTTCTACCGCTCCGTCCTCGGCGGCGAGCTGCAGATCATGACCTTCGGGGACATGGGCGCCGAGGGCCCGGTGCCGCCGCCCGAGGGGGTCATGCACGGCTACCTGGAGACCCCGGACGGCTTCGTCCTGATGGCCTCCGACGGCGAGCCGGGCCGCGAGGCCGGTGCCCCCACCGGCATCTCGGTCAGCCTGTCCGGCGACGACCCCGGCAAGCTCGGCGGCTGGTTCACCGCGCTCGCCGAGGGCGGCACGATCGACGTGCCGTTCGAGAAGCAGATGTGGGGCGACCTGTTCGGGCAGGTCACCGACCGGTTCGGGATCCGCTGGCTGGTGAACGCGGCCGATCCGCAGGCCTGACCCCGGCGCGGCGGGACGACCTGCGGGCCGCCCCGCCGCGTGCCGTCCACGGACCGCGTCCCCGTGCCGATAGCCTGGAGGCTTCCCGCTCCCTGGAGACCCGCGCCCGTGCACCTCAAGACGCTGACGATGAAGGGCTTCAAGTCCTTCGCCTCGGCCACCACCCTGCGCCTGGAACCCGGGATCACCTGCGTCGTCGGCCCGAACGGGTCCGGCAAGTCCAACGTCGTCGACGCGATCAGCTGGGTGCTCGGCGAGCAGGGGGCCAAGGCCCTGCGCGGCGGGAAGATGGAGGACGTGATCTTCGCCGGCACGTCCGGCCGGTCGGCGCTGGGCCGCGCCGAGGTCACCCTCACCATCGACAACTCCGACGGCGCGCTGCCGATCGACTACTCCGAGGTCTCGGTGACCCGCCGGATGTTCCGCGACGGCGCGGGCGAGTACGAGATCAACGGGGCCCGGGCCCGGCTGCTCGACGTCCAGGAGCTGCTGAGCGACTCCGGCATCGGCCGGGAGATGCACGTGATCGTCGGGCAGGGCCAGCTCGACGGGGTGCTGCAGTCGAAGCCGGAGGACCGGCGCGCCTACATCGAGGAGGCGGCAGGCGTCCTCAAGCACCGCAAGCGCAAGGAGAAGGCGCTGCGGAAGCTCGACGCGATGCAGGCCAACCTGACCCGGCTCACCGACCTCACCGCCGAGCTGCGCCGCCAGCTCAAGCCGCTCGGGCGGCAGGCCGAGATCGCCCGCAAGGCCCAGTCGGTGCAGACCGAGCTGCGCGACGCGCGCCTGCGGCTCGCCGCCGACGACCTGGTGACCCTGCAGGAGGAGATCACCCGCGAGGAGGCCGACCAGGACCAGGCCCGCCGCCGCCGCGCCGAGACCGAGGAGCAGCTCGACACCGCCCGCGAGCGCCAGCAGGAGCTCGAGACGGCCCTCGCCGCCGACGCGCCGCGGCTGCAGGCCGCCCAGGACACCTGGTACCAGCTCTCCGCGCTGGCCGAGCGCCTGCGCGGCACCGTGCGGCTGGCCGAGGAGCGGGTCCGGCACCTGACGTCGTCCGACGCGGCCGAACGCACCCCCGGCCGGGACCCGGACGAGACCGAGGCCGAGGCGGACGCGATCGCCGAGCAGGAGGAGGAGCTCGTCGCCGGGGTCGCCGAGGCGCGCCGCCGGCTCGACGAGGCCGTCACCGAGAAGGCGGAGCGCGAGCGGACCCTCGCCGCGGCCGAGCGCGAGCACCTCGCCGCCGTCCGGGCGATCGCGGACCGCCGGGCCGGGATCGCGACCCTCGCCGGCAAGGCCGACGCGCTGCGCTCCGGTGTCGCGGCGACCGCGGAGGAGATCGAGCGACTGTCCGAGGCCCTCGCCGAGGCGTCGACGCGGACCGAGCAGGCCGAGGCCGAGCTGGAGGAGGCCCGCGAGGGCCTGGGCCTCGACGCCTCCGACGAGAGCGGCGACGCCCTCGCCGAGCGGGTCGAGCAGGCCGAGGCCGCGCACCGCGCCGCGCAGGAGCGGGTGGCGGAGCTGGCCCGCGCCGAGCGCGACGCCGAGCAGCGCCGCGCGCACTGGCGGGCCCGGGTGGACGCCCTCGAGGTCGGACTCGTCCGCCGCGACGGCACCGGCGCGCTGCTCGGCTCCGGCACGGACGACGCCGCCGACGGCGTGCTCGGCGCGGTCGCCGAGCTCGTCGTGGTGGAGCCGTCGGCCCGGACCGCGGTCGCGGCCGCACTGGGCGAGGTCGCCGAGGGTGTCGCGGTGTCGTCGGTGCCGTCGGCGGCGGGTGCGCTGCGCGCCCTGCGCGACGGCGACGCCGGGCGGGCCGCGCTGCTGGTCGGCGGCGCCGGGGCCGGGGACGGACCGCCCGGGGCGGTGCCGGTGCCCGACGGCCCGCCGCCCGCCGGGCGCTGGGCCGCGTCGCTGGTCACCGCACCCCCTGCACTGGGTGCGCCGCTCGCCGCGCTGCTGCGGGAGGTCGTCGTCGTCGACGACCTGGGCGCCGCGGCCGCCGCGCTGGACGCCCGGCCCGACCTGACCGCCGTCACGACCGACGGGGACCTTCTCACCGCGCACGCCGCCCGCGGCGGTGCCGGGGCCGGGGAGGGCGCGCTGCAGCTGCAGGCCGCCGTCGACGACGCCGTCACCGAGCGGGACGCCGTCGACGCCGAGCTGGAGTCGCTGCGGCCCACCCTGGAGGGCGCCCGCGCCGAGGAGGAGGCGCGCGGCACCGACCTGGGCACCGCCCGGACCGCCGTCGCCGACGCCGACCGGCGCCGCGCCGCGGCCGCGGCCCAGCTGGGCCGCCTGGAGCAGGTCGTCTCCTCCGCCCGGGCCGAGGCGCAGCGGCTGCGCGAGCGGCGGGACGGCGTCGAGACCCGGCGGTCCGAGTCGCTGATCGAGCTGGAGGCCGCCGAGCACCAGCTGTCGCTCGCCGAGGACGCCCCGGTCGACGACGAGCCCGACACCGAGCTGCGCGACGAGGCCGCCGAGAAGGTCGAGGCCGTCCGCTCCGAGGAGGTCGAGTGCCGGCTGGCGCTGCGGACCGCGGAGGAGCGGGCCCGGGCGATCGCCGGCAAGGCCGAGTCGCTGCGCCGCCAGGCCCACTCCGAGCGTCAGGCCCGGGCCCGGGCGGAGGCGGCCGCCACCGAGCGGGAGCGGGCGTCGGAGATCGCCCGGCTCGTCGTCGACGCCGGTGGGACGGCGTCGGAGCGGATCGAGGTCTCGCTCGCCGCCGCGGCCGCGGAGCGCGACGAGATCCAGGCCGCCCGCGCCGACCGGGAGCGCGCCCACACCGAGGCCCGCGAGCAGACCACCCGGCTGACCGGGCTGCTGGAGAAGCTGACCGACGCCGTCCACCGCGACGAGATGGTGCGCCAGCAGACCCGGATGCGGCTCGAGCAGCTGACCGAGAAGATCCTCGCCGACCACGGCATCGGCATCGACGACCTGGTCGCCGAGTACGGCCCGGACGTGCCGGTGCCGCCGTCGGAGGCCGACGTCGCCGAGTACGAGACGGCGAAGGAGCGCGGCGACCAGGTGTCGGCGCCGCCCGCCGTGCCGTTCGACCGGGCCACCCAGGAACGCCGCCTGAAGCGGGCCGAGAAGGACCTCTCGCTGCTCGGCAAGGTGAACCCGCTCGCGCTGGAGGAGTTCGCGGCGCTGGAGGAGCGCTACCGGTTCCTCTCCACCCAGCTGGAGGACCTCAAGAACACCCGGCGCGACCTGCTCACCGTGGTCCGCGAGGTCGACGACAAGATCCTCGAGGTCTTCACGACCGCGTACCACGACGTCGCGCGGGAGTTCGAGACCGTGTTCGCGACGCTGTTCCCGGGCGGCGACGGGCGGCTCGTCCTCACCGACCCCGAGGACATGCTCACCACCGGCATCGAGGTGGAGGCCCGCCCGCCGGGCAAGAAGGTGAAGCGATTGTCGCTGCTGTCGGGCGGGGAGCGGTCGCTGACCGCGATGGCCCTGCTGGTGGCGATCTTCCGGGCGCGGCCGTCGCCGTTCTACGTGCTCGACGAGATCGAGGCGGCCCTCGACGACGTCAACCTCCGCCGGCTCATCTCGCTGATGGAGGAGCTGCGCGCGGCCAGCCAGCTCATCGTCATCACCCACCAGAAGCCGACGATGGAGGTCGCCGACGCGCTCTACGGCGTCTCCATGCGCGGCGACGGCATCACCCAGGTGATCTCGCAACGGTTGCGACCGGCGTCGTAGCGCGGTGTCCTGTGCGCCCGGGTGCACCGGGCGTGGCAGGGTTGGGCGGGTGACCACGCAGACCATCTGGATCGTCGTCGCGGTCGTCGTGGCCGTGCTGCTGATCGCCCTCGTCGCGGGGGTGGTGATCGCCCGCAGGCGGCGGATCAGCCTGCGGTCCGACGAGGAGCAGCGCGAGCTCGGGACCGAGCAGGAGACGCCGCGCACGGGCGGCACCTACCAGGCCGGGGGCGGCTTCGCCTTCTCCTCGGGCACGGCCACCGCGCCCGAACGGCCCCGCGCACCCGACGCCGGGGACACCGGCATCCCCGACACCACCGACACGGCCACGCCGGTCGACGAGACCCCGACCGCGGACGAGGTGCGCACCCCTCCCGGGGGCACCCCGGTCGTCGGCGGTGCCACCGAGGCCCGCACGCCGCCCGGCGGGATCCCGGTGAGCACCGCGCCGCCGGTCCCGTCCGCCGGCACGCCCAGCGGCCCGACGGTCCCGACCGAGCAGCGCGGCCCCGACCCGGGCACCGTCACGGGTACCCCGGGCGAGGGCCGGGTCATCGACACCGCCGAGGCCAGCAAGGATCCGGCGACCCGGCAGATCGCCCGGCCCGACGCCGGGACCGCCACCCCGGACGCCGGGACCACACAGCAGCTCCCGACCGAGCGGACCGGCGGGGCCGCCGGTGCCGCCGGTGCGGCGGCGACCGCACCGACAGCGCCGACAGCGCCGACCGAGCCCGTCGCACGGCCGGAGACCGGCACGTCGCCCACCGAGCCCGTCGCCCGGCCCACCGCGGACACCGCGCCGGCCGCCCCGGAGAGCCCCGCCGACGCGACGGCCCCGGTCGCCCCCGGCGCCCCGGCCGAGGACATCGATCCCGCCGAGGGCCGGATCGGCCGGCTGCGGGGGCGCCTCTCGCGCTCCCGGTCCGGGTTCGGGCAGAGCCTGCTCGGCCTGCTCGGCGCCGGCGACCTCGACGACGAGTCGTGGGAGGACGTCGAGGCCACCCTGCTGCAGGCCGACCTCGGCCCGGAGATGACCCAGGAGGTCACCGAGCAGCTGCGCGAGCAGCTCGCCGCCCGGGGCGTCCGGTCCGCGGAGCAGGTCCGCCAGACCCTGCACGACGTGCTCACCGGGGCGCTCGACACCGGCCAGGACCGCTCGGTGCACGCGCTGCCGCACGAGGGCCGGCCCGCCGTGCTCCTCGTCGTCGGCGTCAACGGCACCGGCAAGACGACGACCACCGGCAAGCTCGCCCGGGTGCTGGTCGCGGGCGGGCACCGGGTCACCCTCGGCGCCGCCGACACCTTCCGGGCGGCCGCCGCCGAGCAGCTGGTGACCTGGGGCGAGCGGTCCGGGGCCGGCGTCGTGCGCGGTCCGGAGGGATCGGACCCCGCCTCCGTCGCGTTCGACGCCGTCAAGCGCGGCACCGACGACGCCGTCGACGCCGTCCTGCTCGACACCGCGGGCCGGCTGCACACCAAGACCGGCCTGATGGACGAGCTCGGCAAGGTGAAGCGGGTCGTCGAGAAGCAGGCCCGGGTGGACGAGGTCCTCCTCGTCCTCGACGCCACCACCGGGCAGAACGGGCTCACCCAGGCCCGGGTGTTCGGCGAGGTCGTCGACGTCACCGGGATCGTGCTCACCAAGCTCGACGGCACCGCCAAGGGCGGCATCGTCTTCCGGGTGCAGCGCGAGCTCGGTGTCCCGGTGAAGCTGGTCGGGCTCGGCGAGGGCCCCGACGATCTCGCCCCGTTCGAGCCGAAGGCGTTCGTCGACGCCCTCCTGAACTGAGCGCGACGCCCGCACGAACGGCGCGGGAGCCTCTCCGGGGCTCCCGCGCCGTCGTCGTCCGCGGGTGTTACACCACGTGCTGCGGCTCACGAAACGGACCATCCGGATGACGTTCCGTACGCCGGATCCGGTTGGGTAACGCAACCGTCATCTGTTTCGGCGGCCTGTTAACGGGTGCGAAACGGACAGGCGCCGAGTGCGAAACACGGGATCACCATTGTTCCTCCCCAGTCGGACACCGACAGACGTGGGAGGGAACGGACCGTGCCACAGGAAGCCCTGAACGGCGGAGATACCGCCTGGATCCTCGCGAGCGCTGCGCTCGTACTGCTGATGACCCCGGGGGTGGCCCTGTTCTACGGCGGCCAGGCCCGGTCCAAGAGCGTCCTGAACATGATGATGATGTGCTTCAGCTCGCTGGGGCTCGTCGGCGTGCTGTGGATCCTCTTCGGTTACTCGATGACCTTCGGCACCGACCTCGGGGGCGGGCTGCTCGGCAACCCGTTCGAGGCGTTCGGTCTGTCGTCGGTCCTGGCGAACGACCAGGCCGAGAACGCGCTGCCGGACCTCGCGTTCGTCAGCTTCCAGGCGATGTTCGCGATCCTGACGGTCGCGCTGGTCGCCGGTGCCGCCGCCGACCGCATGAAGTTCGGCGCCTGGATGCTGTTCTCCGGGCTGTGGGCCACGCTGGTCTACTTCCCGATCGCGCACTGGGTCTTCGACCTGGAGCAGGGCTGGATCGCCACCTCGCTGGGCGCGCTGGACTTCGCCGGCGGTACCGCGGTGCACATCAACGCCGGTGTCGCCGCGCTGGTGCTCTGCATCATCCTCGGCAAGCGCCGCGGCTGGCCGCGTGAGGCCATGCGGCCGCACAACCTGACGATGGTCATGCTCGGTGCCGGTCTGCTGTGGTTCGGCTGGTTCGGCTTCAACGCCGGCTCCTCCGGTGCCGCCGACTGGGCCGCCGCCTACGCGTTCACCAACACCATCGCCGCCACCGCCGCCGCCATCCTCGGCTGGCTGCTGATCGAGAAGATCCGCTACGGCAAGGCCACCTCGCTGGGTGCCGCGTCGGGCATCGTCGCCGGTCTGGTCGCGATCACCCCGGCCTGTGCCTCGGTCTCGCCGCTGGGCGCCCTCGCCATCGGCGTCATCGCCGGTGCGCTGTCGGCCTACGCGGTCGGCTGGAAGTACAAGCTGGGCTACGACGACTCGTTCGACGTCGTCGGCGTCCACCTCGTCGCCGGCCTCTGGGGCACCCTGGCCATTGGCCTGTTCGCCACCGACATCGCCCCCGACGAGACCAACGGTCTCTTCTACGGCGGCGGCGCGGGCCAGCTCGGCATCCAGGCGGTCGCCGCACTCGCCACGATCGTCTACTGCGGCATCGTCACCACGATCATCGCCCTGGTCGTGAAGTTCACCCTGGGCCTGCGGGTCGAGGACGAGGCCGAGCAGACCGGTATCGACGAGGCGGAGCACGCCGAGACCGGCTACGAGTTCTCCGGCCTGCGTGGTGGCTCCGGCCTCGGCTCCGCGCCGAAGCCCCCGGCCGCCGCGCCGACCACCCCGGCGAAGCAGGAGGCCTGACCCATGAAGCTCGTGACCGCCATCGTCAAGCCGTTCGTCCTGGAGGACGTCAAGGGCGCGCTGGAGCAGATCGGTGTGCTCGGTCTGACCATCAGCGAGGTCCAGGGCTACGGCCGCCAGAAGGGCCACACCGAGGTCTACCGTGGCGCCGAGTACTCGGTCGACTTCGTGCCGAAGGTGCGGGTCGAGGTCGTCGTCGACGACGCCCTGCTGGACAAGGTCGTCGACGCGGTCGTCGAGGCCGCCCGCACCGGCAAGATCGGTGACGGCAAGGTCTGGGTGACCTCGGTCGAGACCGTCGTCCGCGTCCGCACCGGCGAGCGCGGCACCGACGCCATCTGATCACTCCGCAGCAAGGAGGACGGGCCCGTCGCATCCCACAGGGGAGTGCGGCGGGCCCGTCCTCCGTCCGGAACAGAAACGGACAATCCGGCCCGATCCGGCCGGGACGGGTCATGACGAGACAGGAAGCGGGTGGCGCGGAGCGATGACGGTCCTCGGGTCGGGCGAGGCGGCGGACCTGGTCAAGGCGAAATCGGTACTGCTGGAGTCCAACGGCCGGAACCATCACGGGCCGGAGGCGTTGCGGGCCGCCCTGGTCGACCTGCACGACTTCTGGCTCTCCTCGCGCTGTGCGGCACTGGGGTTCGGCGGCGACGGCAGCGGCGTCGCCCTCGTCGCCGTCGGGGCGCTGGGGCGTCGCGAGCTCTGCCCCTGGTCCGACCTCGATCTCGTCCTGCTGCACGACGGCCGCAAGGGGATCGACACCCTCGCCGAGCAGCTCTGGTACCCGCTGTGGGACGCGGGCCTCGGCCTCGACCACTCGGTGCGCACCCCGGGGCAGGCCGTCCAGATCGCCACCACCGACCTGCGTGCCGCGTTCGGCCTGCTCGAGGCCCGGCACATCGCCGGCGACGGGACGCTCGCGACGAAGGTCCGCGACGCCGTCCGGCAGGCCTGGCGGGCCGGGATGCGCAGCCGCTTCGACGAGATCGTCGACACCACCACCGAACGCTGGCAGCGCAACGGCGACGTCGCGCACCGGATCGAGCCCGACCTCAAGAACGGCCACGGCGGGCTGCGCGACGTGCAGCTGATCGACGCGCTCGCCACCGCGCAGCTGGTCGACCGGCCCTCGGCGGAGGTCGTCGCCGCCCGCTCGCTGCTGCTCGACGTCCGCACCGAGCTGCACCGCCGCTCGGGCCGGGCGCGGGACGTCCTGCGCGCCCAGGACGCCGACGACATCGCCGGGCTCATGGATCTCGGCGACCGCTTCGACCTGGCCCGGGCGCTGTCGGGAGGCGCCCGTGCCGTCGCGTTCGGCGCCGAGGTGGTGCTGCGCCAGGCCCGCAACGCGCTGCCCCGGCGCGGGCTCGCCGCCCTCCGGCGCGCGCCCGTCCGGCGGCCCCTGGACTCCGGCGTCGTCGAGCACGGCGGGGAGGTCGGGCTCGCCCGCGACGCCTCCGCCGCCAAGGACCCCGCGCTCGTCCTGCGGGTCGCGGCCACCGCCGCCCGCACCGGGCTGCCCATCTCCGCCGGCACCCTGACCCGGCTCGCCGACACCGCCCCCGAGCTGCGTACGCCGTGGCCGCGGGCGGCGCTGGCCGAGCTGCTCGCCCTGCTCGGCACCGGCCAGGCGATGGTCGGCGTGATCGAGTCCCTGGACCGGACCGGGCTGTGGGGGCGGCTGTTCCCCGAGTGGGGTGCGGTGCGGGACCTGCCGCCGCGGGACCGCACCCACGTCTGGACCGTCGACCGGCACCTGGTCGAGGTCGGCGCCCAGGCCGCGCGGCTGACCACCCGGGTCGCCCGCCCCGACCTGCTGCTGGTCGGCGCGCTGCTGCACGACATCGGCAAGGGCCGGGGCGGGGACCACTCGGTCGTCGGGGAGTCGCTGGTCCGGCAGATCGGCGAGCGGCTCGGGCTGCGCGCGGCCGACATGGAGCTGCTCGCCGCGATGGTCCGGCACCACCTGCTGCTGCCGCACACCGCGACCCGCCGCGACCCGGACGACCCCGCCACGGTGGCCCGGGTGCTGGACACGCTGCGGGAGACCGTCGGCGGTGACGACGCGGCCGTCGGCGTCCTGCTCGAGCTGCTCGACGCCCTCGCCGAGGCCGACTCTCTCGGCACCGGGCCCGGGGTGTGGAGCCCGTGGCGGCGCACCCTCATCCAGGGCCTGTCGGGCCGCTGCCTGTCCGCGCTGGACGGCAGGCCGTTCGTCGAGCCCGGCCCGCCGGACCCGGCGTACAAGGAGATGATCGAGGCGGTCGCCGAGGACGACCAGCCCCAGGTCCGGTTCTCCACCGGTGACGACGTCGCGACCGTCGCCGTCGCGGTCCCGGACCGGCGCGGGGCGCTGTCCGCGGTCGCCGGCGTGGTGGCGCTGCACTCGCTGCAGGTGCACGCCGCCGATCTCGCGACCGAGGCCGGGGTCGTCGTGGTCACCTTCGCCGTGACCCCGCGGTTCGGGGGCCTGCCGGACCCGGCGCTGGTCCGGTCCGATCTGGTCCGGGTGCTGTCCGGATCGCTCGAGCTGGGCGCGGCGCTGGCCCGCAAGGAACGCGACTACGCCCCCTCCACCCCGGAGGTGGAGCGCACCGCTCCGCCGCGGGTCCTCTGGTTCGACGACGAGGCCACCGGTGCCGTCGTGCTCGAGCTCCGCGGGACCGACCGGATCGGCCTGCTGCACCACGTCACCGCCGCGCTGGAGCGCACCGGGATCGATCTCGTCTGGGCCCGGGTCGAGACGCTCGGCTCCTCGGTCGTCGACTCGTTCGGCATCGCCGGGGCGCCCGAGCGGGCCGCCCGCAAGGAGATCGAGCGGGCGGTGCTGGCCGTCGCGGCCGGGCGGTCGGCGGCCCGCGCCTGAGCCGACCGGGGCCCGGACGCGACCCGGGCCGGGAACGGGGGCATCCTCTCGGGGCGAAACCGCGTCCGGAGGGGGAAGCGATGAAGCTGGTGACCGCGATCGTCAAGCCGTTCGTGCTGGCCGACGTCAGGGAGGCCCTGGAGGGGATCGGCGTGCTCGGCATGACCGTGACCGAGGTGCAGGGCTACGGCCGGCAGAAGGGCCACACCGAGGTCTACCGGGGTGCCGAGTACCAGGTCGATCTCGTGCCGAAGGTGCGGATCGAGGTCGTGGTCGGCGACGAGGTGGCGGACCGGGCCCTGCAGACCGTCGTCGACGCCGCACACACCGGGCGGATCGGCGACGGGAAGGTCTGGCTGACCGCGGTCGAGACCCTGGTGCGGGTACGGACCGGGGAGCGGGGCGACGACGCCGTGTGAGCGGGCCGCACCCGGCCGCCGCGGGCGGTGCTCGGGTGTGCCGTGCCGGACACGCCGCGTGACCGGAACGATCCCGGCCGCCCGACCGTTTCATCCCACATGACCACCGCCGGTGCCGTGCCGCTCGACGACGTGCCCCTGCCCCCGACCGCCGGCGCGGCGGCGGACCCCGTCCGCGCGGACGCGGACGCCGGGCCGCTCGTCGTGCACCTGCCAGGGCGGACGTTGCTGCTGGTCGCGGGCCTGCCCGGGGCGGGCAAGTCCACGCTGCTGGCCGAGCTGACCGGGTGCCCCGGCGTCCGGGTCCTCGACTCGGGTGAGTCCCGCGCCGCGCTCGCGGCCCGGCTGCCGGCGGGGACGCCGTACGCGGCCTACCGCTGGCTGACCCATCTGGCCCACCGGGCGTCGGTGGCCGGGGCCTGCGCCGGGCAGGCGGACACGGTCGTCGTGCACCTGCCGGCGACCGCGCCCCGGGTGCGGGCCGCGGTCCGCGGGCTCGCCCGGCTGACCGGCCGCGCACCGCACCTGCTGTGGCTGGACGTGCCGGCGGGACAGGCGCTCGCCGGGCAGCACGCGCGCGGCCGGGTCGTGCGGTCCCGCCCGTTCGACCGGCACGCCGGGCGTGCGGCACGCACCGCGGACCTGCTGCGTGCGGGGGGTGAACCGGGCTGGACCTCGGTGCGGACGACCGATCGCTCCGGCGCCCGCCGGGGCCTGGCGCTGGCCAAGTAGGCTGGTAAGGGTGTTCGACTCCCTCTCCGAGCGGCTCGGATCCACGCTGCGTGATCTCCGCGGCAAGGGCCGGCTCTCCGACGCCGACATCGACGCCACCGCGCGCGAGATCCGGATCGCGCTGCTGGAGGCGGACGTCGCCCTGCCGGTGGTCCGCGGGTTCATCGCGCGCATCAAGGAACGGGCCAAGGGGTCGGAGGTCTCGCAGGCCCTGAACCCCGCCCAGCAGGTCGTCAAGATCGTCAACGAGGAGCTCGTGACGATCCTCGGCGGCGAGACGCGGCGGCTGAACCTCGCCAAGGAACCGCCGACGGTCATCATGCTGGCCGGTCTGCAGGGCGCCGGTAAGACGACCCTGGCCGGCAAGCTCGCGCGCTGGCTCAAGGGGCAGGGGCACACCCCGCTGCTGGTGGCGTGCGACCTGCAGCGCCCGAACGCGGTGAACCAGCTGCAGATCGTCGGCGAGCGCGCCGGCGTGCAGACCTTCGCGCCGCACCCGGGCGCCACCGGGTCCGGTGAGCTGCCGGAGGGCCCCGGTGACCCGGTCGGCGTCGCCCGCGGCGGCATCGCGCACGCCCGCGAGAAGCAGTACGACGTCGTCGTCGTCGACACCGCGGGCCGCCTCGGTGTCGACGAGGAGCTGATGCGCCAGGCGTCCGACATCCGGACGGCGGTCGACCCGGACGAGGTCCTGTTCGTCGTCGACGCCATGATCGGTCAGGACGCGGTGGCGACCGCCGAGGCGTTCCGCGACGGCGTCGGCTTCACCGGTGTCGTGCTCACCAAGCTCGACGGCGACGCCCGCGGTGGCGCCGCCCTGTCGGTCCGCGAGGTCACCGGGCAGCCGATCCTCTTCGCGTCGAACGGCGAGAAGCTCGAGGACTTCGACGTCTTCCACCCCGACCGGATGTCCTCGCGCATCCTCGGGATGGGTGACCTGCTCACCCTGATCGAGCAGGCCGAGCAGGTCTTCGACGCCGAGCAGTCCGCGGCCGCCGCGCAGAAGATCAGCTCCGGCGAGCTGTCCCTGGAGGACTTCCTCCAGCAGATGATGCAGCTGCGCAAGATGGGGCCGATCGGCAACATCCTCAACATGCTCCCGGGCGCCAACCAGGGGCAGATGAAGGCCGCGCTCGAGCAGGTCGACGACAAGCAGATCGACCGCCTGCAGGCGATCATCCGCGGCATGACCCCGGCCGAGCGGGACGACCCGAAGATCATCAACGCGTCCCGGCGGCAGCGGATCGCGACCGGCTCGGGCGTCACCGTCTCCGACGTGAACGACCTGGTCAACCGCTTCTTCGAGGCCCGCAAGATGATGAAGCAGATGGCCGGTCAGTTCGGTTTCGGCGGCGGCGGGCGCAAGGCCACCAAGAAGGTCCCGAAGAACGCGCGCAAGGCGAAGCAGGCGAAGAAGCGCCGCAGCGGCAACCCCGCGAACCGGGCCGGGCAGGCCGGCGGGCCGGACCTGTCGAACCTGCCGCCGAGCCTGCAGCAGCTCCCGCCGGGGCTCGCCGGGATGGACCAGCTGCCGCCCGGCTTCGACCCGTCGACGCTGGACTTCGGCAAGAAGAAGTGACGTAGGGTCGCCCGCTATGGGCGATCTTCCTGCCGCGGGGTGGCGGCTGCGCGGAACGGTGCTGGGCCCCGCCGGGGCGGAGTCGGCCGACCTGTACGTCGACGGCTCCGGGCGGATCGTCGCCGAGCCGCTGCCGGGCGCCGAGGACCTGGTCACCTCCGGGTGGATCGTGCCCGGCCTGGTCGACGCGCACTGCCACGTCGGCCTCGGCCCGGACGGCCCGGTCACCGACCTCGAGGAGTGCGCGGCGCAGGCCCGCACCGACCGTGACGCGGGCACCCTGCTCCTGCGGGACTGCGGTTCCCCGGTCGACACCTCGCCGCTGCAGGTCCGCGACGACCTGCCCGAGATCATCCGGGCCGGGCGGCACGTGGCCCGGCCGAAGCGCTACATCCCCGGGCTCGCCGCCGAGCTGGACGACCCGCGGCTGCTCGTCGACGAGGTGCGCACCCAGGCCGCCCGCGGCGATGGCTGGGTCAAGCTCGTCGGCGACTGGATCGACCGCGGTCTCGGCGACGGCGCCGACCTCGCCCCGCTCTGGCCGGACGAGGTGCTCGCCGAGGCGATCGCCGCCGCGCACGACGCCGGTGCCCGGGTCACCGCGCACGTCTTCGGCACCGAGGCGCTGCCCGGGCTGATCGGCGCCGGGATCGACTGCATCGAGCACGGCCCCGGTCTCACCGACGACCTGATCGACGAGATGGCCGCGCGCGGCACCGCACTGGTGCCGACGCTGATCAACGTCGAGACGTTCCCGTCGATCGCCGACAAGGCGACGAAGTACCCGCGCTACGCCGGGCACATGCGGGACCTGCACGCGCACGCCTGGGAGACCGTCGGGAAGGCGATCGAGGCCGGGGTGCGGGTCTACGCGGGGACCGACGCCGGCGGTGGCATCCGGCACGGCCGGATCGCCGACGAGGTCGCCGAGCTCGCCCGGGCCGGGCACCCGGACCCGATCGGCGCCGCGAGCTGGGCGGCGCGGGAGTGGCTGGGCCGCCCGGCCGGTCCGGTCCCGGGCGCGCCGGCCGACCTGGTCGTCTACGACCGTGATCCGCGCGACGACCTCGGCGTGCTGCGGGGCCCGTCGGTGGTACTGGTGCGCGGACGTCGGGTATCAGTGGGGGCATGACCTCCACGCCCGGGCCGCCGGGCGGTCCCGCAGGCTTCTCCGGCGCCTACCGGCCGCAGGCCGGTGCGTTCGGCCTCGACCCGTCCCCGACGCCGCGGGTGCGGTGGGGGCTGTGGGCGTTCCTGGTCGTCGAGGCGGTGTTCCTCGGCTCGTCGGCCCTGGTCGGGCTGGCGATCGACGTCGACTCCGCCGGCGAGGTGCTGCTCGCGATCGCGGTCCCGACCGTGCTCGCCGCGCTGACCTGCATCGGCTGGACGCTCTGGCGGGGCGACGGTCCGGTCGCCGACCTGGGGCTGCGGTTCCGCTGGGAGGACGTCGGGGCCGGGCTGCTGATCGGGATCGCCGGGCTGTTCGTCACCGTCCCGGCCGCCTTCGGCTACCTCTACCTGGTCGGTCCGGACCTCACGACGTCGGTCGGCGTCGCGTTCGAGGGGATCCGGACGACCTGGCCGGTCGCGCTCGCCGTCATGTTCGGCATCGTGGTGATCGCCCCGGTCTGCGAGGAGATCGTCTACCGCGGGCTGCTGTGGAACGCCGTGGCGAAGTGGGTCGCCAACCGCTGGGTGGTGTTCCTGGTGACCACCGCCGTCTTCGCCGTCGCCCACCTGGAGCTCCTGCGGGCGCCGCTGCTGTTCGTGGTGACGCTGCCGCTGGGCGTCGCACGGCTGCTCACCGGGCGGCTGACCGCGGGTGTGGTCGCGCACGCGGTGAACAACTTCCTGCCCGGACTGGCGCTCGCGCTCATGCTGGTCGGGGTCGTCCCTGCCGTCTGACGGCCGTCTGGCAGAATGGTCGATCGGGCCCGTGGCCGGCCCTCTACCAGCCACGGCCGATGACCTTCGAGTGAGCGAGCCCGTACCCCACGCGAGCACCAGCTGACTCATCGCAGCACGAATCGACATTCGCGAGGAGCACCACAGCGTGGCCGTCAAGATCAAGCTGATGCGTCTGGGCAAGATCCGTCAGCCGTACTACCGCGTCGTCGTCGCGGACTCCCGTACGCGGCGGAACGGCCGGGCCATCGAGACCATCGGCAAGTACCACCCGAAGAACGAGCCGAGCCTCATCGAGATCGACTCGGAGCGGGCGCAGTACTGGCTGGGTGTCGGCGCGCTGCCGACCGAGACGGTGCAGAACCTGCTCGAGATCACCGGTGACTGGCAGAAGTTCAAGGGTCTGCCGGGCACCGAGGGCACCCTGAAGCCGCAGGCGGAGAAGGCCGACAAGCTGGCCCGCTTCCAGCAGGCGCTGGCCCAGGCCAACGACGAGCCGAGCACCCCGGCCA
Organism: Pseudonocardia sp. EC080619-01; assembly: GCF_001420995.1. Taxonomy (NCBI): domain Bacteria; kingdom Bacillati; phylum Actinomycetota; class Actinomycetes; order Pseudonocardiales; family Pseudonocardiaceae; genus Pseudonocardia; species Pseudonocardia sp. EC080619-01. Next base: position 1,259,946 of record NZ_CP012184.1, on the reverse strand, counting down.
CCACCCCGAAGAAGAAGGGCGGCGGCGACCGCGTCGGCAAGACCGCGGACGACGCCCCGGCCGAGGCCGCCACCAAGAGCGACGACGTCGTCGACGCCACCAAGGACGCCGACGCGCCTGCCGCCGAGTCGTGCCCCTCCTGGCGGACGCGCTCGAGCACCTCGTGCGCGGCATCGTCGACCACCCCGACGACGTCCGGGTGGACCTGGTCACCGGCCGTCGTGGGCGGATCCTGGAGGTCCGGGTGCACCCCGACGACCTGGGCAAGGTGATCGGCCGTGGTGGCCGCACCGCCACCGCCCTGCGCAACGTGATCGGCGGAGTGGGCGGCCGCGGGGTGCGGGTCGACGTCGTCGACACCGACCGGTGACCAGCAGCAACCCACGCACCAGCGACGCCGGCCGGGACCAGGTCCTGGTCGGCGTCGTCGTGCGTGTGCACGGTCTGCGCGGCGAGGTCGTCGTCGAGTCGCGGACCGACTCCCCGGAGGAGCGGTTCGCCCCCGGAGCGGTCCTGCACGGCAGCCGCCGGCGGGGGAGCGGGCCGGGGCCCCTCACGGTGGCCACCTCCCGCGCGCACTCCGGGCGCTGGCTCGTCCTGTTCGAGGGTGTCGGCGACCGTGACGGGGCCGAGGAGCTCCGTGGCGTGCAGCTGCTGCTGCCGACGACGGAGCTCGCCGAGCCCGACGACCCGGAGGAGTTCCACGTCCACCGGCTCACCGGCCTGCGGGCCGAGCTGACCGACGGGACGCCGGCCGGGACGATCACCGACGTGGTGCACGGTCCCGGGGGATCGCTGCTGGTCGTGACCCGGCCCGCCGGGCACGAGGCGATGGTCCCGTTCGTCGGCGAGATCGTGCCGGAGGTCGATCTCGAGGGCGGCCGGGTCGTCCTCGATCCGCCCGAGGGGCTGCTCGACCCCGAGGAGTGAGCACCGGTGAGGCCCGGCGCCGCACGACGCCGGGCCTCTTCCGTGGCCGCGCTGTCAACGTCGGTTGACAGCGCGTCGATGTCAACCTATGTTGACAGGCATGAGCGATGCGACGGCGGTGGCCGCGGCGGCGTCCAGCAAGGACCCGGCCGTCGGCCTGGCGGCGGTGGCGGCCCTGCGCGGCCTGCAGGAGTCCCTGGAGGAGCTGCAGGTGACCAGTGCACGGGACCAGGGCTGGTCCTGGCAGCAGATCGCCGACGCGCTCCGGATCAGTCGCCAGGCGGTGCACAAGAAGTACCGCCGGCTCGGGCTGTAGCGGCCCGCGACGAGGGGAGAGCACGTGTTCGAGAGGTTCACCGACCCGGCCCGGCGTGCCGTCGTCGTCGCCCAGGAGGAGGCGCGGGGGCGCCACGCCGACCGGATCGGCCCGGAGCACCTGCTGCTGGGGATCCTGCGCTGCCCGGGGACGCCGGGGGAGGAGCTGCTGCGTGCTGCCGGCGTCGGTGCGGCGGAGGTCGACCACGACCTGGCCCGCGCCCGGCCGGACGACGCCGACGCCCTCGCCACCCTCGGCATCGACCTCGACGAGGTTCGCCGGGCCGCGGAAGAGTCCTTCGGCCCGGGCGCCCTGGACCGGACCGGCGGGCGCCGCGGACGGTGGTTCACCGGGCACGTCCCGTTCGACCGGCTCACGAAGAAGGCCCTGGAGCTCGCGCTGCGGGAGGCGATCCGCCTGGGGGACCGGCACATCGGCACCGAGCACCTGCTGCTGGGGTTGCTGCATCCCGGTCACGCGGCGTCGCGGGTCCTCCAGGGACGGGGCGTGACCCTGCAGGGGACGCGGCGGACGGTCGCCGAGCGCCCCGGCCGCCGGGCGGGCTGACCGCCACCCGTGGATCCGGCCGCCCGTCAGGCCCGGTACTCGTCCAACGGGTCGCCGGCGGTGTCGTCGGCCGGGTCGTCCGGGTCCTCCGTCGGGTCGACCCGGGTCTCGGCCGACCGCACACCGGCCGTCTCGGCGAGCGTCGCGGCCAGCGAGTTCAGGTCGCCCCGCCCGTCCAGGCGCAGCGTGAGCGCGGCGACCCGGCCGCCGTCGCCGGTGACCGACCCGCGGTGCACGGACACCCCGGCCACGGAAAACCCGGCGTCGGTGCAGCGTTCGAGGACCCCGCGGAGCACGCCCAGGCCGTCGTCGTAGCGGATGCGCAGCACCGGCGGACGGCGACGGCGGCGCCGGACCGCCCGGGCGAGCGGCTGCAGCCCGCGGGTCACGAGGAAGTGGGCCGCGGTCGCGAGCACGGCGAGCAACGGCAGTCCCGCCCCGCAGGCGGTGCCGACCGCGGCGGCGAGCCAGATCGTGGCGGCGGTCGTGAGGCCCCGCACGACGTCCTGCCGGACGAAGATCAGCCCGGCGCCGATGAACCCGATCCCGGAGACGATCTGCGCCGCGATCCGGGACGGGTCCAGCGCGACGTGCTCGGTCGCCAGCAGGTCCGCGAAGCCGTACTTCGAGATCACCATGAACACGGCCGCACCCACGCCGACGAGCACGTGCGTCCGCAGGCCGGCGCTCTTGGCCCCCGCCTCGCGCTCCAGGCCGATGGCCGTCGTCAGGACCAGGGCGAGCAGGACCGGGGGTAGGAGGTCCCACTGGGCCGCGGTGGACCACAGCGGACCCGACCAGCCGTCCGGCACTGCCGACCTCCCTCGTCGTCCGGGAATGCGGGGCTGCGACGATCCGCCGCGTGCGGATCGACGTCGTCACCATCTTCCCCTCCTACCTCGAACCGTTGCGCGAGGCACTGCTGGGGCGGGCGATCGAGCGCGGCCTGCTCGAGGTCGGGGTGCACGACCTGCGTCGCTGGACCCACGACGTCCACCAGGCCGTCGACGACTCGCCCTACGGCGGCGGGCCGGGGATGGTCATGCGGCCGCAGGTCTGGGGCGACGCGCTCGACGAGGTGCTCGCCGGTCCGCCGGCCCGGCTGGTCGTCCCGACCCCGGCCGGCCGGCCCTTCACCCAGGAGACCGCGCGCGCCTGGTCCGCCGACCAGCGCCTCGTGTTCGCCTGCGGCCGCTACGAGGGCATCGACGAGCGGGTGCTGCTCGACGCGCGGGCCCGCGGGACCCGGGTCGACGAGGTGTCGATCGGTGACTACGTGCTGGTCGGCGGCGAGGTCGCGGTCCTCGTGATGGTCGAGGCCGTCGCCCGGTTGCTGCCGGGGGTGCTCGGCAACCCGCGCTCGGCCGAGGAGGACTCGTTCTCCGACGGGCTGCTCGAGGGGCCGTCCTACACCCGTCCCGAGACGTGGCGCGGGCTCGCCGTGCCGGACGTCCTGCGCAGCGGCAACCACGCCGCGATCGAGCGCTGGCGCCGCGACCGGGCTCTGGAACGCACCCGCGACCGGCGCCCCGACCTGCTCGAGGCATTCCCCGACGGCGCGCTCGACGCCGCCGACCGCGCCGCACTGGCCGCCGGGCGCACCGACGAGGACGGGGCGCCGACCGGCTGACCGGCCCCGGCGGCCCGCGCCGCACCGGGTGGGCTTCCGGTCCCCGGGCTCCGGAGCGTCGGACCCGCGGACGGACCGGCCACCGGGTGTCCGGGCCGATCGGGCCGTCTGGCACTATGGACGGGTTGCCAGCGCCGTGTGCGGTGCCCGGTGACGGTCCCGTGTGCCACCCGGTCGACCCGGGGAGCGCCGGCCGCGCCGGAGCCCGCCATCCGGACGAGCGTCCCACCACCAGGTGCGGACGGCCCGGATGGCCCGGGAGAAAGCCCCGGAACGACCCGGGGCGGCACCGTATGAACCGCACGAACGACACACGAGGACGGACGTCGACATGAACACCCTGGACGCACTGGACGCGGAGATCCTGCGCTCCGACATCCCGGACTTCCGGCCCGGCGACACCCTCAAGGTGCACGTGAAGGTCATCGAGGGCAACCGCACCCGTACCCAGGTCTTCCAGGGCGTGGTCATCCGCCGCCAGGGCTCCGGCGCCCGCGAGACCTTCACCGTCCGCAAGATCTCGTTCGGCGTCGGCGTCGAGCGCACCTTCCCGGTGCACACGCCGAACATCGACAAGATCGAGGTCGCCACCCGCGGCGCCGTCCGCCGGGCGAAGCTCTACTACCTCCGTGACCTGCGCGGCAAGGCCGCGAAGATCAAGGAGCGCCGGGAGACCCCGACCGCGTCCTGACCGTCACCCCGTCGTGACGGTCCGGTGACGTAATCTCGTCGCGTGGCCTTCCCCGAGCTCCCCGATGACCGCCGGGCCCGCCCCCGGCGGTATCGCGGCAGCGACGCCCCCGAGCGCACCGGTCGGCGGCGGGCCCCCGAAGGGTCCCCGCCCCCGGCCGCCGAGGACCAGGACTGGCTCCTCGGGACCCCGCTGCACAGCGGGGCCCCGCCCGCGGGGGACGACGGGGCGGCCGAGCCCGAGGCGCGCGGTGTACGCACCCGGCACGCGTCGGAGGCCGATGCGGACACCTCCGGCGACGCCCCGCGCGGGCGCCGGTACCGCAACGGCTACGAGGACCTGACGGGCGAGCGGACCGGCCGGCACGGCGGGCCCCGCAACGGGTACGCCGAGCCGGACCCGTACGGCCCTGCCGACGCGGGCCCCGGGCGGGAGAGCAACGGGAACGGTGACGGCGGGGACTCCCTCCGGGCACGCTATGCCGACCGGCTGCGCGACTCGCCGCCGTACGAGGCCCCTCCGGACCGGCAGCCCGGCGACGACCGCCGGCCGCCCCCCGGCCGCACCGGCGGGCACCGCCGCGCACCCGAACAGTTCGAGGCGAACGGGACCGGCTCCCACCGCCGAGGCCCGGAGGCCACCGGCAGGCACGGAGCGGCCGATGCCCCCCGCTCGCCGGCACGCAACGGTGGTCCGGCCGGCTACGGGGCCCCCGGGTACGAGGCCGATCCGGCACGCCACGGCGGCCCGGACGGCCGTCCCCGTGACCGCAACGGTCGCCCCGGTGGCCCGAACGTCCAGGACGGCGGCGCCCGGCACGACCGCCACGGCGGACGCGCCGGCCTCGGCGCCCCGTTCCGCCAGGACGGTCCGCCATCCGGCGCCGGCCCCGTTCCCGGACAGGACGCCCGGCCGTCCCGCCGTCGCGCCGCTCCCGACGGTCCCGTGGGCGCTCCCGGACCGGCATGGGCCCCGGGCCGCCCCGGCTCGGAGGCTCCGGCCGCCCCCGGGCCCCGTCGCGGCCCCGGCCCGGGCGGTCCCGCGGCCGCGCCGCCGCCCGGCCGCGCTCCCGCCGCACCGCAGGCGCCGCCGCCGTACGGCGTGGACGCCGCCCACGGCGGGCCCGCCGCGCCCGTCCGGCCGCCCGGTCCCGCCGGGGACCCGCGGCGCCCCCACGGCCCGGCTGACGACGCCGGCCCGGCGGAGGGCGACGACCTCCACGACCAGGCGCCCCCGACCGAGACGCTCCGGCGCCCGTCGCGACGCCGCAGGGGGGCCGCCGGACCGCCGCCGGACCTCTCGCCGCAGGACGAGGCCACCGGCACCGTGGCGCCGCACGACCTCGACGACGACGCCGAGCAGGCCGGTACGGAGCAGGTGGACGACAGGAGCCGGCGCGCGGGGAAGCGCTCCGGACCCGTCGGAGCCGGCGCGAAGCTCGCGGCGATGGCCGGGCTCGGGAAGGGCCCGGACGGCGAGAAGCAGAAGCTCGCGTTCTGGAAGGAGCTGCTGCTCCTGGCCGGTGTCGCGCTGTTGCTGACCGTCCTGATCCAGACCTTCCTGGCGAAGGTCTATGTGATCCCGTCCGGGTCGATGGAGACGACGCTGCACGGCTGCACCGGGTGCACCAACGACCGCGTGCTCGTCGACAAGGTCACCTACAACTTCACCGACGTCTCGCCGGGCGACATCGTGGTCTTCCGCGGCACCGACGGCTGGGCCAGCGAGACCTACACCGGTGAAGGATCGGCGAACCCTCTGGTCAAGGGCCTGCAGACGCTCGGCTCGCTGGTCGGCGTGGCCCCGCCCGACGAGAAGGACTTCGTCAAGCGGGTGATCGCCGTCGGCGGCCAGACGGTCGCGTGCTGCGACGCGCTGAACCAGGTGATGGTCGACGGCCAGCCCCTCGAGGAGCCCTACGTCTACTACCTGCCCGAGGCCGGCCCGGCCCGGCAGATCCCGTTCGGGCCGATCACGGTTCCCGAGGGCGAGTACTGGATGATGGGCGACTCGCGGAACAACTCCGCCGACTCCCGGGCGGCCGGTCACGGCCCGATCCCGGAGGAGAACATCATCGGCAAGGTGCGGCTGATCGTGCTGCCCTTCGACCGGTTCGGCTGGGTGAGCTCGTCCGACCCCCAGACGACGGCCGAGGCGGCCGGCGCACCGGGGCTGCCCGACGGCCTGCCCCTCGCGCTCGGCATCATGGGGACCCTGCCGCTCGCGGCCGGTCGGCGACGGACCCTGCGTGCCCGGGCCGACGCCGAGCGATTCCTGCCCGACACGCGCCACCCCACCGGGTGGCGCCGGAGATCCTGACCGGGAGCACCGTGCCGGTTCCCCCCGCCCGCGCCCGTACGGCCGCGGTGTCCCGCCGCGCGCCGGCCCGTCGCCGACGCCCGGTGCGGGTGCTGCCCGACGGCCTGCGCCCGCCCCGCGCCATCGTCCGCGACGCCGGCACCTGGACCCTGCAGACCGTCCTGCAGCGCCACGGCCTCGGCCCCGTCGCCGGCGTCGACGAGGCGGGCCGCGGCGCCAGCGCCGGACCGCTGGTCGTGGCCGCCTGCGTGCTGCGCCCGGCCGATGCCGCGGCCCTCGACGGGCTCACCGACTCCAAGCTGCTGACGGCGTCCGCCCGCGAGCACTGGTACGGCCGCATCAGGAAGCGGGCGCTGGACCTCGCGGTGGTCGTGATCCCGCCCGCCGAGGTGGACCGCCGGGGCGTGCACATCGCGAACATCGAGGGGATGCGTCGGGCGGTCGCCGCGCTGACCACCGTCCCGCCCGGGTACGTGCTCACCGACGGGTTCGCCGTCCGCGGGTTCGGCCGTCCGGCGCTGGCCGTGCCGAAGGGCGACCGGGTCGCGGCCTGCATCGCGGCCGCGTCGGTGCTCGCGAAGGTCACCCGGGACCGCATCATGACCGAGCTGGACGCCGAGCACGCCGCCTACGGGTTCGCCGTGCACAAGGGGTACAACACACCCGAGCACGAGGGGGCGCTGCGCGCCCACGGACCGTGCCCGGAGCACCGGTTCTCGTTCGCGAACGTCGCCGCGGTGGCCGGGCGCGAGGTGCCGGGCGGGCTGGTCCACAATGAGACCGACCCCGACGAGGTGCTCGGCGACACCGGTGAGGTGGAGCCGGCCCGATGGGAACCGATGGAGACCGTCACAGGAGGAGCAGGCCGGTGAGCGCCGAGGATCTCGAGAAGTACGAGACCGAGATGGAGCTCACGCTCTACAAGGAGTACCGCGACATCGTCGCCCAGTTCTCCTACGTGGTGGAGACGGAGCGGCGGTTCTACCTGGCCAACTCCGTCGACGTGGCCCCCCGGAACGCCGACGGTGAGGTCTACTTCGAGGTCCGCATGTCGGACGCCTGGGTGTGGGACATGTACCGGCCTGCGCGGTTCGTGAAGAACGTGCGGGTGGTGACGTTCAAGGACGTCAACATCGAGGAGCTCGACACCCCCGACCTGCGGCTTCCCGACAGCGACACCTTCCCCGGCTGAGACTGCCAGACCCCACCGACGGCGGACCCCGCCCGCGACCGCGGCCGGCGGTGCCGATCCCCAAGCGGGGAATCCGTCCACAGCGGCCCGATCCGCCGGTCCCGCGCCCCGCCGCGGGCCGATCGTGGATCCATGGCTGCGAAGGACGAGCTCGGCCGGCGCGGTGAGGACACCGCCGCCGAGTACCTCGAACGGGCACACGGCATGGTCGTGCTGGCCCGCAACTGGCGGTGCAAGGACGGCGAGCTCGACATCGTCGCCACCGACCCGGAACACCGGCTGATCGTCTGCGAGGTGAAGACCCGGTCGGGCACCCGGTTCGGGGAACCCGCCGAGTCGGTCACGCCGCGCAAGATGCGCCGGATCCGCGGGCTGGCCCGGACCTGGATGGGCGCCCACCAGCTCGGGTGGACCGAGATCCGGTTCGACGTCGTCGCGGTGCTGATGCCGCCCGGTGGGCCTGCCACGCTCACCCACTACCCGGCGGCGTTCTGATGGGCGAGCTGGCACGGGTGTGGTCGGTCGAGCTGCACGGCGTCGACGGCGTCCCGGTCGAGATCGAGGCGGCGATCGGCGGCGGTATCCCGGGCGTCCACCTGGTCGGGCTGCCCGACGCCGCGCTGAACGAGGCCAAGGACCGGGTGCGGTCGGCGGTCGTGCACTCGGGGCGCCGGTGGCCGAACGAACGGATCGTGCTCGCGCTCTCCCCGGCGACCCTGCGCAAGACCGGGAGCCGGTTCGACCTCGCCCTGGCCGCGGGAGTGCTCGCCGCCGCCGGGGCGGTCCCGGCGGACCGGCTCGCGGGCACCGTCCTCCTGGGGGAGCTCGCCCTCGACGGGCGGCTGCGGCCGGTCCGCGGCGTGCTGCCCTGCCTGCTCGCGGCCCGCGACGCCGGGATGTCCCGCGCCGTCGTGCCGCGCGCCGCGCTCGCCGAGGCGGCACTGGTCGACGGGCTGGAGTCGTACGGCGCGGAGTCGCTGTCCGAGGTGCTCGACTGGGCGGCCGGGAACCGCTCGCTCGACCGGGTCCCGCCCGTCACCGACGCCGGACCCGCCGATCCCGCACCGGAACTGGCCGACGTGATCGGCCAGGACGACGCCCGCCGTGCCCTGGAGATCGCCGCCGCCGGCGGGCACCACCTGCTGATGGTCGGCCCGCCCGGTACCGGGAAGACCATGCTCGCCCAGCGGATCGTGGGGCTGCTGCCCCGGCTCGGGCGGCCGGAGGCGTTGCAGCTCGCGGCGATCCGGTCGGTCGCCGGGCGGCTGGGGGAGTCCGTGCCGCTGAGCACGCTCGCGCCGTTCGTCGCACCGCACCACTCGGCCTCGGCGGCGGCGCTGCTCGGGGGCGGCAGCGGCGTGGCACGTCCCGGCGCGGTCTCGCTCGCCCACCGCGGTGTCCTGTTCCTCGACGAGTGCCCGCACTGGCCCGCCTCGGTGCTCGACGCGCTGCGCACCCCGCTGGAGGAGGGGGAGGTCCGGCTGTCCCGGGCCGAGGGCAGCGTCCGCTACCCGGCCCGGTTCCAGCTCGTCCTCGCGGCGAACCCGTGCCCCTGCGCACCCCCGATCGACCGGGACTGCACCTGTCGGGCCGACGCCCGCCGCCGCTACACGTCCCGGCTCTCCGGCCCGCTGCTCGACCGCGTCGACCTGAGGGTGGCGATGCAACCCGTGACGAGGCTGGTGGTGCAGGGCCCCCGGGGCGACGACACGGCCACCGTCCGGCGACGGGTGATCGACGCCAGGACCGCGGCCGGTGAGCGCTGGTCCGAGCACGGCTGGCGGTGCAACGCCGAGGTCCCCGGCACCGAGCTCCGGTCCCGGTTCCCGCTGCCGCAGGCGGTACTGGAACCCCTGGAGAAGCGCCTGCGTGCCGGTGAGCTGAGCGCCCGCGGGGCGGACCGGGCGCTGCGGGTCGCGTGGACCCTCGCCGACCTCGCCGGGAGCGACCGGCCGGACCGGCACGACGTCGACGCCGCCCTCTACTTCCGCGACCGGGGTGCGGCATGAACGCCGGCGGTGCGACCCGGCCGGCGCCGGGCAGCGGGCCGCCGGAGGAGGTCCTGCGGGCGCGGGCCTACCTGCTGCGCAGCGTGGAACCGCCGAACCGGCACCTGAACCGGCTGGTGGAGGAGTACGGGCCGGTCGAGGCCGCGGACCGGCTGCGGCACGGAGCGGTCCCCGACGAGCTGCTGCGCTCCGCGACGGCCCGCCGGGGCAGCGACCACACCGACGCCGATCTCGACACCGCGGCGGCCGCCGGGGCGCGGCTGCTGGTGCCGGAGGACCCGTCCTGGCCGGTGTGGCCGTTCGCCGCGTTCGCCGGTACCCGGCGGGCGGACCTGACCCCTCCGGTCGCGCTGTGGGCCCGTGGCCCCGGCGACGCGGCGGTGCTGGCGGACCGGTCGGTGACGATCGTGGGCTCGCGTGCGGCGACCCGCTACGGGCTGCACACCGCCACCGACTTCGCCGCGGAGCTCGGCCGCCGGGGTGTCACCGTCTTCTCCGGTGCCGCGTTCGGCATCGACGCCGCGGCGCACCGGGGCGCGCTCGCCGCAGGCAGCCCGACGGTCGCGGTACTGGCGTGCGGTCCGGACCGGTTCTACCCGGCCGCGCACGAGGGCCTCATCGAGCGGATCGCCGAGCGCGGGCTGGTGCTGACCGAGTACCCGCCGGGCACGGTGCCCGGCCGGCTGCGGTTCCTGGTCCGCAACCGGCTGCTGGCGGCGCTCGGCGCCGGCTGCCTCGTCGTCGAGGCCGGGGCGCGCAGCGGGTCGCGGCGCACCGCGTCCGACGCGGTCGCCCTGCGCCGCCCGCTGATGGCGGTGCCGGGCCCGGTCACCTCGGGGCTGTCGGTCGGCTGCCACGAGCTGATCCGCACCGGGGACGCGAGCCTGGTGGGGCGGCCGGAGGACGTCCTGGAGGTCGTCGGCAGGCTCGGGGTGGACCTCGCGCCGCCGCCCGAGGGGGAGACGCGGCCGACCGACGGGCTCGCCCCGCACGCGCTCGCCGTGCACGACGCGCTGCCGGCCCGGGCCGCGTGGCCGCCGTCGCGGATCGGCGAGGCGGCGGGCCTCGACGCCGACGCCGTGCGCGCGGCCCTGACCGAACTGGAGGAGCACGGCCTGGCCGAGCACCACCAGGGGATGTGGCAGCGCCCGGCGCGCCGGGGCGGTCCTTGACCGGGCCCCGTCGGCGGCGGACCGTCCGGGTATGGCCCGCGCCCGCACGGACGATCCCGGTCTCGCCGACGACGTCGCGGCCGCCCTGGAGGCCTTCACCGGCCACCTTCGCCACGAGCGCGGACGGTCCCCGCACACCGTGCGCGCCTACCGGTCGGACCTCACGGACCTGCTGCGGGACCTGCCGGCGCTCGTGGCGCTGGACCTGGACCACCTGCGCCGTGCGCTCACGGTCACCCACTCCGCCGGGGCGGGCCGGGCCACCGTCGCCCGCCGCACCGCCGCGGCCCGGACCTTCTGTGCCTGGGCGGTGCGCACCGGCCGGCTCGACCGCGACCCGGCGGCCCGGCTCGGTTCGCCGCGGGCCGGCACCGTCCTGCCGGAGGTCCCGGCCGCCGACGAGACCGCCGCCGTGCTGGACGCCGCGATCTCCGGTGCCACCGAGGACGCTCCGGAGGCGCTGCGCGACCTGTTGGTCCTCGAGCTGCTCTACGCGACCGGCATCCGTGTCGCGGAGCTGTGCGGCCTGGACCTGGACCGTGTCGACGAGGCGAGTCGTACGCTGCGGGTCCGCGGCAAGGGGGACCGGGAACGCACCGTCGTGTTCGGGGTGCCCGCCGCCCGCGCACTGCGGCGCTGGATCGAGCGCGGCCGCCCGGCCCTCGCGACCCCGGCGTCGCCGCCGGCGGTGCTGCTGGGCGTCCGGGGCGGTCGGCTCGACGCGCGTGTCGCCCGGACCGTCGTGCACCGCGCGATGCGCGCCGTCCCGGGAGCCAGCGACGTCGGCCCGCACGGTCTGCGGCACGCCGCGGCCACCCATCTCCTCGAGGGGGGAGCCGACCTCCGTTACGTACAGGAGTTGCTCGGTCACGCTACGCTGTCGACGACCCAGCTCTACACGCACGTGACCGTCGACCGGCTGAAGGTGGTTCATGACCAGGCCCACCCTCGGGCGTGAGGTGTCGTCACCGACGACCGTCCGGCCCGATCGCTTCCCCTGTGTCCTGGCCTCGGCCCTCGACCGGGTCGCCCAGCCGTCGGCGTCGCGCCCCCTCGTCGCGGTGCCTCCGCCGCCCGGGGACGGCCCCGCCGAGCAGTCCGACGACCCGGGTCCCGGGGATGTCGGGGCGCACGTCGCGGAGCCCGGCCGGGTAGCGCCCGGAGGCGTCGGCGGACGGCGCGCCCTCCACCGGCGCGGCACGGACACCGGCAGCACGAGCGTCGGCGGCACGGGCACCGGCAGCGCGAGCGTCGGTGGCACGGGAACCGGTGGTACGGACGTCGGCGGCACGGGAACCGGTGGCACGGGAACCGGCAGCCCGGGCCCGGGCCCGGGCACCGGCACCGGCACCGGCACCGGCACGGGCACTGAGGGTGCCGCGGATCGCGGGACCGCCACGGGCGCCGTCCGGATGGCGCTCGTCCCGGCCGTCGGTGCCGCTGCGGGGGCGCCGGCGCGCGACACGCCCGGCGCCGTCCGGGACCACCTGATCGAGACCGTCGAGCCGGAGGCGCTGCCGCTGTGGCGCGCCCACCTGGCCGTGCGGAGCGCCGACACCCGCCGGCTCCTGGTCGAGCACCACGCCCCCTCGTCCGCGGGATCGGGGCGAAGCTGGCGACCCGGCTGCCGTCGTCGATCGAGCTGGCGGACCTCCTGCAGTCGGGGACCTTCGGGCTGATCGACGCCGTGGACCGGTTCGACCCGGCACGCGGGGTGCGGTTCGAGGGGTACGCGGCGCAGCGGGTCCGTGGCGCGATGCTCGACGAGCTGCGCGCCCAGGACTGGGTGCCGCGCACCGTGCGCTCCCGGAGCCGGGAGATCGAGCGCGCCCGCGAGGCCGTCCAGAGCAAGGTCGGCCGGCCCGCCTCCGACCGGGAGCTGGCGGCCGAGCTCGGGATCGGCCTGCGCGATCTCCGGCAGGCGGTGCGGCCGGCGCTGCTCGTCAGCGCCGACGACCTCGACGGGAACGCCGCACCCGGCCCGGCCGCCCTCGCCGCCGCCGACACCGCCGACCCGGTCGCCACCGCCGTCCGCCGCGAGACCGGTGCCGAGCTGCGCGCCGCGATCGCCCAGCTCGGTGAGCGCGACCGCACGGTGCTCCGCCTGTACTACGTCGAGGACCACACCCTCGCCGAGATCGGCGCGCTGTTGGGGGTCACGGAGTCCCGGGTCTGCCAGCTGCACACACGGATGCTCACGCGGCTGCGCACCCGGATGGAGCCCGCCCTCGCGGGATGACCGGCCCGGCCGGTCAGGGCGGAGCGCCGTCCCAGGGGAGCAGCCGCATCCGCGGCGGGCGCAGCAGGACCAGCGGATCGAGGTGGTCGAGCCGGTCCCGCCGCACCCCCCAGTGCAGGCACGCGGCGACCGGGCAGCCCCCGTGCCCCGGCTCCAGGACGCCGACGGGGTCGCCCGACGCGACCCGGGCCCCGGTGGCGACGGCCGCCGTCACCGGCTCGTAGGTGCTGCGCAGCCCGTCGGGATGGTCGACCGAGACCACCCCGCGGCCCGCGACGGGCCCGGCATGGACGACGACGCCGTCGCGCGCCACGAGCACCGGCTGCCCGGGTGCACCCGCGAGATCGGCGCCCCGGTGGCCGCGCCCGTAACGGAACGTCGGCGCCCGGAACGGTCCCGTCACGGCAGGCACGGGCGCCAGCGGCCAGGCGTAGTGCGCACCGGGCGCCGGGATCCCGGCATCCGGCGGTCGCGGCGGTCGCGGTGGGACCGGCTCTGCGGCGCGGGCCACCCACGGCGGCGCCAGGGCCACCAGCAGCACCGTCAACGCGACGAGGACCGTCCCGGCCCGCAGGAGCGAGCGCCCGGCCCGTACGAGCGAGCGCCCGGCCCGCGTGAGCGCGCGCCTGGCCCGCAGGAGCGAGCGCCCGGACGGCCCGGGCGGCGAGGGTGTCGTGACCACCCGTTCAGCCTGGATCCGCGACCGTCCGTCGCGACGACGACCACCGGTCCTGGGGACGTACCGGCCGGTTGTGGACGGCCGCGGCCCGCGGCGGGCTCCGATGCGAGGGCCCCGAGGGCCCGGGCGTACACTGGTTCCCGCACCACGGTCAGACGTGGTGACTTCGCGCGCCCGCGTGCCCGGCGCGCCGTCCCCCAGGGTACGGCGCCGGGAGCGGAGGCCGGGCGGTCCCGCGGACCCGGTCGTCGAGTTCCACTCGCCGACCCGGGGAACCGGGTCCGGCCCCGCGGCAGGCGCCAGGGCGGTCCCACCACCGGTGGTCCGCAGAACCGCACGCGCGGCACCCGCCGCGCCCGACCGAGAGGTGATCACAGGCCATGGCCGTCGTCACCATGAAGCAGCTGCTCGACAGCGGCGTGCACTTCGGGCACCAGACCCGTCGCTGGAACCCGAAGATGAAGCGCTACATCCTCACCGAGCGCAACGGCATCTACATCATCGACCTCCAGCAGACGCTGTCGTACATCGACCGCGCCTACGAGTTCGTGCGCGAGACCGTCGCGCACGGCGGGACGATCATGTTCGTCGGCACGAAGAAGCAGGCCCAGGAGGCCATCGCCGAAGAGGCGGGCCGGGTCAACATGCCCTACGTGAACCAGCGCTGGCTGGGCGGCATGCTCACGAACTTCCAGACCGTGCACAAGCGCCTGCAGCGCCTCAAGGAGCTCGAGGCGATGGAGCAGACCGGCGGGTTCGAGGGGCGCACCAAGCGCGAGATCCTCACGCTGACCCGTGAGAAGGACAAGCTCGAGAAGACCCTCGGCGGTATTCGCGACATGTCCAAGGTGCCCAGCGCGGTGTGGATCGTCGACACCAAGAAGGAGCACATCGCGGTCGGCGAGGCCCGGAAGCTCAACATCCCGGTCGTCTCGATCCTCGACACCAACTGCGACCCGGACGAGGTCGACTTCCCGATCCCGGGCAACGACGACGCGATCCGCTCGGCCGCGCTGCTGACCAAGGTCATCGCGAAGGCCGCCGCCGACGGTCTGGTCTCCCGCGGCCAGCGCCGTGGCGAGGGCGAGGCCGCTGCGGAGCAGCCCCTCGCCGAGTGGGAGCAGGACGTGCTCGCCGGTAACGAGGTCGGCTCGGACGGCGCCAGCCTGGCCGCCGCCGGTGGCGACGGAGCGGACTCCGCGCCCGCCCCGGCGTCGAGCAGCAACGGCACCCAGAACTGACCCGCGGGGAGGGCCGGGGCCGACCGGCCCCGGCCCTCCCGGCGACCCGGTGATCCATTTCCCGTCACGACCCAGAGGACGAGAGACACCTGATGGCGAACTACAGCGCCGCCGACGTCAAGCGGCTCCGTGAGCTCACCGGCTCCGGGATGATGGACTGCAAGAAGGCCCTCGAGGAGTCCGAGGGCGACTTCGACAAGGCGGTCGAGCTCCTCCGCATCAAGGGTGCGAAGGACGTGGGCAAGCGCGCCGAGCGCGCCACCGCCAACGGCCTGGTCGTCGCCGACGGCGGCACCCTGGTCGAGCTGGACTGCGAGACCGACTTCGTCGCCAAGTCCGACGACTTCATCGCGCTGGCCGAGAAGATCCTCGCCGCCGCGGTCGAGCAGAAGCCGGCCGACCTGGACGCGCTGCGCGAGACCAAGCTCGACGCCGCCACCGTCGGCGAGGCCGTGCAGGAGCTCTCCGCCCGCATCGGCGAGAAGTTCGAGCTGAAGCGTTACGCCCGCGTCGACGGCCAGGCGGCCGTCTACCTGCACAAGCGCGCCACCGACCTGCCCCCGCAGATCGGCGTGCTGCTCTCCTACGAGGGCGACGACGCCGAGGCCGCCCGCGGCCTCGCGATGCAGGTCGCCGCGGCCCGCCCGGAGTTCACCACTCGTGAGCAGGTGCCGGCGGAGACCGTCGAGAACGAGAAGAAGATCGCCGAGGCCACCGCGCGCGAGGAGGGCAAGCCCGAGCAGGTGCTGCCCCGCATCGTCGAGGGCCGGGTCAACGGCTACTACAAGGACGTCGTGCTGCTCGAGCAGGCGTCCGTCGTGGACCCCAAGAAGTCGGTCAAGGCCGTCGCCGACGAGGCCGGTCTGACGATCAAGGGCTTCGTCCGCTTCGAGGTCGGCCAGAACTGATCTCCCGCCCCGGGCCGGGCGGTGCGAGCGGCACCGCCCGGGCCCGGAGTGAGAGAATCGGGACCACACCGCGAGTACGACAGGCCGGGGGAAGCAACCGTGATCGAGGAAACCCTCTTCGACGTCGAGGAGAAGATGGAGAAGGCCGTCGGCGTCGCGCGCGACGACCTCACCGGTGTGCGCACCGGCCGGGCCACTCCGAGCATGTTCTCCCGGATCGTCGTGGACTACTACGGCGCCGCGACCCCGCTGAACCAGCTCGCCTCGGTCAGCATCCCGGAAGCGCGGATGGCGGTCATCAAGCCCTACGACGCCAGCCAGCTCAAGGCCATGGAGAAGGCGATCGCCGAGTCCGACCTCGGCGTGAACCCCAGCAACGACGGCCAGATCATCCGCGTGATCATCCCGCAGCTCTCCGAGGAGCGCCGCCGTGACATGGTCAAGGTCGCCCGCGGCAAGGGTGAGGACGCGCGCGTCGTCATGCGCGGGCTGCGCCGCAAGGCGATGGACGAGCTGCACCGCATCCAGCGCGACGGTGAGGCCGGCGAGGACGAGGTCGTGCGCGGCGAGAAGGAGCTGCAGGTCCTCACGGACCGCTACGTCGCGCAGATCGACGAGCTCGTGAAGAACAAGGAATCCGAGCTCCTCGAGGTCTGACCCGGTGCCCCCCTCCTCCGACGCCGTCGTCCCCGTGACCTCCGACCTTCCCGGTGACGGGCCGGCCGGTGCCCCGGGGACCCCGGAGGGCGCGAAACCGGTCCGCGGCCAGAAGGGCTACAAGCGGTCCCGGCTGGGCCGCAACCTCGTCGCCGCGATCGGTGTCGGCGTCGGTCTCGGTGCGGTCATCCTGGTCAGCCTGCTGATCGTCCCCCAGTGGTTCGTCCTGGTGCTGGCGGTCTGCACGGTCGTCGCGACCTGGGAACTGGCCGGTGCCCTGCGGCGCGGGGCCGACATCCGGGTGTCGCACCCGGTGCTCCTCGCGGGCGGGCAGGCCATCGTCTGGCTGTCGTGGCCGTTCGGCCTGCGCGGCGCCGCGATCGCGCTCGGCGCGACGGTGCTGGGCTGCCTGCTCTGGCGGATGCGCGAGGGCGCGGCGCACTTCGTGCGCGACATCAGCGCCTCGATGTTCGTGGCCCTCTACGTGCCGCTGCTGGTCGCCTTCGCCGTGCAGATGACGGTCGCCCCGCAGGGCGTCGGCCGCGTCCTGACGTTCCTGCTCTGCGTCGTCGCCTCCGACGTCGGCGGGTACGCGGCCGGGGTCGTCGCCGGCCGGCATCCGATGGCCCCCACGATCAGCCCCAAGAAGTCCTGGGAGGGCTTCGCGGGCTCGCAGGTCGCGGGCATGGCCGCCGGGTCGCTGTGCGTGGCGCTGTTCCTCGGCGTGCCCTGGTACTGGGGCACCCTCGTCGGCGCCCTGCTCGTCGCCACCGCCACCCTCGGAGACCTGGTCGAGTCGCTGGTGAAGCGCGACCTCGGCATCAAGGACATGGGTACCCTGCTCCCGGGGCACGGTGGCCTGCTGGACCGGATGGACTCCCTGCTGCCCACGGCGTTCGTCGCCTGGGCGGTGCTCGGGATCGTCGTCCCCGTCGCGTGAGACGCACCTGGACCGGGTTCGGCGGGCAGCAGAAGTCCGGCCCCGCCATCCCCAGCCCGAACATCTGGAACTGGCCCGAGGTCTACGAGACCGAGAACCGCGCGCAGGACGCCGACGGCACCCTGTGGGCGGCGTTGTGCGAGGAGACCGGCGGCTGGGCGGGGCTCGACGTCGTCGACGTCGGCTGTGGTGACGGTTTCCACCTGCCCCGCTTCGCCGAGGTCGCCGCGACCGTCACCGGCGTCGAGCCGCACCCGCCGCTGGTGGAGCGGGCCCGGGAGCGCTGCGCCGCCGACGACCGGATCTCCGTGCACCGGGCCGGCGCCGAGCGGCTGCCGCTGCCCGACGCGTCCGCCGACGTCGTGCACGCCCGGACCGCCTACTTCTTCGGGCCGGGCTGCGAGCCGGGCCTGGCCGAGGCCGAGCGCGTGCTGCGGCCCGGCGGGGTGCTCGCCGTCGTCGACCTGGACTTCACGTCCCGGCCGTACGGGAACTGGCTGCGGGCGGACCTGCCCCGCTACGACCCGCCTGCGGTGGACAGGTTCTTCTCGGGCCAGGGCTTCGCGCTGCGCCGGGTGCGGTCGACCTGGCGGTTCGCCACCCGGGCCGACCTGGAGGAGGTGCTCCGTATCGAGTTCTCGGCGCGTACCGCGCGCCGGGCGATCGACGACGTCGCCGGCCTCTCGATCCAGGTCGGCTACCGGCTGCACACCCGGCGCCGCGCCACGGGGCTCGTCCTGCCCCGGGGATGACGGCCCGGATCAGGCCAGCGTGACGGACCCGTCGGCGACGGTGACCGGCCGCTGCTGCAGCGGCTGCTGGGCCGGGCCCTTCTGGACGCTGCCGTCGAGGCCGAACCGGCTGTCGTGGCACGGGCACACGATCTGGCCGTCGGTGACGGTGGAGACCGCGCAGCCCTGGTGCGGGCAGATCGCGGAGAGGCCGGTGAACTGCCCCGGCTGCGGCTGGGTGACGACGACCTGCTCGTCGGAGTAGATCTTCCCGCTCCCGACAGGCACCTCGGACGACGGCCCGAGGGTGGTGCCGGGGGCGCCCTGCGGGGCGTCGCCCGCCTCCTGCTGCCCACCGTCGTCGTCGGTGGTGGTGCCGCCACCGCAGGCGGCGACCGCGCCGATCGCGGCGACGCCGGCACCGGCGAACACGACGCGACGGCCGACCTTCGGGCCGCGCGACGGCGGCGGCGGGGCGTCCGAGGTGGGGATGCGGTCGGGGAGGGTCATGGTGCTCCTCGGGCAGAGGCCGGACCGGGTCCGGCGCGTGTGGTGGTGCGGCAGGCGCGGAGTTCGGGGTCCGTGCCTCCCGGCGCCGCCGGGCGTTCCCGGGCGGCTGCGACCAGCGTCCCACGATGTCCGTTTCGGGGCCGCCCGGCGGGCGTGGACCGACGCTCACCGGACCGGGGGAGTGGCGGCGGACGGGCGAGCGGTCTCGCTACCGTGGACCCATGCCGTACACGATGCGCCAACCCTCGCTCGGTGTGCCCGCGCCGAGCCTGGAGATTGCGCTGGGCCTGCTGGCCTGGACGGTCGGTGCGGGCGGTCTCGCGAGCGGGTTCGGCACCGTGCTCGTCGCACTCGGGGTGTTCCTGGCCGCGTACCTGTGGTTCGTCCGGCGCCGGAACTCCGCGCTGGCGGTGACGCTGCACCCGGAGCGCAAGCGGCGGATGCAGCGACTGATCGTCGTCGGTGTCGCCGGGATCGTGCTGCTGCCGTCGATCCTCGCCCTGGTCGGCTACGGGGAGCTCGCGACGGCGTTGTCCGCCGCGCTGGTCGGGGTGCTGCTGATCCAGGCGTCGTCGGTGCTGGAGGAGCGCAGCCTGGTCGCGACCGGTGGGCTGGTCCTGCTGATCGCGGCGTTCGGTGCGTTCCTGGCGCTGACCTACGAGGGGCAGGGGACGGGCTCGTCCCAGGCGGTGATCGGGCTCGGCGCCGGGATCGTGCTGTGGGTGGCCGCGCTGCGCCGGCTGGGGATCCTCACGGACCTGTCCCGCCGCTACAACGTGCGCCTGCCCGGGGTCCGCTGAGCGCGGCTGGCACACTGGTGGGTGCCATGTCCAGCCTCCCGCTCGTCTTCGACGCACCCCGCCGCGGCACGCCGCCCCGCCACCTCGCCGACGTCGACCCGGCCGACCGCGCCGCCGTCGCGGCGGAGCTCGGCCTGCCGAAGTTCCGGCTCGACCAGCTCGCCCGGCACTACTTCGGGCGGCTCACCGCCGACGTCGAGGAGATGTCGGACCTGGGCGCCGATGCGCGGCAGCGCCTCGCCGCCCTGCTCCCGCCGCTCGTCACGCCGCTCACCGAGAAGGCGTGCGACGACGGCGCGACCCGCAAGACCCTCTGGCGCGGGCACGACGGTGTCCTCGCCGAGTCGGTCCTGATGCGCTACCCGGACCGCGCGACGGTCTGCATCTCCAGCCAGGCCGGCTGCGGGATGGCCTGCCCGTTCTGCGCCACCGGCCAGGGCGGGCTGCAGCGCAACCTGTCGACGGGCGAGATCGTCGACCAGGTGCGCCGCGCCGCCGCGGCGGCCCGGGACGGCGCGCTGGACGAGCCGGCCCGGCTCTCGAACGTCGTCTTCATGGGGATGGGCGAGCCGCTGGCGAACTACAAGCGGGTCGTCGCCGCGGTCCGCCGGATCACCTCGCCCGCGCCCGACGGCTTCGGCATCTCCGCGCGGGGCGTCACCGTGTCCACCGTCGGGCTGGTGCCGGCGATCGACCGGCTGCGCGAGGAGGGCGTCCCGGTGACGCTCGCGATCTCCCTGCACTGCCCGGACGACGAGCTGCGCGACACCCTCGTCCCGGTCAACAACCGGTGGAAGGTGTCCGAGGTCCTCGACGCCGGCCGCCGCTACGCCACGACGACCGGACGCCGGGTGTCGATCGAGTACGCGCTGATCCGCGACGTGAACGACCAGCCGTGGCGGGCCGACATGCTCGGGAAGGTGCTGCGGCAGCACATCGGCACGTCCCGGGTGCACGTCAACCTGATCCCGCTGAACCCGACCCCGGGCAGCGAGTGGGACGCCTCGCCGAAGCCCGTCGAGGAGGAGTTCGTGCGCCGGGTGCGTGCCACCGGCGTCGCGTGCACGGTCCGGGACACCCGCGGCCAGGAGATCGACGCCGCCTGCGGCCAGCTGGCCGCGTCGCACCCCGGCTGACCCGTTCCCACCGGCCCGGCCGGGGCGCGGTGGGAACGGTGCGCCGCGCTCAGAGCCGGTCGCCGGACTCCGGGTGGAACAGGTGCAGACCCTCGGACGACGGCGTCAGCGTCACCCGGTCCCCGCGGCGGGCACCCGAACGTCCCCCGGTCCGGACGACGACGGTGCCCTCGCTCGGCCCGGTCAGCGACGCGGTGTCCGACAGGTCCCCGGAGGACTCGGCGAGCACCCCGTAGAGGAACGCGTCCGAGCCGAGCTCCTCGACGACGTCGACCCGGGCCGGGATGCCCTCGTGGCCGTTGGACGACACCGTCCACTGCTCGGGTCGGATCCCGACGGTGACCCGGGTGAGCTGCTGGGCGCCGATGGTGGAGCGGACGTCCTGCGGCAGCGCGACCTCGTGGCCCGCCAGCGTCACGCCGCGTTCGGTCACCGGCACCGTGAACAGGTTCATGGCGGGAGAGCCGATGAACCCGGCGACGAACGCGTTCTGCGGCCGGTCGTACAGGTCGGCCGGGGTGGCGAACTGCTGGAGCTTGCCGTCGGCGAGCAGCGCGACCCGGTCGCCCATCGTCATGGCCTCGACCTGGTCGTGGGTGACGTAGACGGTGGTGACGCCGAGGCGCCGCTGCAGCGAGGCGATCTCGGTACGGGTCGAGACCCGCATCTTGGCGTCGAGGTTCGACAGCGGCTCGTCCATGAGGAACACGCGCGGCTCCCGGACGATCGCCCGGCCCATCGCGACCCGCTGGCGCTGACCACCGGACAGCGCCTTGGGCCTGCGGTCGAGGTAGTCGGTCAGCCCGAGGATCTCGGCGGCCTCCTTGACCTTCTTTGCACGGGCCGACTTCTCCACCCCGGCCATCTTCAGCGGGAACGCCATGTTCTCGCCGACCGACTTGTTCGGGTAGAGCGCGTAGTTCTGGAAGACCATCGCGATGTCGCGGTCGCGCGAGGGCACACCGACCATGTTCTCGCCGTCGATGCGGATGGAGCCGCCGTCGATGTCCTCGAGTCCGGCGAGCATGCGCAGCGCCGTCGACTTCCCGGAACCCGACGGCCCGACCAGGACGACGAACTCGCCGTCCTCGATGGTCAGGTCCAGCCGGTCGACCGCGGGCTTGGAACCCGGGGTGTAGATCCGGCTCGCCTGGTCGAACACGACGTCAGCCACGGCGGGCCTCCTTCTCGATGGTGATCACGTGCCGGCGGCTCATGCTGCGGCTCACTTGACGGCGCCGAAGGACAGGCCCTGGACCAGCTTGTTCTGGGCGATCCAGCCGGCGATGACGACGGGCAGCGCGGCCACGGTCGCGGCGGCACAGAGGCTGGCGAAGTACAGGCCCTCGGAGGTGATGAACCCGACCAGGTAGACCGGCACGGTCGCCGCCCGCGACGCGGTGAGGTTCACCGCGAAGAAGAACTCGTTCCAGGCGAAGATCATGCAGATCAGCGCGGTCGCCGCCATCCCGGGGGAGATGATCGGCAGGACGACCTCGCGCAGCGAGCGCCACAGCGAGGCGCCGTCCATGCTCGCCGCCTCCAGGAGCTCCTTCGGGACCTCCAGGAAGAACGACCGCATCATCCAGACCGCGATCGGCAGGTTCATCGCGGTGTAGAGCACGATCAGGGTCCAGATGTTGTCGAGCGCGCCCATGTAGTTCACGACGACGTAGATCGGCACGATCGCGGCGACGACCGGCAGCATCTTCGTCGAGATGAAGAAGAACAGGACGTCCTGCGTCTTCTTCACCGGGCGCAGTGACAGCGCGAACGCGGCCGGGGTGCCGAGCACCAGGACCAGCAGCGTGGACACGACGGTCGCGAACACGGAGTTCAGCAGGTACGGGCCGACCCCGCCGGAGAAGACCTCGGCGAAGTTGTCCAGCGTCGGGGCGAAGAAGACCGTCGGCGGGACCGTGTAGGCCTGCGCCTCGGTCTTGAACGCGGTCATGACCATCCACAGCACCGGGAAGAAGAACCCGATGCCGACGATCCAGGCCAGCACCGTCAGCAGCGCACCGGTGCCCCGGCCCTTCCCCGGGCGGGCCGGGCTCGTCGGCGGTGCCGAGGTGGTCTTGTCGGCGACGGCGGTCATCACGCCTCCTCGGCGGCGGAGAAGCTGCGGAAGATCAGGCGCAGGGCCAGGGTGGCGATGATGATCGTCGCGACCACGGTGACCACGCCCATCGCGGCGGACTCGCCGATGTCGAAGCCCAGGAACGCCCGCTGGTAGATGTAGAAGGGCAGGTTCGCCGACGCCGTGCCGGGCCCGCCCTGGGTCATCATGTAGATCGTGTCGAACGTGTTGACCAGGTAGATCGCCCCGAGCACCACGCCCAGCTCGATGAAGCGGCGCAGGTGCGGCAGCGTCACCTCGCGGAACACGGCGAAGCCGGTGGCGCCGTCCATCCGGGCGGCCTCCAGGACCTCCGGCGGCTGCGAGCCGAGCCCGGCGAGGATCAGCAGCATCATGAACGGCGTCCACTGCCAGACCAGCGCGATGATCACCGCGGTCCGCGGGAACGTCGACACCCAGTCCGTCTGGCCGGCGCCGAACGGGCCGAGCACGAAGTTGACCAGGCCGTAGGTCGGGTCGAACAGCACCGTCTTCCAGAGCAGCGCGCCGGCCACCGGGGTGATGAGGAACGGCGTGATGATCAGGGTCCGGACGATGCCGCGGCCGACGAACGCCCGGTTCAGCAGCAGCGCGATCGCCAGGCCCAGGATCATCGCGATCGCGACCGAGCCGAGCGTCAGGAGCACCGAGTTCAGCGCGACGCCCCGGAACTGCGAGTCGGTGAACACCGTCCCGTAGTTCTCCAGCCCGACGAAGCGCTGACTGCCGGGGCGGACCAGGTTCCAGGACTGCAGCGAGTACCAGATGGTGATCAGGAACGGCAGCTGCGTGACGATGATCGTGAAGATCAGCGCGGGCAGCAGCGGCGCCCGGCGGATCCAGCCGTCCTTGCGCGACCCCGGCCCGGAGGCCGGTCGCGTCCGCGTCTCCTCGACGCGTTCGGCCGTGGCGGTCACTGGTCCTCCCCGGACTGCTGGTAGCCCTCACCGACGGTCTGGGCGTACTGCTGGGCCTGCTCGAGGGCCTCGTCGGTGCTCTGCTGCCCTGCGACGGCCGCCGAGATCTGCTGGCTGACCCGGGTGCCGAGGTCCTGGAACTCGGGGATCCCGACGAACTGCAGCCCGGTGTAGGGGACCGGGTCCCGGGTGGGACGGTCCTGGTTCGCGGCGTTGATCGCCGCCCGGGTCTGCGGGCCGTACGCCTTCGACGACTCGACGTACTCCGGGATCTCGTAGGTGGACTGGCGGGCACCGGGCGGGACCGAGGTCCAGCCGAGCTCCTCGCCGACCATCCGCTGGTAGGGCTTCGAGGTCATCCAGGACAGGAAGCGCCAGGTCGCGTCGACCTGCTCGGGGCCCTTGTCGGCGGTGGTCTTCGGGATCGCCAGCGCCCAGGAGTAGAGCCAGCTGGACGGCAGTCCGCCCGGGCCGGTGGGGGCCGGGGCGTACCCGACCTTCCCGACGACGTTGGACTCCTCCGGGTTCTCCAGCAGGCCGGCGGCGACCGTGGCGTCGAACCACATCGCGGTGTTGCCCTGGCTGAACTGGTTGCCGCACTCGGAGAACCCGGACCCGGCGGCACCGGCCTGCCCGTCCCGGCGGACCAGGTCGACGTAGAAGTTGGCGGCCTCGCGGACCTCGGGGGAGTTCAGCTGGGCGTTCCACTGCGGGTCGTACCAGCGACCACCCCAGGAATTGATCATCGCGTCGAGTGGGGCCATGACCTCGCCCCAGCCGGGCTTGCCGCGCAGGCAGATCCCGCCGCGGCCCTGCGAGCGGTCGGTCAGCCGGTCGGCGAACCCCGCGACCTGCTCCCAGGTCGGCTTCGCCGGCATCGTCAGCCCGGCCTGCTCGAAGAGGTCCTTGCGATACATCAGGAACGCCGACTCGCCGTAGAACGGGACCGAGTACATGTGGCCGTCCGGACCGGACAGGGCGTTGCGGATGCTCGGGGTGAAGTCCTCGCGGTCGTAGCCCGGCGTCTGCGCCATCAGCGGGTCGAGGTCGGTCAGCCAGCCGTTGCGGGCCCACTGCGGGGTCTCGTAGTTCGAGATCATCACCGCGTCGAACTCGTCGCCGCCGGTCGCGACCGATGCGGTGATCTTCGCGCGCGCCTCGTTCTCCGACAGGCTGACGAACCGGAGCTTGATGTCCGGGTTCTCCGCCTCGAAGCGCGGGCTGAGCTCGATCGCGTCCTCCATCTGCGGGTTGGACACGATCGCGATCGTCACGACCCGGGCGCCCTCGGGCAGGCCCAGCGTCCCCGCTCCCGCGCAGCCGGACAGGACCAGCGCGACCACGGCGAGCACCGAGGTGAGGACGGCGGAGCGGCGGCGGCGCGAACGCGGTCCGCCCGGCCCTCCGGTCGCGGTGTGCGCCGGCGGACCCGGAACGGCGGGTGGGCCGCCGGGTCCCGATCGGTGCAGCCGTCTGTTCACGAGCACCCCTCGTCGTCGAGAATGGCCTGATCGGTGTGATCCGACGCACGCCCGACCGGTGGATGTGTGTACGATATGCGCGGCGTAACCGCTTGCGCAACCGCTTGCCTGTACTCTGTGCTCGTTCCGTGACAGGGAGGTGCACGATCGCGACCATGGCCGAGGTCGCCCGGCTCGCCGGGGTGTCCACCGCGACCGTCTCCCATGTGCTCAACGGCACCCGGCCGGTGCGCGAGCACACCCGCCGTCAGGTGCTCGCCGCCATGGCCGAGGTCAGCTACTCGCCCAACGCGGCAGCCCGCTCGCTCGCGACCGCCCGCACCCGCACCGTGGCGCTCGCCCTGTCCGCGATCTCCAACCCGTACCTCGGCGAGCTGCTGCACGGCGTCGAGGACGAGGCGGCCGCCGCCGGGTACACGCTGCTGCTCACCGACCCGCACGACGACCCCGGCACGGAGGCGACGGCCGTCGCCCGCCTGCGCAGCCGTGTCGACGGGCTGCTGCTCGCGCCGTCGGCGGACTCGTCGGGGACGCTGGAGGCACTGTCCGAACAGGAGGTGCCGGTCGTCCTGGTCGACCGGATGCTCGGTGGCGGCTACGACGAGGTCGGCGCCGAGAACGTCGAGCCGGTGGCCGGGCTGGTCCATCACCTGGCCGCGGCCGGGCACACCCGGATCGGGTTCGTCGCCGGTCAGGCCGGTCTCGCGACGACCGTCGAGCGGCTCGAGGGCTACCGGCTGGGACTGCGCCGCGCCGGGCTCGACTACGGGCTCGTCCTGGAAGGACACTCGGAGGCCGAGCCGGCCCGCAGCGCCGTCCGCTCGCTCCTGTCGGCCCCCGACCGGCCCGGCGCGCTGATCACCGGTAACAACGCCATGACCATCGGTGCGGTCCAGGCCGCGCACGACGTCGGCCTGGCAGTCCCCGGGGACATCGCCCTGGCCGCGTTCGACGACTTTCCCTGGGCCGACGCGTTCAGCCCACGCCTCACCGTCGTCGCGCAGCCGTTCGCCGAGATCGGCCGGGAGGCGGTGCGGCTGTTGCTGCGGCGCATGGCCGACGCGGACGCCGAGCCGCGGTCGGTGCGGCTCCCCACGACCTTCGTGCACCGGGACTCCTGCGGCTGCCGTTGATGATCAAGACGCGGTGCCGGACGCTACCGCGCCGGCGCCGATCGGTCCTCCCGGAGCGTCCTGCGGCTCAGCCGCGGCCCGCGAGGACCTCGGCCAGGTCGAACCCGACCGGCCGGTCCAGCTGTTCGTAGGTGCACGACTCCGGGGCGCGGTCCGGGCGCCACCGCACGAACTGGGTGGTGTGCCGGAACCGGGCGCCCTCCATGTAGTCGTAGCGCACCTCCACGACCCGCTCCGGGCGCAGCGGCACGAACGAGAGGTCCTTGCCGGCGTTCCAGCGGCTCGTCTCGGACTTGCGCGGGGTGCGCTCGCCCTCGAGCTGCTTCGCCCAGGCCCACGGGTGCTCGTCGAAGCCGGTGACCAGCGGCTGGAGCTCGGTCATCAGCTCCCGTCTGCGTGCCATCGGGAACGCGCCGACGACACCGACCGACACCAGCACCCCGCGCTCGTCGTGCAGGCCGAGCAGGAGCGACCCGACGGCGTCCGGCCCGGACTTGTGCACCCGGTACCCGGCGACGACGCAGTCCGCGGTCCGTTCGTGCTTGATCTTGGTCATGACGCGCTTGTCCGGCTGGTAGGTCCCCGCCGGGTCCTTCGCGATCAGGCCGTCGAGCCCGGCGCCCTCGAACCGGTCGAACCAGCGCCGGGCGGTGCCGGTGTCGTCGGTGACGGGGGTGAGGTGCACCGGCGGGGCGGCGTCGGCGAGCGCGGACTCCAGCAGGTCGCGACGCTCGGCGAACGGCAGCCCGGTCAGGTCGTCGGCGCCGAGCGCGAGCAGGTCGAACGCCACGAACGACGCCGGCGTCTCGGTCGACAGGAGCGTCACCCGGCTCGCGGCGGGATGGATCCGCTGCTGGAGCGCCTCGAAGTCGAGGCGGTTGTTCGCGGGGTCCGCGACGACGATCTCGCCGTCGATCACCGCGCGGTCCGGGAAGTTCGCCCGCACCGCCTCGACGACCTCGGGGAAGTAGCGCGTCATCGGCCGCTCGTTGCGGGAGCCGATCTCGACGTCGTCACCGTCCCGGAAGACGATCGAGCGGAAGCCGTCCCACTTGGGCTCGTACAGCCGGCCGTCGGGGATCGACGACGCGGGCTTGGCGAGCATCGGCTTCACCGGGGGCATCACGGGCAGGTCCACGGCGGGGAGTCTCCTCTCGGGCGGCGGTGCGGGCATCCCGGCTCGCCCGTCGGGGGATGGACCTGCCGGCCGCCCGGAACTGATCGCCCGCCGGGATACTGGCCGGGTGGGACGCCTGCCGAGCCGCGACGAGCTCGACCGTGCCCGGGACCGGATGATCCCGGACGTGCTCCCCGGCCCCGGTGACCCGCCGCTGCGGGTGCTGTTCTGCGGGATCAACCCGGGCCTGGTCTCCGCGGCGACCGGGCACCACTTCGCCCGCCCGGGGAACCGGTTCTGGCCGGTGCTGCACGGGTCCGGGTTCACGCCGCGGCTGCTGACGCCCGCCGAGCAGGGCGAGCTGGCCGGGCTCGGGCTGGGCATCACCAACATGGCGCCGCGCGCGACCGCGCGGGCCGACGAGCTGACCGACGACGAGCTGGTCGCCGGTGGCGAGCACCTGCGCACCCTGGTCGGCGCCCGCGCGCCGCGCTGGCTCGCGGTCGTCGGGATCGGCGCCTACCGGACCGCGTTCGGCCGGCGCGACGCCGCGGTGGGGGAGCAGGACGACCGCCTCGGCGCCACGCGGGTCTGGGTGCTGCCGAACCCGTCCGGGCTCAACGCGCACTGGTCGCGGGCCGGGATGGTCGCCGAGTTCGCCCGGCTCCGCGCCGTGTCGGGCGGCTGATCAGTCCTGCGGGCCGGGCGGGGTGGTCGTGCGCAGGAACAGGCCGAGCGCGACGCCGACGGCGAGGAACACCACGACCCACCACCACGAGCCGCCCAGCGTCCAGATCGCGCAGCCGACGACGAGCCCGCCGCCGACGCCGTAGCCGACCCGGTTGAGCTGCCGCTTGCGGAACTCGTCCTCCACGTCCGGCATCCTGCCAGGCCCCGGTCGTCCGGAGCCGGACCGTCTCCGCCGAGATGCGGCTCAGCGCGAGTTCCCGATCACCGGGCGACTCTGGTCCGCATCTCGGCGGAGGGGACCGGGGCTCACGCGTCGTCGAGGTCGGGGAGGTCCGGGGGAGGGGCGCCGTCGCGGGCGTCGCGGTCTGCCCACTCCAGCAGCGGGTCGATGGCGAAGACGGCCTCGTCGATGCCCGCGTGCAGGTCGCCCAGCTCGGCGTACCGGGCGGGCATCGTGGCGATGGTGAAGTCGCCGGGCTCGCAGGCGTCGATCTCGTCCCAGCGGACCGGGGCCGACACCCGCGCGTCGGGCGTGCCGCGCACCGAGTAGGCGCAGGCGATCGTGTGGTCGCGGGCGTTCTGGTTGTAGTCGACGAAGATCGCCGACGGGTCCCGGTCCTTCCGCCACCAGGACAGGTCGACCCGGTCGCAGCGCCGGCCGACCTCGCGGGCGAACGCGTGCGCCGCCCGGCGGACGTCGGCGAACCCGTGGTCCGGCGGGATCCGGACGTAGACGTGCAGCCCGGACCCGCCGGACGTCTTCGGGAAGCCGGTGGCGCCGAGCTCGTCGAGCACCTCGTGCACGACCCCGGCGACCCGCCGCACGTCGCCCCAGCCGGCCGAGGGCATCGGGTCGAGGTCGATCCGCCACTCGTCGGGGGACTCGACGTCGGCCGCGCGGGAGTTCCACGGGTGGAACTCGACGGTGGACATCTGCACCGCCCACACGACGTCGGCGAGGTGGCCCACGCACAACTCGTCTGCGGTGCGGTTGAAGCGCGGGAAGTGCACGCGCACCGTGCGGACCCAGTCCGGGGCACCGCGCGGCAGCCGCTTCTGGTGCACCTTCTCCCCGGTGACGCCGGTGGGGAACCGGTGCAGCATGCAGGGCCGGTCGCGGAGCGCGCGGACGATGCCGTCGCCCACGGACTCGTAGTACGCGGCCAGGTCCCGCTTGGTCTCGCCCCGGGCCGGGAAGTAGACGCGGTCCGGGCTGGACAGCCGCACGACGCGGTCGCCGATCGTCAGCTCGACCGGCTCACCCGCGCTGGCGGCCACGTCCTGCTCAGTGCCGCCAGCTGCGCCGCTTGTAGATCGGGTACACGACGGCGCCGACCAGGCAGAACACGGCCGGGATCGCCATGTAGAGGATCTCGGTCCAGCTGGCCGGGTGGCCGATCAGGAACAGCAGCAGGACGACGCCCGTGAGGCCCGCGGCGATCGGGAGGCCCTTCGTGAAGTTCTGGTGCCATCCCCAGTCGACCGACGGCTCCGCCTCGGGGTCGACGCCCGACCTGATCGCGACCTCGCGTGTGTTGCTCGCCACGGTGGTTCCTCCCGCTCCGCTCACTGCGGGGCCATCGTCGCACAGCACGCGGGGCGAGGATGATGGACGGTGATGAAGTCACTCGTCGTGTTGGGCAGTACCGGGTCGATCGGCGCCCAGGCCCTCGATGTGATCGCGAAGGCCGGCGGGTTCGCCGTCACCGGGCTGGCCGCCGGCGGGTCGGACGTGCCCGCGCTGGCCGCCCAGGCGCGGGAGCACCGGGTGCCGCGGGTCGCCGTGTCGTCCCCGGCCGCGGCGGAGGCACTGCGGGAGCAGCTCCCGGGCGTCGAGGTGCTCGACGGGCCGGACGCCGCGACCGAGCTCGTCGCCGCCGCGGGCGCCGACATCGTGCTCAACGGCATCACCGGGTCCCGCGGGCTCCGGCCGACGCTGGCCGCGCTGGAGTCGGGGGCCCGGCTGGCGCTGGCGAACAAGGAGTCGCTGGTCGCGGGCGGGCCGCTGGTGCTCGCCGCCGCCGGGCCCGGGCAGATCGTGCCGGTCGACTCCGAGCACTCCGCGCTGGCCCAGTGCCTGCGCGGCGGCCGGGCGTCGGAGGTCGACCGGCTCGTCCTGACCGCGTCCGGCGGGCCGTTCCGCGGCCGGGACCGGGCCTCGCTGGCCGACGTGACCCTCGACCAGGCGCTCAAGCACCCCACCTGGGACATGGGCCCGGTCATCACGATCAACTCGGCGACCCTGGTGAACAAGGGACTCGAGGTGATCGAGGCGCACCTGCTGTTCGGTACCCCGTACGACCGGATCGACGTCACCGTGCACCCGCAGTCGATCGTGCACTCGATGGTCACCTTCGCCGACGGCTCCACGATCGCCCAGGCGTCGCCGCCGGACATGCGGCTGCCGATCGCGCTCGCGCTGGGATGGCCGGACCGGCTCCCCGGAGCGTCCGCCGCCTGCGACTTCGCCGAGGCGCAGACCTGGACCTTCGAGCCCCTCGACGACGACGCGTTCCCCGGCGTCCGGCTCGCCCGCGCCGCCGGTCTCGCCGGCGGCTGCGTGCCCGCCGTGCTCAACGCGGCCAACGAGGAGCTCGTGGCGGCGTTCGTGCAGGGCAGGATCGGCTACCTGGGCGTGACCGACCTGCTCGGTGAGGTGCTGGAGGCGGCCGACGCCTGGACGGGTGACCCCGCTACCGTGGCGGACGTGCTGGCGGCCGAGGAGTGGGCCCGCGCCCACGCGCGGGAGAAGGCGGCGTCGTGACCGTGCTCTGGACGATCGTCGGTATCGCGATCTTCTTCTTCGGGCTGCTCCTGTCGATCGCCTGGCACGAGCTGGGCCACTTCACGACGGCCCGCTGGTTCGGGATCAAGGTCCCCGAGTTCATGGTCGGGTTCGGCCGGACGATCTGGTCGGTGAAGAGGGGCGAGACCGAGTACGGGATCAAGGCGATCCCGCTCGGCGGCTACGTCCGCATGATCGGGATGCTGCCGCCGGCCCCCGGGTCCGGGCGGCTCGGCCGCAGCCGGCGCACCGGCCCGTTCCAGGGCCTGATGGACGACGCCCGGCGGCAGTCGCAGATGGACGTGCTGCCGCAGGACGAGGACCGGCAGTTCTGGACCCGCGCGCCGTGGAAGCGGATCGTCGTCATGTTCGCCGGGCCGTTCATGAACCTGATCCTGGCGGTCGTGGTGTTCGCGATCCTGCTGATGGGCGTGGGACAGGCGACCGACGGCACCCGCATCTCCGACGTCAGTGAGTGTGTTGTCCCGGCGAGCGTCGCGGTGACCCAGCAGGTCGAGCAGTGCCCGGTGGATGCGCCGCTGACGCCCGCGGCGGCCGCGGGCCTGCTCCCCGGTGATCGGATCGTGAGCATCGCCGGCCAGGACATCGCCGAGGCCCAGGGGCAGCAGTTGCGCGAGGCCAT
The DNA here is from genome assembly GCF_001420995.1 of Pseudonocardia sp. EC080619-01. Taxonomy (NCBI): domain Bacteria; kingdom Bacillati; phylum Actinomycetota; class Actinomycetes; order Pseudonocardiales; family Pseudonocardiaceae; genus Pseudonocardia; species Pseudonocardia sp. EC080619-01. The sequence continues at coordinate 1,228,394 of NZ_CP012184.1, read as the reverse complement.
CCGGGTCGCGTCGGGACCGACCCCGATCGTCATCGACCGAGATGGCGAGCGGATCGCGACGTCGGTGACCATCATCGACAACGAGGTCCAGGATCTCCGGGACCCGGCGCGCACGGTCACGGCCGGCTTCATCGGGGTGTCCCTGCTCCCCGACTACGTGCGGCAGGGTCCCGGCACGGTGGCGACGGAGATGGGCGCCATGATCGTCCGCAGCGGCGAGGCGATCACGCAGATCCCGGAGCGTGTCCCCGCACTTTTCGGCGCTGCGTTCCTCGGTGAGGAGCGTGCGCCGGACAGCCCCGTCGGCGTCGTCGGAGTCTCTCGTATCGGAGGCGAGATCCTCGCTCAGGACGACGTCCCCTGGCAGCAGGACGTGTCCCTATTTCTCGGGCTCCTCGCGGCGGTGAACATCTCGTTGTTCCTGCTCAACCTGCTCCCGATCCCGCCACTGGACGGGGGCCAGATCGTTCCGGCCATCTGGGAGGCGATCAAGAGGAACACCGCGCGGCTCCTCGGTAGACCCGATCCGGGGCCGGTCGATGCGGCTAAGCTCCTGCCGTTCGCCTACGTCTTCGTGCTCGTCTTCATCGGTTTCTCGCTCCTTCTCGCGATCGCCGACATCGTCAACCCGGTCCGGTTCTTCGGGTGACCGCGCAGTGTGGCGACAGGCCGCTCGCGGTCTTCGACATCGACGGTGTCCTCGCCGACGTCTCGCACCGGCTGCACTTCCTCGACGTGCACCGCTGGGAGAAGTTCTTCGCCGCCGCGCACGCCGACCCGCTGCTCGACGAGGGCGCGGAGCGGCTGCGGGAGGCACAGAAGGAGTTCGACGTCGTCTACCTGACCGGGCGCCCGGAGCGGAACCGGCGGCTCACCGAGCGCTGGCTCGCTGGGTGCGGCCTGCCGACGGGACCGCTGTTCATGCGCGCCGACGACGACCTGCGGCCCGCCCGCTACGTCAAGCGCGAGGTGCTGCGCCTGCTCGCCGAGGAGCGGGAGGTCGCGATGATGCTCGACGACGACCCGGCGGTGGTGCGCCTGCTGGCCGACGACGGCTGGCCGATCGAGTTGGCCACCTGGCTGCCGCACTCGTCGACGCTGCAGGACGCACAGGAGAACCAGGGCAGAACATGATATTTCCGCTTAATCGTTGTCCAGGGATTCGTCCTTGGTGAGATCGCTCAGGCGAGCACGCGCGGTGCCATGATCTGTCAACTCCCAATTATCGCGGAAGTGCGCCGATTTACGAATGAGATTTTCCCGTTCGAGTTGACTAGTTGCTTTGCTAACCCCTGAGTAGACCGACGGGTGTGATTTGAGAACCTGACTCTCAGTCGTCTCGTCAAGCATTGCGGCAAGGGCTGCCGTCGTTTCCGGACCCATTAGAAGCAGGTCCAGCACTTCTGCCTGGATCGCCTCGTCTGCATGTTGTGTCATACCGACACTGCAGGTTTCTCGTCGGGAGTTCTGGCATGGGGCCCGTGCAAGGCCTTCCCGTTTCGAACGATGACGTGACACTGTAGGCCGTTGTCGTAGTATACATTGATACTCGTAGACGGCGGATTCTTATACTTCTTGCCAGTTGCGGGCTCCGTCTTGACATTTATCACCTTGGACATTGTGAAGGTGTTAGAAATCAGGCCGTTGCACATCTCAACACCTTGACTTACATCCGACTGAGAATGGATAGAGGCCGTCGTATAAGCGCGCGACGGAATTTGAGGGCTTGCTGACGCCGGGCTGACCCCAAGTAGGCTCATTGTGGCTAGCGCGACGAGAAAGATGATCAGTCTGTGTTTCACGGTTGCCGACTCCCTTCTGCTCGCCTAATGGTTGGGTGTTGTCTCTCCAAGTGCAACTCTTGATTGGCTGTCTCGCCCAAAAGTGCGGCCATTTGCCGCTCGCGAGGCTGGCCGGTTACGCGGCGTCAAATCTTGGAGTGTGGGAACTGGTGAGTAATCACGCTTGCAGCGGTGCCGGTCCGTGCTCGTGGTGATCTACTCGTTATCAGCCGTGGACTGAGCGATCGTGCGGCGATTGGTCGAGGGCCTTCCGGGCCATGAGTCGAGCGGTGTGCGAGCTGCTGGGGCTGTACCCCTGCACTGGTCAGGCCGCGGTTACGGCCACCACCGCTCTCCGTCGAGCGGGGGGAGCGCAGTGCCCCTCCTCACCGGAGACGGCACGCTGCGCGCAGCGATGGGATAGTGGGGGTCGTGAGCGTCTCCCTGGGTATGCCCTCCGCGCCCGCGCCGACCCTGGCCCCGCGCCGGAAGACCCGGCAGCTGCAGGTCGGGCCGGTCGGCGTCGGCTCCGACCACCCGATCTCCGTCCAGTCGATGACGACCACCCTGACCTCGGACGTCAACGCGACGTTGCAGCAGATCGCGGAGCTGACCGCGTCCGGCTGCGACATCGTCCGTGTCGCGTGCCCGTCCGCCGACGACGCCGAGGCCCTCCCGGCCATCGCGCAGAAGTCGCAGATCCCGGTGATCGCCGACATCCACTTCCAGCCGAAGTACGTGTTCGCCGCGATCGAGGCGGGCTGCGCCGCGGTCCGGGTGAACCCCGGCAACATCCGCAAGTTCGACGACCAGGTCAAGGAGATCGCGCACGCCGCGCGCGACCACGGCACGCCGATCCGGATCGGCGTCAACGCCGGCTCGCTGGACAAGCGGCTGATGGAGAAGCACGGCAAGGCCACGCCGGAGGCCCTCGCCGAGTCCGCGCTGTGGGAGGCGAGCCTGTTCGCCGAGCACGACTTCCACGACATCAAGATCTCGGTGAAGCACAACGACCCGGTCGTCATGGTCCGTGCCTACGAGCTGCTGGCCGAGCAGTGCGACTACCCGCTGCACCTCGGCGTCACCGAGGCCGGCCCGGCGTTCCAGGGCACCATCAAGTCCGCGGTCGCGTTCGGCGCGCTGCTGCGCCAGGGGATCGGCGACACGATCCGGGTGTCCCTGTCCGCGCCGCCGGTCGAGGAGATCAAGGTCGGCCAGCAGATCCTCGAGTCGCTGAACCTGCGCCCGCGCAAGCTGGAGATCGTGTCCTGCCCGTCCTGCGGGCGGGCCCAGGTCGACGTCTACACCCTCGCCGACGAGGTCACCGCCGGCCTGACCGGCATGGAGGTCCCGCTGCGGGTGGCCGTCATGGGCTGCGTCGTGAACGGTCCGGGCGAGGCCCGCGAGGCCGACCTCGGCGTCGCCTCCGGCAACGGCAAGGGCCAGATCTTCGTGAAGGGCGAGGTCATCAAGACCGTGCCGGAGCACAAGATCGTGGAGACCCTCATCGAGGAGGCCATGCGGATCGCCGAGGAGATGGGCGAGCCGGTCGACGGCGCCACGGGCGAGCCACAGGTGACGGTCGGCTGAACAAGGCTCTGCGCTGGCGTCCCGTCCGCGTGGCATGATGACCGACGTGCTGAGGGTGGCCGGTGCACGGCTTCTCGACGATCGTCACCGCTCCGGGGTGCACGACGCCCTCGACGCCGATCCGGTCGCCTCGTGCATGGTCGCCGCCCGCGTCGAGGCCGTGGGCCTGGATCCGTGGCGGCTCGGCGGTGAGCTGTGGTCGTACGGCGGGCCGGCCGACGGGCTCTGCTTCTCCGGGGCCAACCTGGTCCCGCTGCGGGGCGAGCGTGCCGCGATCCGCGCCTTCGCCGACCGCGCGCGGCGTGGTGGGCGGGTCTGCTCGTCGCTGGTCGGCCGTGCCGAGCTGGTCATGCCGCTGTGGGACGAGCTCGCCCCCGGCTGGGGCCCGGCCCGCGAGATCCGCGCCGACCAGCCACTGATGGCGCTGCAGGGGCCGCCCGCGGTGGCGCCCGACCCGCACGTGCGCCCGGTGCGGATCGCCGAGCTGGACCGCTACCTGCCGGCGGCCGTCGCGATGTTCACCGAGGAGGTCGGCGTCGACCCCCGTGACGGCGACGGCGGCGCGGGGTACCGCGCCCGGGTCGCCGAGCTGATCACCTCGGGGCGGGCGTTCGCCCGGTTCCACGAGGGCGAGGTCGTGTTCAAGGCCGAGGTCGGTGCGTTGTCCCGGACGGTCGGGCAGATCCAGGGCGTCTGGGTGCACCCGGCCTGGCGCGGGCACGGCCTCGGGACGTCCGGCACCGCCTCGGTCGCGATGGCGCTGTCCGCGATGGGCCGGTGCGCCAGCCTGTACGTCAACGCCTTCAACACCCCGGCCCGCGCCGCGTACCGGCGGGTGGGGTTCACCCAGGTCGCCCGGTTCGCGACGGTCCTGTTCTGAGCCGGCTGCCCCGGGGCTTCATCTCCACGTGATCTCCGGGTGGGCATACTGACCGACCGTGCGCTCCCTGCGGAACCGCCCCGTCGTCCTCGCTGCCGTGATCGCCGTCCTGGCGGCGGCCGGCGTCGTCGTGGCGCTGCTGCGTCCCTGGGAGGGGGCAGGCACGACGGCCGAGCGGTACGCCGAGGCGTGGGCGGCCGGCAACGCGCCCGTCGCGGGCGGGTACACGACCGACCCGGCAGCGGCCGGACCGTACCTCGAGCGCGCCCGCACCGACCTGTCCGCGACCGCGATGACCGCGCGGGTCACCGGCACCCGCACCGAGGGGGAGCGGGCCACCTCGACGATCGAGGTGAACTGGGACCTCGGGCAGGGCCGGGCCTGGAACTACACCCTGGACCTGCCCCTCGTCGCCGCCCCGGAGACGGACGCGAACGACACCGGCTGGGCGGTCGACTGGTCCCCGGCGGCGTTCGCGCCGGACCTGGCCGACGGGCAGCGCCCGGTCGCCCGCACCGTCACGGCCGATCCGGCTCCGGTGCTCGACGCGAGCGGCGCGACGCTGCTCGCGCCCACCCCGGTCGTCACGATCACCCTGGACAAGCGCAACGTCGCCCAGGCCGCGGGGCCGCTCGGCTCCGCGCTCGGCGGGGTCGACCCCGCGATCACCCGGCAGAGCATCACCGCCGGCGCGAACGGGACCCCGGAGGGGCAGGCGTACACGGTCGCCGTCCTGCGCCAGCCGGACTACCAGCGCGTCCGTGACCGGATCTACGAGCTCCCCGGGGTGCGGTTCGCGCCGTCGACCCGGCTGCTGCCCCCGGACTCCGGGTTCGCGGGCCAGGTGATCCAGGGCGCCCGCGCCGAGATCGACAAGGCCGCGGGCGGGACGCCCGGCTGGTCGGTCGACGCCGTCGGTGCGGACGGGTCCACGGCCCGTTCGCTGACCGGCACCCCGCCGGGGCCCGGGCAGCCGGTGACCCTGGAGCTGGACCGCACCGTGCAGGACGCCGCGCAGGCCGCCGTCGACGGGCAGTCCCGGCAGGCGATGATCGTCGCGGTGCGGCCGTCGACCGGCGCGGTCCTGGCCGTCGCGCAGAACCCGGCCGCCGACCGGGACGGCGCCGTCGCCCTGACCGGCCGCTACCCCCCGGGCTCCACCTTCAAGATGATCACCGCGTACGGGGCGATGCCCGCGGAGAACCTCACCCCGCAGTCGCCGGTCGACTGCCCCGGCACCACCGTGATCGACGGCCGGACCATCCCGAACGAGGACACGTTCGCGCTCGGCACCGTCCCGCTGCAGCAGGCGTTCGCCCGCTCGTGCAACACCACCTTCACCCGGCTCGCCCTCGGCCTCCCGGCGGAGGGGCTGCCGAACGCGGGCAAGGCGCTCGGCTTCGGCGCGGACTGGAACATCCCCGGCATGACGACGATCACCGGCAGCGTCGACGCGGCGACCGACGACCTGCAGCGGGCGTCCGACGGGATGGGCCAGGGCGACGTGCTGGCGTCGCCGTTCGGGATGGCGATGGTGTCGGCGACGATCGCGCACGGCGCCCCGGTGACACCGAGCCTGATCCGTGGCCTGCCCTCCGAGGCGACGGTCGCGCCGGGCACCCCCGACCGTGCGGTGCTCGACCAGCTGCGGCCGATGATGCGGGCGGTCGTCACCTCCGGCACGGCGACGGCGGTGAACGGGCAGGGCGAGGTGTTCGGCAAGACCGGCACCGCCGAGTACGCCGGGCCCGACGGCAGCAACCGCGCGCACGGCTGGTTCACCGGTTACCGCGGCGACCTGGCCTTCGCCACCCTCATCGTCGACGGCGGCTCGTCCGGCCCAGCGGTCCAGCTCTCCTCCCAGTTCCTGCAGAACGTCCCGCGGTGATCACGGATCGGGAAGCCCGGCGGTCACAGGTGGCCGCCCCGCTTCCCGATCCGTGATCACGGCCTATCCTTGGTTCGTGTTCTCCCGTCGGGGTGCTGTGGTCGCCGATGTCGTTGCGGTCGTGGTGTTCGCCGCGATCGGGCGGATGAGCCATGCCGAGGCGGGCAGCGTCGTCGGGCTCGCCGGGACCGCGCTGCCGTTCCTGGCCGGGGCGGCGGTGGCGTGGGCGACGCCGTGGGTGCGGGCCGAGCCGGTCTCGTTCCGTGCGGGACTGGTGGTGGTGGCGCTCACCGCGGGCGTGGGGTGCCTGCTGCGCTGGGCGTTCCTGGGCCGGCTCCCGCTGTCCTTCGCGATCGTGACGGTGGTCGCGCTCGCCGTGCTGCTGCTGGGCTGGCGCGGGGTCTCGGCGGCCGTCGTACGGGTGCGGGCGGCGCGGGAGACGTCACGCGGCTGAGGACGCGCTCCGAGGCCTACCATGGAGGACATGGCCACCCGCACGTTGCTCGTCCCCGGCACGCAGACCCCGATCCGCGAGGTGCCGAAGCACATCCCGCGGCCCGAGTACGTCGGCAAGCCGGCCCCGGCGCGCAGCCGCAACGGTGACGTCCAGACGCCCGAGACGATCGAGCTCATGCGGCACGCCGGGAAGGTCGCCGCGCAGGCGCTCGCGCTGGCCGGCGAGACGGTCCGGCCCGGGATCACCACCGACGAGATCGACCGCGTGGTCCACGAGTTCCTGCTCGACCACGACGCCTACCCGTCGACGCTGGGCTACCGCGGTTTCCCGAAGTCCTGCTGCACCAGCCTCAACGAGGTCATCTGCCACGGGATCCCGGACAGCACGGTGATCGACGACGGCGACATCCTCAACGTCGACGTCACCGCCTTCGTGAACGGTGTGCACGGCGACACCAACGCCACGTTCCTCGCCGGTGACGTCGCCGAGGAGCCGCGGCTGCTCGTCGAGCGCACCCGCGAGGCGACGATGCGGTCGATCAAGGCCGTCCGCCCGGGCCGTGAGCTCAACGTCGTCGGACGGGTGATCGAGTCCTACGCGAAGCGCTTCGGCTACGGCGTCGTCCGTGACTTCACCGGCCACGGCATCGCCCACGAGTTCCACTCGGGCCTGGTCGTGCTGCACTACGACCAGCCCGACGTGCACACCGAGCTCGTCCCGGGGATGACCTTCACGATCGAGCCGATGATCACCCTCGGCGGCATCGACCACGACACCTGGGACGACGACTGGACCGTCGTCACCAAGGACAAGTCCTGGGTCGCCCAGTTCGAGCACACCATCGTCGTCACCGACGACGGCGCGGAGATCCTGACGCTGCCCTGACCTACGCGGCTCGCTGCTCGCGCAGCGTGGCCAGCGCGTCGTCGGCGTGCTTGGTCATCGCCGTCTCGGAGCCGATCTCGGCGAGGATCCGGCGGTCGGTGCCGATGACGAAGGTGCGGCGCCGGGTGTGGAAGTTGCCCGGCAGCCACGCCCGCCACGCGCCGAACGACTTCGCGACGGTGTGGTCGGCGTCGGACAGCAGCGGGAAGCCGAAGCCGTTCGCGGCGGCGAACATGTTCTGCTTGTCCGGCCGGTCGCTGGAGATCCCGACGGGCTGCGCGCCCAGCTCGGCGAACTCCGCCGAGAGGTCGCGGAAGTGGCAGGCCTCCTGGGTGCAGCCGCCCGTCATCGCGGCGCGGTAGAAGAACAGGACGACCGGGCCGGCGGCCAGCAGGTCGGTGAGCCGGCGCGGGGCGCCCGTCTCGTCGGCCAGTTCGAAGTCGGTGGCGAGGTCGCCGACGGCCATGGTGTCTCCTCGGGCTGGGAAGGGCTGGAAGGGGAACGGTCTCGCCGTGACGTTCGGTCCGCGGACCGTGCCGGTTCGGCGTCCGGGTGCGTCCGATGATCCCGCAGGCGGGTCACGGCTGCGGGCGGGGCGCGCGCGGCGGGAGCGGGAGGAACCCGCTGGTGCGGCGGACGTAGTCGGCGTAGCCGGGGCGCCGGTCGGCGATGTCGCGCTCCAGCAGTGCGGCGCCCGTGCCCTTGACCAGGTTGGCCGTGATGACGGCGACGCCGACCAGACCGATCAGCCCGGCCGGATGTGCCAGGGCCAGGAGCCCCAGCCCCCACCAGACACACGCGTCGCCGAAGTAGTTGGGGTGCCGCGTGTAGCGCCACAGCCCGGAGTCGAGGACCTCGCCGCGGTGCGCGGGATCGGCGGTGAACCGGGCCAGCTGGGCGTCGCCGACGACCTCGAAGCCGAACCCGACCGCCCAGACCAGCATCCCGAGCACGGTGACGACCACGCCCCAGGTCCCCACCGCCCCGTACGGCGCGATCTGCACCGGCAGCGACACGACCCACATGACCGCGCCCTGGGTCAGGTAGACCTTCCGGAACGCGTACGCCGCCGGGTTCCCGGGCGCGCGGGCGAGGAGATCGACGTAGCGCCGGTCCTCCGGCTTCCCGTGGTTGCGCCGGGCGATGTGCCGGGCCAGCCGGCCACCCCAGACGGTGACGAGAACGACCACCAGCACCCGTCGCCAGGCGTCCCCGGAGGGATCGAGCAGCGTCGCCGTCACCGCGCTGACCAGCGCGACCAGGACGAACCCGAGCCCCCAGACGACGTCGACGCCGTCGTGCCGGCCGCGCCGCACGCCGACCGCGAGCGCCACGACCATCAGCACGAGGACGGCGGCCAGGGTGACGCCGAGGTTCGCGGCCAGGGCGGTCCAGGGGTACGGGTTCACGTGATCATCCTGCGGTGGCGGGGTCCTGCTCGCGCGCCGGAGCCGCCGGGGCCGGGTCCAGGGCGGGGTCGCGGCCCAGGATCCCGGAGCGGCTGCGCGGCAGCCCGGAGGTGCCGTCGGTCCCGGGGCGCACGGTGAGGACCTGGTGCACGCCCATCCGGTTCTCCTCGAAGGCCAGCGCGGCCCCGGCCAGGTACAGCAGCCAGATCCGCCACTGCTCCTCACCGATCATCCGGACGGCGGTCTCGCGGTGCCGCTGCAGGGTCTCCAACCAGGGCCGGACCGTCCACACGTAGTGCTCCCGCAGCGAGTGCACGTCGACGATCTCGTGCCCGGCACGCTCCAGGAAGCCGAGGGTCTCGCCGAGCGGGCGCATGTACATGTCCGGGGCGACGTAGGACTCCATGAACGCCCCGCCGCCCGGGGCGGTGTTGGCGCCGGCCGATCCGCGCGACATCTGCTGCAGCAGCAGCCGGCCGTGCGGGCGCAGCAGCCGGTGCAGCCGCTCCGCGTACACGGGGTAGTTGTCCTGGCCGACGTGCTCGCCCATCTCGATCGAGGCCACCGCGTCGAACGGCTGGTCGTCGATCTCGCGGTAGTCCTGCAGGCGGATCTCGACCCGGTCGGACAGGCCCGCGCGCCGGACCCGCTCGACGCCGTAGTCGCGCTGCTGCGCCGACAGCGTCACCCCGGTGGCGTGCACGCCGTAGTGCTCGGCGGCGTGCACCAGCAGCGACGCCCAGCCGCAGCCGACGTCGAGCAGCCGCATCCCGGGCCCGAGCCCGAGCTTGCGGCAGATCAGGTCCAGCTTGTCGCGCTGCGCGTCGACCAGGGTGTAGTCGGGGCCCTCGTCACGGGTCCAGTAGCCGCACGAGTACGCCATCTGCGGGTCCAGCAGGAACGCGTAGAACTCGTTGGAGAGGTCGTAGTGGTGGCTGATCGCGTCGGAGTCGCGCCGTCGCGTGTGCAGCCGGCCGCCGAGCCGGGCCTCCGAGGCGGGCGGCTTCGGCGGCGGGCCCACGGCGCGCAGCCGGGCCGCGGTGCGCAGCGCCGACACCTTCTGCCGCAGGTCCGGCCGCACCGCCCCGGAACCGGGGCGGGCCAGCTGCCAGAACCGGGACAGCCCGTCGGCGACGTCGCCGTCGACGTCCAGGTCACCGGAGACGAACGCGCGGGCCAGCCCCAGCTCGCCCGGGGACCAGAGCAGGCGTCGCAGCGCGCGCCGGCGCCGGACGATCACCGTCGGCGGGTGCGGGTCGTCCGGGGAACCCGGGTGACCGGCCTCGCTGCCGTCCCAGGCGCGCAGCCGCACCGGGAGCGGGGCGCCGAGGACGTCCTCCAGCAGGGACGCGAGCCGCTGGGCGGGGGTGGGGGACATGCTTCTCCTCTAGAAGGACGGCTTGCGCTGCAGCGAGAACTGGAAGACGTCGAGGTAGCCGACCCGGAACCCGGCCTCGCAGTAGCCCAGGTAGAACTCCCACATCCGGCGGAAGGTCTCGTCGAACCCGAGCTCCTCGACGTCGTCCCAGCGGTCCAGGAAGCGCTCGCGCCAGTGGCCGAGGGTGCGGGCGTAGTCGAAGCCCAGGCTGCGGCGCTCGGCGACGTGCAGCGTGGTGTCGGCCGCCAGGTTGCGCTCGATCGAGGTGACCGACGGGATGAGGCCACCGGGGAAGACGTACTTGTGGATCCAGGTGTAGTCGTCCTTGGCGACGACCATCCGGTCGTGCGGCATCGTGATCGACTGCAGACCGACCCGCCCGCCCGGTGCGAGCAGCCGGTCCAGCGCGGCGAAGTAGGTCGTCCAGTACGCCTCGCCGACCGCCTCGACCATCTCCACCGAGACGACGGCGTCGTAGCTGCCCCGGGCCTCGCGGTAGTCGCGCAGCAGCACCTGCACCCGGTCGGCGACGCCGTCCTCGGCGATCCGCTGCTCGGCGAGGGTCTTCTGCTCCTCCGAGATGGTGAGCGTGGTGACGCGGGCCCCGCGCTGCGCGGCGCGGGTCGCGAGACCGCCCCAGCCGGTGCCGATCTCCAGCACGTGCATCCCGTCGCGGACGCCCGCCATGTCGAGGATGCCGTCGATCTTGCGCTCCTGGGCGAGCACCAGGTCGTCGGAACCATCGGCGAACCAGCCCGCGGAGTAGGACATGGTCTCGTCCAGGAACAGCGCGAACAGGTCGTTGGAGAGGTCGTAGTGGCGGTGGATGTTCTCCCGCGACCCCTCCAGCGAGTTGACCTCCTCGCGGGGCTGGCGGGCCTCCACGTACCGGCGGGCCAGGCGCTGCAGCACCGGCGGGATCAGCGTCGACAGCCTGGCGGCGAACGGGGTGAGCAGGCCGGGCAGGTCGGTCGTCGTCCAGTCGCCCGCCATGTAGGACTCGCCGAAACCGATCTTGGAGTCGGCGCCGAGCCGGGCGAAGAACGCGGCCGGGCGCTCGATCCGCATCACCGGCGAGTCGGTCCCGCCGGAGCCGATCCGCTCGCCCCCGGGGAACACCACCCGTACCGGCAGCCTGCGGACGGCGTTGCGGAACAACGACTCCGCGATCCGGGCCTTCACCGGCGCCGACGGCGGGGTGGCCAGTCCCGGCCAGATCCCCTCGTTCGGGCGGGGGACGGCGCGGGTGCGCGGCCGGCCGGCCGGCCGCGGGGAGTCGTCACGGGACAGGTCGTGCTGCATGGTCATCGCGTGACCCCTTCCTCGGAACGGTCGGCTGCGCGGGACTCCTGCTGTTGTTCGTCCAGCTGGCTCGTCTGGTTCTGCGGTGGCCGCGTGGGCCGGGCCACGATCGGCAGTCGGCGCAGCCACAGCGCGATGCCGTGCCGCCGGATCAGTGCGGACGTCCGGAGCGTCACCAGTGGCCTGCGCAGCACCGTGCGCGCGACCTCCCGCGGCGTCGCCGTGCGGCGGCGGCCGGTCAGGGTCGCGACGAACGCCGGTGCGCCCTCCTGGTGCAGGGTGACCGCGATCCCGAGCCGCTCGCCGGGCTCCGGGAGCCGCATCGTGTAGTGGCCGTCCACGGTCAGGAACGGGGAGACGTAGAACTCCTTGGCCGCGCGGTACCGCCCGTCGCCGTCCCCGTCGCCGTCCCCGTCGCCGGGCTGCAGCAGGTAGCAGTGCCGCTCGCCGTAGGTGTTGTGCACCTCCGCGATCACGCAGGCGAGCGAGCCGTCGGCGCGGTGGCACCAGAACACCGAGATCGGGTTGAACACGTGGCCGAGCACCCGGGCGTTCGCGAGCATCGACACCCGCCCGCCCGCCAGGTCGATGCCGTGCGCGGCGAGGAAGGTGTCGACGTTCGCCCGGATCGTGCGGTCCGGGTCGCCGAGGTGGTCGGCGGCGCGGAACCGGGCGAACGGGCGCAGCCACCGGGGCAGCCGCGGCAGCTCGTCGAGATCGACCAGCCACAGGTAGGTCGGGTGCGCGAAGGCGGTCTCGAGGTCGCGGCGGCGGGCGTGCCGGACCTCGGCGTCGTACAGCGCCGGGGTCACCATGCGACACCCAGCGCGCGGGCCGCGCGGACACCGGAGGCGCACCCGTCCTCGTGGAAGCCCCAGCCGTGGTACGCCCCCGCGAACGCGGTCACCGGGGTGTCGAGCTCCGGCAGGCGGCGTTGTGCGGCGACCGAGGTGGGCGTGTAGATCGGGTGCTCGTACTGCATCCGGGCGACGACGGCGTCCGGGGAGACCCGGCCCGACCCGTTCAGCGTGACGACCCAGTCGTCGGGGTCGGTGAGCCGCATCAGGCGGTTCATGTCGTAGCTGACCAGCACCGGCGCCTCCGCGGAGTCGGCGCAGGCCGGCTTCAGGTAGTTCCACGACGCCCGGGCGCCACGGGCACGCGGCAGCAGCGAGGCGTCGTGGTGCAGCCAGGTCTCGTTGCGCGAGTACTCGAACGCGCCCAGCACCTCCCGCTCGGCGGCGGTCGCGTCGTCGCCGAGCAGCCGCAGCGCCTGGTCGGGGTGGGTCGCGACGACGATCCGGTCGAACGCGGCGACCGCGTCGCCGTCGTCGCGGACCTCGACGCCGGCCGGGGTGCGCAGCACCGACCGCACCGGGGTGCCGGTCCGCACCGCGGGCAGCTGCTTGACGATCCGGTCCACGTAGGACCGCGACCCGCCGGTGACGGTGCGCCACTGCGGCGAGCCGCCGATCGCCAGCATCCCGTGGTGGTCGAGGAAGGTGAACAGGTAGCGGGCGGGGTAGCTCATCGACAGCGCCGCGCCCGCCGACCACACGCAGGACACGACCGGGATCATGAAGTGCTGCACGAAGTAGCGGGAGTAGCCGCCGATGGCGAGGAACGCACCGAGGGTGACGTCGCCCGCCGCCTCGTCGGCCAGCACCCGGCGGGCGTGCCGGTGGAACCGGACCACCTCGCCGAGCATCCGCAGGTACTGCGGCCGGACCGCGTTGGACGCCCGCGGGAACAATCCGCCGATGCGCTGCGCCCCGGCGTACTCCAGCCCGCAGCCGTCGCAGCGCACCGACATCGACATGTCGGAGTCCTGCGTGGACACGCCCAGCTCGCCGAACAGCCGCAGCAGGTTCGGGTAGGTGCGGTCGTTGTGCACGATGAAGCCGGTGTCGACGCGGCTGATCCCGCCGTCCGACGTCGCCAGCTCGTGGGTGTGCGCGTGGCCGCCGGGGCGGTCGTCCGCCTCGTACAGGGTGACGTCGTGGGTGCGGGACAGCAGGTACGCGGCGGTCAGGCCGGACACCCCGCTGCCCACCACCGCGACGGTCGGTCGGCCGGTCATCGGCTCACCACTCCTTCTCGCGTCGGATCCACCGCCGGGCTCAGCCGCGCGCCGGGGTGAGCGCGGCCCGCAGCCCGTCCGGGGCCGGTTCCGCCATGGCATTCGTGATCGACGGGTCGAGAGGTTCGGCCCCGAGCTCGCCGAGCACGAACCGGGACACCAGCGACGTCCAGTCCCCGGCCCGGCGGAGCATGGCGTGGCCGTCGCCGAGCACGTCGAACCGCGCCACCCGCGGGGTGACCTCGCGGGCGCGCAGGGCGTAGGCGTACGACGCGGCCGGGTCGGTCATCCGCTCGCGGTCGCCGTGCACGATCAGCACCGCACGGCCGGCGAGCTGGGTGACCGGGTCCGAGCCGTCCAGCCACGGCGCGAGCCCGCAGACGGCGACGACACCGGGCCCGCCCGCGGCGCGCAGCACCGCGCGGCCGCCCATCGAGTGCCCGACCAGCGCGACCGGGCGGCCCGGGTAGCGGCGGCCGAGCTCGCCGAGCGCCCACTCGACGTCGCGGAACGCGTCCATGGCCTGCCCGTTCCAGCCCTTCACCCGGTACCGCAGCACGTGGACCGCGACGCCCTCGCCGAGCTCGGTGCGCAGGCCGCGGCCGCCCGCCTCGACGGCGCGGGCGAACGGCAGCATCCGCCAGTGGGCGAGCCCTCGGCGCGGCGACGGCGCCGTCGAGTGGGCCTTGCCGCCGTGCGCGACCAGGACGACGGCCGCGGGTCCGGTGCGCGCGGCACCGGTCGTCTCCAGCCGGGGGAACGGATCGGGCACGGCCACCTCACGGGGACGGGGTGCGCGGGGCACCGGGACGGTCGCGTCGTGTGGTTCGTCCGCCGGGCCCGGACCGGCCGATCCGGTGGGACCGACGTCACATCCGGGCGGCGCCCGATCACGGTCCGCACCGGGATCGTATTTCGGTGGAACAGCTCCCCGCGCGGCGAAGCGGGCGGGGACGGCGGTCTGCGAGCGTTGTCACAGGTCGTGGGGCCGGCGGCGCCCGCCCGGTAGGAGCACGGACGCGGGTGCCGGGGCCGCCGCGCAGGATGTGGTCCGGCGGGCGGGGCGGCCGCCGCCACCGCCGCCCCGGTCGAGCCGGCCGCGGTCGGCGGGCCAGGATGTGCGCGACGGGACCGGGCCCGTGCGGGCCGGAGAGGGGTACGGACGATGGGCATGCCACCGGAGCTGACGGTGCGCGGTCGGATCGCGGCGACGCTGCGGCGCCGCCGTCGTGGGTCGGGGTTCTGGTTCGGGCTGGCGATCGCGGTGATCTGGCCGATCGTGCTGTGGGGCACCCGCCTCGGCTGGCGCGGCGCCGAGCACCTGCCCCGCACCGGGGGTGCGCTGCTCGTCGGCAACCACGTCTCGTTCTCCGACCCGATCTTCGACATCGCGTTCGGCACGACGCACGGGCGGATCCCGCGGTTCATGGCGAAGGGTGAGCTCTGGGGCGTCCCGGTGGTGAAGTGGGTGCTCGGCCAGGGCGGGCACATCCCGGTGTACCGGGCGTCCAAGCGGGTGGGGGAGTCGTTCACCGGCGCGATCGACGCGCTGAGCAGGGGCGAGGTCGTCGCCGTCTACCCGGAGGGCACCTACACGGCCGATCCCGAGGGCTGGCCGATGAAGCCGAAGAACGGCGTGGCGCGGATCGCGCTGCGCTCCGGCGCCCCGGTGATCCCGATGGCGAACTGGGGCACCCAGGACTTCCTGCCCGCCGAGGGCAGGCCGAAGCTGTTCCCGCGGAAGCGGATCGGCATCGCACTCGGGCCGCCCGTCGATCTCTCGGAGTTCGCGGGGAAGCCGCTGACCCGCACCACGCTGGACGCGGCCACGAAGAAGATCATGGACGAGGTCACGACGCTGCTGGAGGGGCTGCGCGACGAGACCCGCCCGGCGACGCCCTACGACCCCGAGCTGGGGGCACGCCCGGAGGCCCCGGGCGAGCCGGTCGAGGGGCCCGGGCGCGCCGCGAGCTGACCCCCGGGTCAGACCTCCAGGCCGAGCAGGGCGTTCTCGACGACCTCGGGGAGCGCCGGGTGGATCCAGTACTGCGCGGTGGCCAGCTCGCCGGCGGTCTGCCCGAACACCATCGCCTGGATCAGCTGCTGGATCAGGGTGGACGCCTGCGGGCCGAGCAGGTGCGCCCCGAGCAGCCGCCCGGTGCCCTTCTCGGCGACGATCTTGCAGACGCCGGTCCTGTCCTCCATCGCCCAGCCGTAGGCGACGTCGCCGAAGTTCTGCACCTTGACGGTGACGTCCAGCCCCTGGTCCCTGGCCTCCGCCTCGGTCAGGCCCACCGAGGCGATCTGCGGCTCGGTGAAGACCGCGGCCGGGACGAACGCGTGGCTCGTGGCGCGCAGGTCCTCGGGGTGCGCCAGGTTGTGGCCGACGATCTTGGCCTCGTGGTTGGCGACGTGCTTGAGCTGGTGCGGCGACGACACGTCGCCGAGCGCCCAGACCCCCTCGGCGGACACGCTGCGCTGGAACTCGTCGACCGCGACCCGCCCGTCGTCGTGCACGGTGACGCCGGCCCGGTCCAGATCCATCCGGTCGCCGTTCGGCTCCCGTCCCGTGGCGACGAGCAGGGTGTCCGCGACGACCTCGGAGCCGTCGTCGAGGGTGAGCGTGACCTCGCCGGGCCCGCCGGTCCCGTCGCCGGACAGGGCGGTGACCTGGCGGCCGAGCCGGCAGTCCCAGCGCGAGGTGGCGATCTCGGTGAACCGGTCGGCGAGGGTCTCGTCGAGGTGGCGCAGCAGCTTCGGGCCGCGGGCGACGACGGTGACCTCGGCCCCGAGCGCGGAGAACACGTGCGCGAACTCCGCCGCGATGTACCCGCCCCCGAGGATCACCAGCCGCCGGGGGACGTCGTCCACCCGCATGACCGTGTCGGAGGTCTCGAACGGCACGCCGGACGCGGTGACGGCCTCCGGGGCGACGGGGCGCGACCCGGCCGCGATCACGACCCGGTCGCCGGTGATCGTGTCGGTGCCCGAGCCGTCGGTGCGCTCGACGGCGAGCTCGCGGTCCGCGGTGAACCGGGCGTGCCCGAAGTAGACGGTGACGTTCGGGCTGCGCTCGACGCGGTACTCCCGGCCGCCCTCCGAGATCGGGTCGATCCGGCCGAACACCCGGTCCCGGATGTCGGTCCAGCGGATCTTGTCGACCGACCCGTCGACGCCGTAGGTGTGCGCGTGCCGGATCGTCTCGGCGACGTCGGCGGCGTAGACGTACATCTTCGTCGGGATGCAGCCGACGTTCAGGCACGTCCCGCCGAACACCCCGTGCTCGACCAGTGCCACGTCGAGCCCGGCGAAGCGTTCGTCGAGGAAGGTGTTTCCGGAACCGGTGCCGATGACGACCAGATCATGGTGGGCCACCTCTCGAGGCTAACCGCTTCCGGATGCTCACGAGGCTCTGGTACCCACAGCGGATGACCGTGCACACCCCGGGCGCGACGGTGCGCCGCAGCTGGGCCTCCGATCTCGATCTCGCCACCCTGTACGCGCTGCTCGCGCTGCGTACCGAGATCTTCGTGGTCGAGCAGGAGTGCGCGTACCAGGAGCTCGACGGGCGCGACCTCGAGCCCCGCACCCGGCACTACTGGCTGGCCCGCGACGCCGGGGACACCGTCGAGATCCTCGCCACGCTCCGGCTGCTGAAGGAGCCCGGCGGTGGGTACCGGATCGGCCGGGTCTGCACCCGGGCCGACGCCCGCGGCCAGGGCCTCGGGCACCGGCTGATGGACGCCGCGCTGGCCGAGGTCGGGTCCGGGACCTGCGTGCTGGACGCCCAGGAGGTCCAGGCCGCCTTCTACGAGCGGCACGGGTTCGTGGTTGCGGGGGAGGGGTTCGTCGAGGACGGCATCCCGCACCTGCCCATGCGACGCGCGTGAGCTAGCCCGCGGCGCGCTTGCGGACGTCGGGCGGGAACGCCCCGGCCGCCACGCACGCGTCGGACCAGCGGTTCAGCGCCGCGGTGACGTGCTCCAGGTCCGGGCCGAGCGCGGTGAGCAGATCGGCCTGGGAGGCGTCGGTCGCGGCCTCGACGCCGTCCCGGAACGCCCGGCCCGCGTCGGTGAGCTCCGCGCCGGGGCTTGCGGAGGTGATCAGGCCCTCGTCGGCGAGGCGGTGTGCACCCGCCGTGGCGAACTCCTCGGGCCAGGCCCGGGTCCCGGAGTACTCGCCGAGCGGGTAGCCGACCCACAGCTCGGCGAGGATCCCCATCCGCACCGGGTCGAGCCCGGCCGCGACGCTCGCCGCCACGTGGCCGTCGCCGCGGTGCTCGCGGACCAGGTCGGCGGCCCGCCACAGCCGTCCGGCCGGATGCTCGGGGCGGGGGCGTGCCCGCAGCGCGGCGAACAGCGGCCGCCCGGCACCGGCGACGGCGTCGACGGCGCGTTCGAGGACCGCCGCGACCGGGGCGACATCGGGGTCGTCGCCGAGGATCTCCTGCAGGCTCTCGACGGTCGCGTCCTCGCGCAGGCGCTGCAGGTCCTCGATCGGGAGCAGGGCGCGCCCGCTTTCCCAGGTGTCCCCGACGAACCCCGGCTCGAACACGGCGAAGGCGGCGGCCACCAGCTCCGGCGGCGCGTCGGCACCGAACGGGGCCGCACGGCCGGTGACGTAGGCCGAGAAGAAGTCGTGCCCGTGCGCGGCGGTGGCCTCACCGACCCGCGACGACCAGACGTCGTGCATCGCGAGCGGTTCGAGTGCGTCGCGCAGCGCGCGGGCGGGGCTCCCACCCGTGACGGCGCCGGGGACGGTCACCCCCTCGGGTGAGGCGGCGAAGAAGATCCGCACGGCTTCGGCATGGTCCACGGGGGTCCTCCTGACGACGGCTGCGGCGCTGCGGTGACCGATCGTGCACGACCGAGCGCGCCGCGGCACCCCGGACGGCGTCGTGCGCGATACTCCTGCCGCGCCGGGCGCAGGGACGACGAGGAGGACGAGTGCGGATGAGCGACGATCGACGGGGCGGGGACGCGCCGGCCTGGGGCCGGGTCGGTCCGGAGGACCCCACGGCCGATCCCGCGACCCATCCCGCGATGCGGGTCCCGTCCGGCGAGGTGGAGCGCTCGGAGCAGCCGACCGTCGCCGTCCCGACGGGCGACGGTGCCGGGGGTGCCGGGGGCGCCGGGGGTGCGGCCGGTTCCGCCGGTTCCGCCGGTGACGGTCCGGCCGGTGACGACACCCCGACCGTGCGGCGGAGGATCCCCAACACACGCACCGGTGGTCTGTGGGCGGCGCTGATCCTGTCCGCGGTCGTGCTGATCTTCCTGCTGGTGTTCATCCTGCAGAACACCGAGCCGGTCGTGATCAACTTCCTGTGGCTGACCGGGACGCTGCCGACCGGCGTCGCGCTGCTGTTCGCCGCGATCGCCGGGGTCCTGCTCGTCGCCGTCCCGGGGACGGGCCGGATCCTGCAGCTGCGCCGCGAGGCCCGCCGCACCTGACCCCCGGAGCCTCCGCGTCTGCGCACCCGCACAGGTCGCGGTGCATCCGCACAGGTCGTGGCGCATCCGCGCAGGTCGCGGTGCATCCGTGCAGGTCCCGTGCATTCGCACACGCACTGTGGCGTCCGCACAGGCTGTGACTTGTGCGGCGTGATCCGAACGTGTGCGGGGGGATCCGAAGTTGTGCGGCGGGATCCGAGGTTGTGCGGCGCCGCGGAGCCTGTCCGGCCGCGGTGAAGGAACCGAGCACCACGGCGGAATCCGCGCGGCGGCGCCGGAACCTGCGCGGGGTTACGGGCCTGTGCGGCGACGGAGCCTGCGCGGCGGCGCCGGAACCTGTGCGGGGGTTACGGGCCTGTGCGGCTACGGAGCCTGCGCCGCGGCTACGGAACCTGCGCGGTGGCGACTGAACCCGCGCGGCTGCCACGACGCTGTGCAGCGACCACAGAGTCCGTGCGGTAGCCACGGACCGCGCGCGGCGCGGAGACGATCTGTACGGCCGGACCGGGCGTCGCCGGTCCGGCCGACGGGTCAGCGGCGACGTCGCCCGGCGCCGGGGCGACCGCCCCGCGGCTTCGGCTGTGCCGGCTTGGCGACGACGATCGGCTCACCGGACGGCTCCCGCGCCCCGGTGACACGCACCAGGTCCGGGTGGCCGGGCGTCACGGTCGCGACCTCGGGACGCACCCCCGCCTGCTTCGTGAGGAGGTCCACCTCGGCGCGCTGCTCCGGCGCGGACAGCGTGACGACGACGCCCTCCTCCCCGGCCCGGGCGGTCCGGCCGGCGCGGTGCAGATAGGCCTTCGGGTCGGCCGGCGGGTCGACGTGGACGACCAGGCCGACGTCGTCGATGTGGATGCCGCGGGCGGCCACGTCGGTCGCGATCAGCACCGGCACCTCGCCGGTGCGGAACTCGTCGAGGGCTCGGTTGCGCTGGTTCTGCGAGCGCCCTCCGTGCAGCGGACCGGCCGCGACGCCCTGGCGGCGCAGCACCCGCACCATCCGGTCGGCACCGTGCTTGGTGCGCACGAACATGATCGTCCGGCCCTCGCGGGCGGCGATCTCGGCGATCACCCGGGAGCGGTCGTCCTTGCCGACGACGAGCACGTGGTGCTCCATCGTGTCGACGCTCGCCGTCGGCGGCGCGACCGAGCGCGTGACCGGATCGGTGAGGTGGCGCCGGACGAGGGTGTCGACCTCGCCGTCGAGGGTGGCGGAGAACAGCAGCCGCTGGCCGTCGGACGGGGTGCGGTCGAGGATCCCGCGGACCTGCGGCAGGAAGCCCATGTCCGCCATCCGGTCGGCCTCGTCGAGCGCGGTGATCGTGACCTCGGAGAGGTCGCAGGTGCCCTGCTGGAGGTGGTCGGTGAGCCGGCCGGGGGTCGCGACGAGCAGGTCGATGCCGCGGCGCAGCTCGGACACCTGCTTGTTCATCGACAGACCACCGACGACGGCGGTGACCCGCAGGTTCACCGCTGCGGCCAGCGGGGTCAGCACGTCGACGACCTGGCCGGCGAGCTCCCGCGTCGGCACCAGGACCAGGCCCAGCGGTGCGGTCGACCGGGCGCGGTCACCGGCGATCCGGGCGAGCAGCGCGAGCCCGAAGGCCAGGGTCTTGCCGGAGCCCGTCTGCCCGCGCCCGAGCAGGTCACGCCCGGCCAGGGTGTCGGGAAGGGTGGCGGCCTGCACCGGGAACGGGGCGGTGAATCCCTGCGCGGCGAGCGACTTCACCAGGGCCTCGGGCAGCCCGAGCTCGGCGAAGGACGGCATGCCCGTCGCCGGCGGTGTCCACTGGACGACCTCGGCGTCGGCGGAGCGCTGCCGCTGCCCACCGGCGCGGCCACCCCCGGACGCGGGACCGGCCGGGCGGCCGGACTGCTGCTGACCGCCGGTGCGACGACGGCCGCCGCGACCGCGACCGCCCCCGTCGCGCTCGGTGCGACGGTTGCCGGAGGCGCCGCCGGGACGGTCGCCGGCGTCGTGCCCGGGACCGCCGGGGCGGTGCTCGGTGCCGTGGCGGGGGCCGCGGTCGGGGGAACCGCTCGCGCGGCGGGCCGCGCGGGGCTCGTCGCCGCGGCGGGGGACCGACTCACCGGGCGCCGCCGACGGGCGGGTGGCGCGGCGGCGCGGACGCCGCTCGGGGGCGTCGGGCGACGGCGGACGGAACTGGGGCCTGGACAACAGGTCTCCTCGCGTGACGTGGCACGTCCTGCGGAGACCTCTGCGATGGCGGGTGCTCGGCCGACGGGCCCGGGCGCGGCTCGGCGTCGTCGCGGCGCGCGCTCCGTGATGGGAAGGCTCGGCCCGGCAGCTCGGACGCCGGACGCTCGTCCACCGATCTTACGCCCGCCCCCCATCCACCCCGCCCTCACCCCTCGGCGCAACCGCACAGGTTTCGGGCGTTCGCGCGGGTTGCACCGTGTGCGGTGGGCCCGGAGCCTGCGCGGTTCAGGCGGTATCTGTGCGGCCGGACCGGTAGCTGTGCGGCTGGGGCGGTGCCTGTGCGGCGGGGCCTGAGCCTGTGCGGTGGTGCCCGGGCCTGGACGGCTGCGGCGCCGGGGCCGGACGCAGGGCGGGGGCGAGCCCACGGACCGAGTCGGGCAGGGCGTGAGCTGGCCCTGCGGGACGAGCCGGGTAGGGCGTGGGCGAGCTCTGCGGGCGAGCCGGGGCAGGGCGTGGGCGGGCCCTGTGGGGCGAGCCGGGCAGGGCACGCGGGTGCCCTGCCCGGTGGCGGGCCCGGGCCGTCAGTACAGACGGCTGCACAGGTCGGCCAGGAGCGAGTCCGGGGCGTCCGGGTCGAGCCCGCGGGCGACGAACCACTCTCCGATCCGCCGGACGTCGCGCTCCAGGAACTCCGGCCCCCGCGGGTTCCCGACGACGTCCACCACCTGCGGCAGGTCGATCAGCACCGGCCGGCCGTCGTGGACCAGGACGTTGTAGGCGGACAGGTCGCCGTGGGCGTACCCGAGGCCGGCCAGGATGCCGAGCGCGCGGGCCAGGCCTGACCAGAGGGCGTCCCGCTCGTCGGGCCCCGGGCGGGACGCGGCCAGCCGGGGCGCCGCGGTGCCGTCGGGGGTGCCGAGGAACTCCATCAGCACCTCGGTGCCCGCGACCGACACCGGGTACGGGACGGGTGCGCCGGCGTCGTGCAGCCGGGCCAGCGCGGCGAACTCCGCCTCCGCCCACCGGACCGCGATCATGTCGCGGCCGACGGACGTGCGCCGGGCCATCGCCCGGTTCTCCCGGGACCTCCGGACGCGGCGTCCCTCGAGGTAGCCCTCGTCGCGGTGGAACAGCGGTGTGCGGCGTCGCGGTACCGCTTGGCGGCCAGCAGCACTCCCGGACGGCCGGGCAGACCGCGCTCGACCAGGTGGACGTCGGCCTCCTTGCCGGTCTTGAGCACGCCGCGCTCGCGGTCGACGGCGCCGGTCGCGGTGACCAGCCAGGACGGCCACGGGCGCGGCCCGCGCGATCCGGCGGGCACCGACGGCCAGGTGCTCCAGCGGTCACCCTCGGGCGGGGCGTCCGGGTCGGACCCGGCTCGACCGTCGAGATCGGACAGGTGGGAGGGGACGGCCGCGGGTCGGCCGGGGGTGTCCTCGTCGTCGAATCGGCGGCGACGGCGGCGGACGGGTTCGGACGGTCGTGAGGAGTGCGAGGAGTGCGAGGAGTGCACGGTGGGCTCCGGAGGGCGGCAGGGCGCCACGCGGTGCCGGACGCGCCTCTCGGAGGCGCCGGGTCAGCCGCGGGGCGGGGACGGGCGGGACGGGCGGGACGGGCGCGCAGCGCGCACCCGGACGGGCGTGACGGCCATCGGTACGCACCTCCCCGCTCCCTCGGCGCGGTCGTCCCGCGCACCGGTCCCTCCGGCGACGAGCAGACTGCCGGGCGTCGCCCCCCGGGCGCCACCGGTTATCGCGCCTGGTCCGCCGACCCGCCGACCCGCCGACCCCGCCGACCCGCCGGCCCACAGGTCCGCCGGCCCACAGGTCCGCCGAGCCACCGACCAGGCGAACGACAGGCCGACCGGCCGACCGAACCGGTCGGGCACTCCGCAGCGGCGAGACCCCCGAGACCCCGGGCCCGCCGGGTTCACCCCAGCGCGCTCAGCGCCCCGAGCCCGAGCGCGCCGAACAGCACGCCCCAGACGACGACGGTCACGGTCTGCCACACCACGACCTGCCTGCGGTCCAGCCCGGCCGCGACCATGGCGAAGGCGGTCAGCGAGATCGCCATCAGGGTCGGCGCGAGCAGCGAGGCGACCGGCACGCCGTACCGGTCGACCCGGGCGATCAGCTTCCGGCGCCGCTCGCTCTGCGGCTTCTCCCCGCCCCGGGTGAGGCCGCGCCGGGCGCGGTCGCCCAGCCACACCGCGACGGCCAGCGCGAGCAGGTTCCCGACCACGGCGGCGGTGACGGCGAGCACGACCGGCATCCCGGCGAGGGCCCCGACGCCAGCGCCGACGTAGGACTCCAGGAACGGCACGATCCCGATGACCACCACGGCGAGGACCTGCAGGACCGGGTGCAGGGTGTCCACGACGGCGTTGAGCTGCTCGACCATGTGGAAGATCCTGCCGGATCGCGTGCTGTGTCCGGTATGCCCGGTCGGGCTCCGATCGTGGGACCGCCCGTCAGGCGGGGATCACCAGGTCGAGGTGGTTCCCGGTCCGCTCCACCGCGTGCCCGGCGCGCCGCGCGATCCGGGCGACCGCCCCGGCATCGGACGGCTCGGCCCGCGAGGTCGCCAGCAGCCGGGCCAGCCCGCCCTTGTGCGACTTGTTGTGGTGGCTGACCACCGAGCGGCTGCCGTCGGGACGGACGGCGAGGACGTTCACCGTCACCGCGCCGGGGACCGCGCCCAGCGCGGCGTAGCCGCCGGACCGCAGGTCCACGACGAGCTCGCCGCCGGCGATCCGGGCCAGCAGCGGGTCGAGCACCGGTCGCCACCGTGCCGCGAGGGTGCCCGAGCCGGGCAGCTTCGCCGAGGCCGAGAGCCGGTAGGCGGGGATCGGGTCGTCGGCCCCGAGCAGCCCGAACAGGGCCGAGCAGACCGCCAGCCGGGACCGGGCCCGGTCCCGGACGGCGCGGGTGAAGGAGCCGGAGTCGAGGGCGTCGTAGAGGACGCCGGTGTAGCGGTCCAGCGCGGGCATCGTCGGCGACGTGGTCAGCGCGGCGTCCCGGTCGACCTCCGCGGCCTGACCCGCGGACAGGCCCAGCGCTCGCAGGGCCGCCGGACGGTCGGCGGTGAGCGCGACGAGCTCACCCACCAGTTCCTTGCGGACGGCGCCGAGGTCGGCGTCGTGGGAGAGCGCAGCGAGATCGAGCGGCGCGCCGTCCCCGCCGTCGCGTTTGGTCTCCGAGGGCGGCAGCAGCACGAGCACGGCGGAGCAGCCTAGTTCGCGGCCCGGGCGGACCGGGAGGCGCGCCCGCCGGCTACGCCCCGACGGGGCGTTGTGCGACCCCTGCGACGCGACTAGGTTCGGCCGGGTGACCTGCCTCGTGGCGCGACTGCACGTCGACTTCATGCGGATCACGAGCGCGACCTGTCGCCCTCGTCGCTGATCCCGCGCTGATCCCCCGCCCGGGCCCGGCCCCCGCTCGCCCGCGGCCGCCCGCGCCCCCACGACAGCCCGCCGACGTCCGGCAGCGTCCCCGAGCGATCCGCTCGCCTCGACCGCGTCGACCCGGCCGAACCTCTCCGAGGAGATCCTCATGACCGAGCCCGACCCGACCGCAGGCTGGTCCTTCGAGACCAAGCAGGTCCACGCCGGTGCCGCACCGGACCCGACGACCGGTGCGCGCGCGACGCCGATCTACCAGACGACGTCGTACGTCTTCCGGGACACCGACCACGCCGCGAACCTGTTCGGACTCGCCGAGTTCGGCAACATCTACACGCGGATCATGAACCCGACCCAGGACGTCCTGGAGCAGCGCGTCGCCGCCCTGGAGGGCGGGGCCGCGGCGCTGGCCGTCGCGTCCGGGCAGGCCGCCCAGGCGCTCGCGATCCAGAACATCGCCGAGGCGGGCGACCACATCGTCTCCAGCGCGTCGCTGTACGGCGGCACGTACAACCAGTTCCACTACACGTTCCCGAAGCTGGGGATCGAGGTCACGTTCGTCGACGACCCCGACGACCTCGACGAGTGGCGCGCGGCGATCCGCCCGAACACCAAGGCGCTCTACGGGGAGACGCTGGGCAACCCGCGGGGCAACATCCTGGACATCACCGGGGTGGCCGGTGTCGCGCACGACGCCGGCGTGCCGCTGATCGTGGACAACACCGTCCCGACCCCGTACCTGGTGCGTCCGATCGAGCACGGCGCCGACATCGTCGTCCACTCGCTCACCAAGTTCCTCGGCGGCCACGGCACCTCGGTCGGCGGGATCATCGTCGACTCCGGGACGTTCGACTGGGTGGGCAACGCCGCGAAGTTCCCCGGTCTGACCACTCCGGACCCGAGCTACCACGGCGCGGTGTTCACCGACGCCGTCGGCCCGATCGCCTACATCATCAAGGCCCGCGTGCAGCTGCTGCGCGACCTCGGCCCGGCGATCTCCCCGCAGAACGCGTTCCTGATCCTGCAGGGGATCGAGACCCTGTCGCTGCGGCTGGAGCGGCACAACCAGAACGCGCAGGCGCTGGCCGAGTGGCTGGAGCAGCGCGACGAGGTCGAGAAGGTCCACTACGCGGGGCTGCCGTCGTCGCGGTGGCACGCCGCCCAGCAGAAGTACCTGCCGAAGGGTGGCGGCGCGATCGTCGCGTTCGAGCTGCGCGACGGGCTCGAGGCGGGCAAGAGGTTCGTGAACGCCCTCGAGCTGCACAGCCACCTCGCCAACATCGGTGACGTCCGCAGCCTCGTGATCCACCCGGCGTCCACGACGCACAGCCAGCTGAACCCCGAGGAGCAGCTGGCCTCCGGCGTCACCCCGGGCCTGGTCCGGCTGTCGGTGGGGCTCGAGGGGATCGAGGACATCAAGGCCGACCTGGACTCCGGGTTCCGCGCGTCCAAGGGTGCGTGAGAGCAGCCTGTCGGAACGAACCCCGGATCTGATCTCCTGTCGGACGTGAACGACACACCGCTCCCTCCCGCCAGCGGCGCCTGGCGGGAGGGGGACGACCCCGGCCGCCGCAGGTTCCTCGACCTCCCCGCCCCGCTGAAACTGGAGGCGGGTGGTGAGCTGCCGGGGGTGCGGCTCTCCTACGAGACGTGGGGCGAGCTGGCACCGGACGGCTCGAACGCCGTGCTGGTGCTGCACGCCCTGACCGGGGACACCCACCTCGAGGGTCCCGCCGGGCCCGGACACCCGACGGCGGGCTGGTGGCCGGGACTGATCACGCCGGGCGGGCCGCTGGACCCGGCGCACTGGTTCGTCGTCGCCCCGAACGCGGTCGGCGGCTGCCAGGGCAGCACCGGGCCGGCCTCCACCGCGCCGGACGGACGCACCTGGGGGAGCCGGTTCCCGCTGGTCACCGTGCGGGACTCGGTGGTCGCCGAGCAGCACCTCGCCGACGCGCTCGGCATCGACGCGTTCGCCTGCGTGATCGGCGGCTCGATGGGGTCGATGCGGTCGCTGGAGTGGGCGGCGACCGAGCCCGACCGGGTCCGGCGGCTGTTCCTGCTGGCCGGGCCCGCGGGGTCGTCGGCGGACCAGATCGGCTGGGCGGCCCCGCAGATCGAGGCCATCCGTGCCGACCCGCACTGGCACGGCGGCGACTACCACCAGCTGCCCGAGGGTCCCTGGCGCGGCCTGGGCATCGCCCGCCGGATCGCGCACCTGAGCTACCGCTCCGGGTACGAGCTGGCGACCCGCTTCGGCCGTGACCCGCAGGACGGCGAGGACCCGCTCGACGGGGGCCGGTACGCCGTCGAGTCGTACCTGGACCACCACGCCGTCAAGCTGGTGCGGCGGTTCGACGCGGCGTCCTACGTCCGGCTCACCCAGGCCATGAACCACCACGACGTCGGTCGCGGGCGAGGTGGGACGGGGCCGGCGCTGTCCCGGGTCCGGGCCCGGACCTACGTCGCCGGTGTCACGTCGGACCGGCTCTACCCGCTCGCCGAGCAGGAGGAGCTGGCCGCCGGGATCCCGAACGCGGACCCGCTGAAGGTGATCGACTCGCCGTACGGGCACGACGGGTTCCTCGTCGAGACGCCGACGGTCGCGCGGATGCTCGGGGAGCTGCTGGCCGAACCGGCGCCCTGACCCGTGCCGGTCAGCCGATCCGCTCGCCGTAGACCCGCTGGACGTGCATCGTCATGAGCACCCGGCGGTCGCGCACCATGGCCGCGCGGAAGTCGTCCCAGTCCGGGTGCTCGCCCGCGGCCGCCCGGTACCAGTCGACGAGTGCCTGCACCGCCGGGCCGTCCGGGGAGTCGTCGGGTACGGCGAGCTCGACCGGCCCCTCGGCGGTCGCCCAGGCGCGGCCGTCCGCGCTCTCCACCGACAGGGCGGCCCGCGGGTCGCGGCGCAGGTTCGCCGTCTTCGCCCGGCCCTCGGTCATCGAGACGCCGATGGTGCCGGCGGCGCGGTCGTAGTACGGGGTGACCGGTGACAGCTGCGGCATCCCGCTGCGCTTGATGGTCGCGAGGACGCCCTGACGGGCGTTCCCGAGCAGGTCGTGCTGTTCGTCTCCCATGCCCGGGCCAACGCCGATGGCGTGGGTCACTGTTCCCGCCGGAACCGGGGTGAGCGGCCGCGGGGGGCGTCGCTACCCTTCTCCGGGTGTTGACCCGGATGTCGTCGCTGTTCCTACGCACCCTGCGTGAGGACCCGGCCGACGCGGAGGTGCCCAGCCACAAGCTGCTGGTCCGCGCCGGCTACGTCCGTCGCGTCGCCCCGGGGGTCTACTCCTGGCTGCCGCTCGGGCTCAAGGTGCTCCGCCGCATCGAGAACGTGGTGCGCGAGGAGATGGACGCCATGGGCGGCCAGGAGATCCAGTTCCCCGCGCTGCTGCCGCGTGAGCCCTACGAGGCGACGAACCGGTGGACCGAGTACGGCCCGGCGCTGTTCCGCATCCAGGACCGCAAGGGCGGCGACTACCTGCTCGGCCCCACCCACGAGGAGCTGTTCACGCTCGCGGTGAAGGGCGAGTACTCGTCGTACAAGGACTACCCGGTCGTCCTCTACCAGATCCAGACCAAGTACCGCGACGAGGAGCGGCCCCGCGCCGGCATCCTGCGCGGCCGCGAGTTCCTGATGAAGGACTCGTACTCGTTCGACCTGTCCGACGAGGGGCTCTCGGAGTCCTACGGCAAGCACCGCGGCACCTACATCCGGATCTTCGACCGCCTCGCGCTGAAGTACGTGATCGTGGCGGCCACGTCCGGGGCGATGGGCGGCTCGGCGTCCGAGGAGTTCCTCGCCGAGTCGGAGACGGGGGAGGACACGTTCGTCCGCGGGCTCGGCGGGTACGCGGCGAACGTCGAGGCGGTCACCACCCCCGCGCCCCCGGCGATCCCGCTCGACGGGCTGCCCGCGGCCCAGGTCCACCACACGCCGGACACGCCGACCATCGAGACGCTCGTGACCTACCTCAACGAGCACACCGACCGGACCTTCACCGCGGCGGACACGCTGAAGAACGTCCTGGTCAAGACCCGGCAGCCGGGCGCGGACAGCTGGGAGCTGGTCGGCGTCGGCGTGCCCGGCGACCGCGAGGTCGACATGAAGCGGCTCGAGGCGGCCCTCGAACCCGCCCAGGTCGAGCTCCTGGAGGAGGCCGACTTCGCCCGCAACGCGTTCCTGGTCAAGGGCTACATCGGCCCGGCGGCGCTGGCCGCGAACGGTGTCCGGTACCTCGTCGACCCGCGGATCGTCACCGGCACCGCCTGGGTGACCGGCGCCGACAAGGCCGACCACCACGTCGTCGACCTCGTGGCGGGCCGCGACTTCACCCCGGACGGCACGATCGAGGCCGCCGAGGTGCGCGCCGGTGACCCCAGCCCCGACGGGGAAGGGGTCCTGGAGGCCGCGCGCGGCATCGAGATCGGGCACATCTTCCAGCTCGGCCGCAAGTACGCCGACGCGTTCTCGCTCGACGCGCTGGGCCCCGACTCGAAGCCGGTGCGGATCACGATGGGGTCCTACGGCATCGGGGTCTCGCGGCTGGTCGCGGCGATCGCCGAGCAGTGCCACGACGACTCCGGTCTCGTCTGGCCGCGCTCGGTGGCGCCGTTCGACGTCCACGTCGTCGTCGCCGGGAAGTCGGCCGAGCTGCTCGAGGGCGGCGAGGTCCTCGCCGCGGAGCTGGAGGCCGAGGGCCTGTCGGTGATCCTCGACGACCGCAAGGCCTCGCCCGGGGTCAAGTTCGCCGACGCCGAGCTGGTCGGGGTGCCGACGATCGTCGTCGTCGGCCGGGGGCTGGCCGACGGGAAGATCGAGCTCAAGGACCGTGCGACGGGCGAGCGGACCGAGATCCCGCGCGACGGCGCGGCCGCCCACGTCGCGGGAGTCGTCCGCGGCGCCTGACGGGAACTCCCGCCCGCGCCGCCCCCCGGAGCCACCGGGTTCGCACGGGGTCGGGTCGTTCGCACGGGGTCGGACCTCGTGCGAGCCGAGCGATCCCGTGCGAACCGGGTCGAGGTGCGGCGCGGGTTCCGGCGTAGGCGGGTCAGGGGGGCGGGACGGCCGAGCTCGCCAGGTCGGCGAGGTCGGTGCCGGGGACCGGGTCGCCCGGCCCGCCACCGGCGTCCGCCGCGGTGACGAGCATCGCCACCCCGGTCGAGCCGTCCTGGGCCCGGGTGCGGGGCACGGCGAGCACCCCGACCGCGCCGTCGGTCGCGCGGCATCCGGCGGCCCCGGCGGCGAGGCCGTCGGTCCGGACGGTCGCCTCCACCCACGAACCCGGCTCGGTCCCGCCCGGGCGCGGCACGGCGGGCCCGACCGCCACCTGCGGCGTGGACCCCGCGTAGGCGGACTCCCCGGCGCCCCGGGCGAACGCCTGGGCGGCCTGCTCGACCGTCGTCCCGGCCGGGACAGCGACCAGTGCCGCCGCGGCGACCCCGCGCGGCGCGGCGCCCGGTGGGCACTCCCCGGCCGCGAACGGCGGCACCTCGGCGAGGCGCACGAAGGGCACCCCGAAGACGTCCAGCGGCGCGGTCCCGGCGGGCGCGGGGGTCCAGCCCGACGGCGGGGTCACGGCGAACGCCTCCGACGTCGCGGGTGCGGCAGCCGCGGGGGAGGGCCCGGACGGGCCGGACGAGGGGCCGCTCAGCGCCGCGACGGTCCCGGTCACGAGCAGCACCACCACGACGGCGGCCAGCACCGGCCGGAACCGGCGCCCCGGGCCGCCGCCGGGCGGTGACTGGGCCGGTCGGGCCCCGGACACCGCGCCCGGACGGCTGGTCGAGGTCGTCCACCCGGAGGTCACCGGCGCAGCCTACGGCGCCCTCCGCGCGGTCCCGCCGACCGGACGACGGACGGCCGGGCCGGGGCGCCCGGCGGAGGACCCGGGGGAACGCGGGGGGACCGGTCAGCCCGGCAGCAGGGAGAACCGCACGGACCGCGTCGGGTTGTCCACGTTGGTGTCGACCAGGCACACCGACTGCCAGGTGCCCAGCGCCGGGCGTCCGCCGATCACCGGGATCGTGGTCGACGGCGGCACGAACGCCGGCAGCACGTGGTCCCGCCCGTGGCCGGCGCTGCCGTGCCGGTGCCGCCAGCGGTCGTCGGCGGGGAGGACCTGACGCAGCTGCGCCAGGAGGTCGGCGTCGCTGCCCGCCCCGGTCTCGATCACGGCGATCCCGGCGGTGGCGTGCGGGACGAAGACGTTCAGCAGCCCGTCGCCGGCCCCGGCGCCGGACAGGAATTCCTCGATCGGGCCCGTCAGGTCCACCACGGACTCCTCGGAGCCGGTACGGACCTCGATCAGCTCACTGTGCACGCCGTCCAACCTAGGTCGGTGGCTAGGCTCGGGCAGCGTGGGAGAGACGATCACGGTGTTCGGCCGGGAGCTCCCGCGCCGTCCCGGCTACCTGAACACCGCGAGCATCGGGGTGCCGACACTGGAGGCCTCCGCAGCGGTCGCCGAGACGGTGCGGCGCTGGGCGGTGGCGGAGGCGTCACCGAAGGACTTCGACGACGACGTGGAGGCCGCCCGCGCGGGTTTCGCCGCGATCACCGGCGTCCCGGTCGCCGACGTCGCCCAGGGCGCCACCACGTCCGGGCTGATCGGCCCGCTCGCGGCGGCCGTGCCGGACGGCACCCGGGTGCTGGTCGCGGCGGGCGAGTTCTCGTCGGTCACCCGGCCGTTCGCGCTGCAGGCGCACCGCGGGGTGCGGGTCACCGAGGTGCCGCTCGCCGAGCTCGCCGGGAACGCGCCCGGCCACGATCTCGTCGCGGTGTCGGTGGTGCAGTCCGCCGACGGCCGGATCGCCGATCTCGACGCGCTGGGCGCGGTCCGCGAACGGCACGGCGTTCGGCTGCTGCTCGACGTCACCCAGGCCGCCGGGTGGCTCCCGCTCCGCCTGGCGGGAGCGGACGCCGTCGTCGGGGCAGGGTACAAGTGGCTGCTCGGGCCGCGCGGGACGGCGTGGCTGGCGCAGCGGCCGTCCTGGGTGGCGGGGCCGCCCGGCGGGGAGCGCTGGCCGGAGGTCGTGCGGCACTCCGCCGGCTGGTACGGCACCCGGGACCGTTGGGGCGGCGGCCTCTACACGCCGGACCCGCCCGCGCGCCCGGGGCCGGCTGGCGGGGAGGAGTCGCCGGTCTGGTTCGCGCACGCGGGGTCGGCGGTGACGGTGCCGTGGCTGGCGTCGGTCGACCCGGAGGCCCTGCGCGCCCACTGCGCCGGGCTCGCCGACGCCCTGCGGGAGCGGCTCGGTCTGGAGCCCACCGGGTCGGCGATCGTCTCCGTGCGGGCCGACGGCGCCGCCGACCGGCTGGCCGCCGCCGGGATCACCGCCGCGGTCCGGGACGGCGCGGCACGGCTCGCGTTCCACCTGGCCAACACCCCCGAGGACGTCGACCTGGCCGCCGCCGCGTTGCGCGACTGAGGGCCGTGGGCCGGGCGTCAGCCCCTGCCGGGGAACACCGGGACGACGGGGGAGCGCTCGGTCACCGTGCGCCAGAAGGCGAGCCGGCCCGTGCAGTCGATCATCGCGCGCAGTCCCGCCTCGCGCAGCGCGGTCTGGGTCGAGCGCTCCATCACCGACCGCCAGGCGGCGATCGTGTCGGTCTCGGCGGAGACCAGCAGCGCCCCCGCCGACACCGCGTCGACGACCGGCTGCGGCGGTGTGTACGCGGGCTGCGCCGACACCGGGCGCTGCCCCACGTCGGACAGCGTCTGGGTGATCTGCCCGCGCAGCGTGGTGTGGGCCTCGATGTCGGCGCGGGCCCGCGTGGCCCAGTCGGCCGGGACGAACGCCGTCGACATCTTGTAGGCCCACAGCGCCGCGTGCTCGCTCGCGAGCGCCCGCTGCAACGCGTCGACGGTCACCTGCGGGACCGCGGAGTCGTCTTGTTCCTGGCTCACTGCAGCACCGCCGCGTAGGTCGCGCAGCAGGCGGCCACCTCGGCGACCAGCCCGACCTGCTGGGCCGACGCCCGCGGGACGACCTCGCCCGCGGTCCGCGCGGAGGCGGCGACGGCGTCGCGCACGGCGGCGAGGTCCGCCGCCGGCGGGGTCGCGGGAGCGGGCACCGAGCCCGGCGCGCGCCCGCCGGCCTGGTCGAGCGCGGTCGCGTGCTCCATCCGGGCCGCCCGCAGCGGCTCCAGCCGGCCGGCCAGCGCGGGATCGCCGGTCACGGCGGCGGCGACCATCGCCGCGTCCATCCGGGCGCCGTCGGCCATCGCGAGCAGGGCGTCGCCGGCGTCGTCGGTCCGGGCGGCGCCGGGGGAGCAGGCGGACAGGACCGGCCAGGACGCCACGGCGGCCGCCGCCGTCCCGAGTACCTGCCGCCGGTTGAACCCCGGTGCCGGCACGGTTGGTCTCCGGTCCCTCACGCCGGGTCATGCTGCCAGCCGGTCACGGGGGTCCCCACACCGACCGCCCGCCCCCGTCCGGGTGGACGGCGGCCGCCGCATCCCCGGGCCGACGCGCTAGGCTCGTCGGCCGCCCCTGCCGTCGTCCCCGCCGCCGTCCCGGCCACCGCTCCGCGGTCCGTGACGGGGCCCGTACCCGAGCCGTGCCGCCCCGCGGCGCCGCCCGGTCGCGGGCGCGTGGGCGGGCGGTGACGGCCGGCGACCGACGCGACCACGAGGAGAGTCACCCGATGCGCAGTCCGGACCCCGAACAGCTGGCAGACCAGCTGCGCGGCGTGCTCGAGCCGGTCGTCACCGACGCCGGGCTGGAGATCGACGCCGTGGAGGTCCGCACCGCCGGCCGGCGGCACGCGGTGAAGCTCGTCGTCGACCTGCCGGAGGCCTCGACCGCCACCGGCATCGACCTGGACGACATCGCCCGGCTCAGCCGGACCGCCGCGGCCGAGCTCGACCCGCACGAGCACCTCATCGAGGGGTCCTACACGCTCGAGGTGACCTCGCCCGGCATCGACCGGCCGCTGACCACGCCCCGGCACTGGCGGCGGAACTTCCTGCGGATGGCCCGGATCACGCTGGCGGGCGGCGACGACCTGGAGGCCAGGATCGGCCGGGCCGGTGACGACCGGGTGCAGGTCGCGGTGCCCGGCCGGAAGCAGCCCGAGCTGCGCGAGATCGCCTACGACGACGTCACGCACGCCCAGGTGCAGGTCGAGTTCAAGCCGGCCCCGGCCGCCGAGACCGCCCTGCTCGACCCGGGCGGCGGCAGCGGCGACACCAGCGACAACAGCGGCACGAACGGATCCGAGGAGAACCGGTGAACGTCGACATCCCCGCACTGCGGGCCATCGAGCGGGACAAGGAGATCCCGTTCGAGACGGTGCTGGAGGCCATCGAGACCGCGCTGCTCACCGCCTACCGGCACACCGAGGGCCACCACTCCGACGCGCGCGTCGACATCGACCGCAAGACCGGTGTCGTGCGCGTGCTGGCCCGCGACGCCTCGGACGCGGCCGAGGACGGCACCCCCGGCCCCGAGTTCGACGACACCCCCGAGGGCTTCGGCCGGATCGCGGCGACCACCGCCCGCCAGGTGATCGTGCAGCGGCTGCGCGACGCCGAGCACGAGCGCACCTACGGGGAGTTCTCCACCAAGGAGGGCGAGGTCGTCGCCGGCATCGTGCAGCGCGACGCCCGCGCCAACGCCCGCGGTGTGGCGATCGTCGAGCTGGGCGGCGGCACCGAGGCGGTCCTCCCGGCGGCCGAGCAGGTGCCGGGCGAGGTCTACCAGCACGGCGAGCGCATCCGCTGCTACGTGATCGGGGTCGCCCGCGGGCCGCGCGGGACCACGATCACGCTGTCCCGCACGCACCCGAACCTGGTGCGCAAGCTGTTCGCGCTCGAGGTGCCCGAGCTCGTCGACGGCTCGATCGAGATCGTCTCGGTCGCCCGGGAGGCCGGGTTCCGGTCCAAGATCGCCGTGCGGTCGGCCCGGCCGGGGCTCAACGCCAAGGGCGCCTGCATCGGCCCGATGGGCGCGCGCGTCCGCGGCGTGATGGGCGAGCTGGCCGGCGAGAAGATCGACATCATCGACTGGTCCGAGGACCCCGGTGAGTTCGTCGGCAACGCGCTCTCGCCGTCCAAGGTGGTCTCGGTGACGGTGCTGGACGAGCGGGCGCGGATCGCGCGCGTCGTCGTGCCCGACTTCCAGCTGTCGCTGGCGATCGGCAAGGAGGGCCAGAACGCCCGGCTCGCCGCCCGGCTCACCGGCTGGAAGATCGACATCCGGAGCGACGCCGACCCCCGCGACCCGGTCGGCCCGGACGGCGATCCGGTCGAGGTGTCGTCGTAGCCGCGACCGGACCGGCCGGTGGCCCGCCGGCGACCGGGGAGCGCGACGGCGGCCGGGGCGACGATCACCGCGGTGGGCCGGGCGAGGGAATGCCGGACGACTCCGCTGCGCTACACTCACAGACGGCCCGCGATCGCGGACCGTCGCCCGCTCGCACCCGGTCGGTTCCGATCCGGACGTGCGTCGGGTGCCGGAAACGGGAACGGGCCGGCGCACTGTTGCGGGTGGTCGCGGAGAACGGACGTCTCGTCCCGGATCCGCGTCACCGCCTCCCCGGGAGGGGTGCCTGGCTGCACCCCGCGACGGGATGCCTGGACAAGGCCGAGCGACGCTCGGCGTTCGTCCGGGCGTTGCGGCTCCGGAGCAGACCTGAGGTGGACGCTGTCCGCCGATGGGTGCAGGAGCAGTGACGTCAGCTGGGGATCGGGAGCCTCCCGGTCCCGTCATCGGAAGAAAGCAAGGTCGACCAGTCATGAGCCAGCAGTGAAGATCGCACCATGAACGTGCTTCGACACTAGGTTCGAGGTCGAGCGGGTCGCTGCCGCCCGGCCTCCGGTCAGGACAAGGAGAGCAGTGGCAGGCAAGGCCCGCGTGCACGAGCTCGCTAAGGAGCTCGGTCTCAGCAGTAAGCAGGTCCTCAGCAAGCTGCAGGACCTCGGGGAGTACGTGAAGTCTCCCTCCTCCACCGTGGAGGCCCCCGTCGCGCGCAAGCTGCGCGACGCGATGGCCGCCGGTGGGGGCAACGGCGGTGGCAACGGCCAGCGCCGCGGTTCCGGTGCCCCCGGTGGCGGTCGCCCGCGCGCCGGTGGCGGCGGTTCCGGCGCCCCGTCGCCGTCCCGCCCGAGCGCGCCCAAGCCCGGCCCGACCCCGGGAGCGGCTCCGTCGCGCCCGGGCCCGGCGCCGAAGCCCGGTCCGCGCCCCGGGCCGCCCGCGCCCGCGCAGGGTGCGCCGTCCCCGGCACAGCCGGCGGCCGGTCAGGACGCCCCGAAGCCGGGTCCGGCCACGCCGGCACCCACCCCGCACCCCCAGGCCCCGGCCGCCGACGCCTCGGCTCCGGCCGCGCCGAGGCCCGGTCCCGCGGCGCCGAAGCCCGGCCCCAAGCCGGGTCCGGCGGCGCCGAAGCCCGGTCCGAAGCCGGGTGAGCAGGGTCAGGGCGGCGGCCAGGGCGGCGGTGCCCCGCGCCCCGGTGGCGACGGCCAGCGTGGCCCGAAGCCGGGCCCGCGCCAGCCGCGCGTCGGGAACAACCCGTTCGGCGTCGGCCAGGGTTCGCCCAAGCCGGCCCCGCGTCCCGGCCCGCCCGCGCAGCAGCCGGGCGGCCAGCAGCAGGGCGGCGGCGCCGCCCCGCAGCAGCCGGCGGCCCGCTCCGGTGAGGCCCCGCCGCGTCCGCCCCGTCCGGGCGGTGGCGCCGGTGGTCCGCGCCCGACCCCGAACAGCATGCCGCCGCGGCCGAACCCGGGCATGATGCCCGCGCGTCCGGCCGGTGGGCGCCCCGGCCCCGGTGGCCGTGGCGGCCCCGGTGGCGGCCGTGGTGGCCCCGGCGGTGGCCGTGGTGGCCCCGGTGGCGGTCGTCCCGGTGGCGGCGGCGGTGGCGGTTTCCGTCCCGGTGGCGGCGGTCCCGGTGGACCGCCTCCGGCCGGCGGTTTCCGTGGTCGTCCCGGTGGCGGCGGCGGTCGTGGCCGCGGCGGTGCCGCGGGCGCGTTCGGCCGTCCCGGCGGTCCGGCCCGTCGTGGCCGCAAGTCGAAGCGGCAGAAGCGCCAGGAGTACGACGCCATGGCCGCGCCCTCGGTGGGCGGTGTCCGCCTGCCCAAGGGCAACGGCGAGACGATCCGGCTGCCGCGTGGCGCGTCGCTGACCGACTTCGCGGAGAAGATCAACGCCAACCCGGCCTCGCTGGTGCAGGTGTTGTTCCACCTCGGCGAGATGGTCACGGCGACCGCGTCGGTCTCGGACGAGATCCTGGAGCTGCTCGGCCAGGAGATGAACTACCGGGTCCAGGTCGTGTCCCCCGAGGAGGAGGACCGCGCCCTGCTCGAGTCGTTCGACATCGAGTTCGGCGACCTCGGCGACGAGGAGGCGCTGGTGGCCCGGCCGCCGGTCGTCACCGTCATGGGTCACGTCGACCACGGCAAGACGCGCCTGCTGGACACGGTCCGCAAGGCCAACGTCCGCGAGGGCGAGGCCGGCGGCATCACCCAGCACATCGGCGCGTACCAGGTGCCGGCCGAGCTGGAGGGTGAGGAGCGGCTCATCACGTTCATCGACACCCCGGGTCACGAGGCGTTCACCGCCATGCGTGCCCGCGGTGCGAAGTCCACCGACATCGCGGTGATCGTGGTGGCGGCGGACGACGGCGTGATGCCGCAGACCGTCGAGTCGATCAACCACGCCCAGGCGGCGGACCTGCCGATCGTGGTCGCGGTCAACAAGATCGACGTCGAGGGTGCGAACCCGCAGAAGATCCGGCAGCAGCTCACCGAGTACAACCTGGTGGCCGAGGAGTTCGGCGGCGACACCATGTTCGTCGACATCTCCGCCAAGCAGGGCACCAACATCGAGTCGCTGCTCGAGGCGATCCTGCTGACCGCGGACGCGGCGCTCGACCTGCGGGCCAACCCCGACATGGACGCCCAGGGCGTCACCATCGAGGGGCACCTGGACCGCGGCCGTGGCCCGGTGGCCACGGTGCTGGTCCAGCGCGGCACGCTGAAGGTCGGCGACTCGGTCGTCGCGGGCGACGCCTCCGGGCGCGTCCGGCGGATGATCGACGAGCACGGTGCCGACGTCACCGAGGCGCTCCCGTCGCGTCCGGTGCAGGTCATCGGCCTGACCTCGGTCCCGGGTGCCGGCGACACGTTCCTCGTCGTCGACGAGGACCGGGTGGCCCGGCAGATCGCCGACCGGCGGCGCGCCCGCGAGCGCAACGCCGAGCTGGCGAGCCGTCGCAAGCGCGTCAGCCTGGAGGACCTGGACGCCGCGCTCAAGGAGACGAACACCCTCAACCTGATCATCAAGGGTGACAACTCGGGCACCGTGGAGGCGCTCGAGGAGGCCCTGATGAAGCTGGACGTGGGGGACGACGTCGATCTGCGCGTCATCCACCGCGGCGTCGGTGGCATCACCGAGGGCGACATCAACCTCGCCATCGCGGACAACGTCATCGTCATGGGCTTCAACGTCCGTGCCGAGGGCAAGGCCACCGAGCTGGCCAACCGCGAGGGCGTGGAGATCCGCTACTACTCGGTGATCTACCAGGCGATCGAGGAGATCGAGCAGGCCCTGAAGGGCATGCTCAAGCCGGAGTACGAGGAGGTCGAGCTGGGCCGCGCGGAGGTCCGCGAGGTCTTCAAGTCCTCGAAGTTCGGCACGATCGCCGGTTGCCTCGTGATGGGTGGGGAGATCCGCCGGAACGCCAGGGCGCGCCTGCTGCGCGACTCGAAGGTGATCCACGAGAACCTCCCGGTGTCGTCGCTGCGCCGGTACAAGGACGACGTGGTCGAGGTCCGCGAGGGCTTCGAGTGCGGTCTGACGCTGGGCAGCTACTCCGACATCAAGGTCGACGACGTCATCGAGACGTTCGAGATGCGGGAGAAGCCGCGCGACTGAGTCCCGGAGATCGAGGGACGAAGCAGCGGAACCGAGGTACTCGTCCGACGGGGCGGCCGGTGCGAACCGGCCGCCCCGTCGGCGTCTCGCCCGGAGGTGGGCATGTTCGTCGGCGCACTGGAGTGCGACGTCCTGCTCGGCGACGTCCGGTCGCTGAAACAGAAGCGGTCGGCGGTGCGGCCGCTGCTGGCCGAGCTGCGCCGGTTCGAGGTGGCGGCGGCCGAGGCCGGCCACCAGGACCTGTACCGGCGCGCGCTGATCGGTGTGAGCTGCGTGGCCGCCGACGCCGGACAGGTCACGGCGCTGCTGGAGCGGTGCGAGCGGCTGGTCGCCGCCCGCCCCGAGATGGAACTGCTGTCCGCCCGGACCCGCCTGTTCGGCCCGGAGGACGACGACTGAGAACCCGCGGCGGGACCGGGCCGGCCTTGCCTAGACTCGGCCCCGCACGACCGGTGGAAGGAGCACGACATGGTCGACCAGGCCCGCGCACGCAAGCTCGCCAAGCGGATCTCGCAGATCGTCGCGGAGGCGTTGGAGCACGAGGTCAAGGACCCGCGGTTGTCCATGGTGACGATCACCGACACCCGGGTGACCGGTGACCTGCGGGAAGCCACCGTCTACTACACGGTGATGGGGGCCTCGCTGGAGGAGGCACCCGACACCGCCGGTGCCGCCGCCGCGCTGCAGAGCGCCGCCGGTGTGCTCCGCAGCCGGGTCGGTCAGCAGACCGGTGTCCGGCACACCCCGAGCCTCGCCTTCGTCCTCGACCAGGTCCCGGACGAGGCGCGCCGGATGGAGGAGCTGCTGGCCCAGACCCGCGCCTCGGACGCCGAGGTCGCACGGCTGGCGGCCTCCGCGTCGCCCGCGGGCGACGCGGACCCGTACAAGGCCCCGCGGGAGACCGAGGCGGAGTGAGGGCGACGTCCGCGCCGCCGCTGCCCGGCCCCGGACCGGTCGATCCGGCCGGGGCCGCGGCGCTGCTGCGGCAGGCCCGTGGCGAGGTCCTCGTCGTCGGCCACGTCCGGCCCGACGCCGACGCCGCGGGCAGCGCGATCGCGCTCGCCACGGCGCTGCGCCGCTCGGGCGTGCCCGCGGTGGCGTCGTTCGGCGGGCCCGAGCCGGTGCCGGAGGCGCTGCTCGCGCTCGACCCCGGCGGCGTCGTCGTCGCCTCCCAGGACGCGCCCGCGGCGCCGGACCTGCTGGTCTGCTGCGACATCTCGTCGGCCGCCCGGCTCGGTGACCTGGCGGGGCGGCTCGGGACGGCGCGGTCGTCGCTCGCGCTCGACCACCACGCGTCGTTCGTGCCGTTCGCGACCCACCACCTGGTCGACCCGGGCGCCCCGGCCACCGTGCTGCTGGTACGCGAGGTCCTCGCCGAGCTGGGGACCACACTGGACCCCGTACTGGCCCGGGCGTTGTTCGCGGGCCTCTACACCGACACCGGCGGGTTCCGCTGGGGCGGGTCGGACGCGCTGCGGCTGGGCGCCGAACTCGTCGACGCCGGGGCGGAGCCGCGCGAGCTGATGCGCGAGATCACCGGGACCCGTCCGTTCGCCTGGCTGGCGGCGCAGGCGACCGTCCTGGCCGGGGCCCGGCGGGAGCCCGCCGGGGCCGGTGGCGAGCCCCTGGTGTGGGCGGTCGTGGACGCCGCGACGGCGACCCGGTTCCGGGACCAGACGGTCACCCTGGTCGGGCAGCTGCTGGCCACCGCCGACGACGGTGTCGCGGCGCTGCTGACCGAGGTCGCCCCCGGATCGTGGTCGGTGTCCCTGCGCGGCACCGGACGCCCGGACCTGTCCCGGGTCGCGACGGCGCTCGGCGGGGGCGGGCACGCGGCCGCGGCGGGGTTCGAGCGCGACGGCACCCGCGACGCGCTGCTCGACCTGCTGCGGGCCGAGCTCGCCGCCGTCCCGCAGCCGTGACGCGGCCCCACGACGCCCGGCC
Source organism: Pseudonocardia sp. EC080619-01 (assembly GCF_001420995.1). Classification (NCBI taxonomy): domain Bacteria; kingdom Bacillati; phylum Actinomycetota; class Actinomycetes; order Pseudonocardiales; family Pseudonocardiaceae; genus Pseudonocardia; species Pseudonocardia sp. EC080619-01. Next base: position 1,187,913 of record NZ_CP012184.1, on the reverse strand, counting down.
GGTCACCGCGTCGCACCGGCGAGGTGTCACGACCGTCATCCGGAATACACCTGCGGTACCACCGCGTCCGGTAGGCACGGGCCGGTCCGACCGGCCACGGTCCCGGGACGTAGCGTGTCCGGCGATCCCCCCAGGAGGTTGCACGTGAGTTCCGAGCCCGCCCCGGGACACGACGGTGCCCGCGACGACGCCAGCGGCTGGCGCGAGTTCCTCGGAGCGTGGGTGCGCAACCCCGCCCGGGTCGGTGCCGTCTGGCCGAGCTCGCAGCGGCTGTCGGAGAAGCTCGCCCGGATCGCGCCCGGTCACGGAGCGCCGGTCGTCGTGGAGCTCGGCCCGGGCACCGGCGCGGTGACCTCCGAGGTCTCCCGCCGGCTCGCGCCCGGCGGCCGGCACCTCGCCGTCGAGCTCGACCCGGGCATGGCCCGCTACCTCACGGGGCGGCACCCGGGCGTCGAGGTCATCAACGGTGACGCCCGCAAGCTGGGCGAGCTCCTGGAGGAGCGCGGCATCGCCGGTGTCGACGCGGTCATCTCCGGGCTGCCCTGGTCGCTGTTCGACCGGGCCTCCCAGCGCGAGATCCTCGGCCAGGTCGTCGACGTGATCGGGGAGACCGGGGCGTTCGCCACGTTCGCGTACTCGCACACCATGCCGATGCCCTCGGCCCGCCGGTTCAAGGCGACCCTGCAGGAGACCTTCGACGAGGTCGTCATGACGCGGACGGTGTGGCGCAACGTCCCGCCCGCGTTCTGCTTCCTCTGCCGCCGCCCGCGTCCGTAGCGGTGTCGGGAGGCTCGGAACCGGACGTCCGCTCCCGGGGCGGGGCCCGGGACATCCTGCGGCTCGCGGTGCCGGCGCTGCCGGTGCTCGCCGCGGAGCCGCTGTACCTGCTGGTCGACACCGCCGTCGTCGGACGGCTGGGCGGGCTCCCGCTGGCCTCGCTCGCCGTCGCCGCGGTGCTGTTCGCCCAGGTCACCACCCAGCTGACGTTCCTGTCCTACGGGACGACGGCGCGGGCGTCCCGGTTCTACGGCGCCGGGCGCCGGTCCGCCGCGGTCACCGAGGGGGTACAGGCGACGTGGCTGGCCGTCGTCGTCGGGCTGCTGGTGATCGCGGCCGGGCAGCTGCTGGCGGCCCCGGTCGCGGGGGTGCTCGCGGGCGGCGGGGACATCGCGGCGGGAGCGGTCTCCTGGCTGCGCATCGCCCTGTTCGGCGCCCCACTGGTGCTGGTCACGCTCGCCGGGAACGGCTGGATGCGCGGGGTGCAGGACACCCGGCGCCCGATGTACTACGTGCTGGCGGGCAACGGCCTGTCCGCGCTGCTGTGCCCGTTCCTCGTGCACGGCGCCGGCTCCTGGGACGGCTGGGGGCTGGAGGGCTCCGCGGTCGCCAACGTCGTGGCCCAGGCGGTGTCGGCGGGGCTGTTCCTGCGGGCGCTGGCGGCGGAGCGGCGGCGGGCGCCGTCGTCCGACCCGGTCCGGTTCGCGCCCGACGCCGCGGTGCTGCGCGCCCAGGTGACGATGGGCCGCGACCTGGTGATCCGGTCGCTCGGCTTCCAGGCGTGCTTCCTGTCCGCGACCGCGGTGGCCTCCCGGTTCGGTGCGGAGTCGGTGGCGGCGCACCAGGTCGTGCTGCAGCTGTGGGTGTTCCAGTCGCTCGTGCTCGACGCGGTGGCGATCGCCGCCCAGGCACTCGTCGGGTCGGCGCTGGGGGCGGCCCGGGATCGGGAGGGCACCGCCGGGGCGCGTGCCGTCGCGGCCCGGGTGACGCGGTACGGGCTGCTGCTGGGCTGCGTGTTCGGCGTCGTCTTCGCGGCGCTCTATCCGGTGCTGCCCGGGGTGTTCACCACCGACGCCGCGGTGCTCGCGACGATCCCCGCCGCGTGGTGGTTCTTCACCGCGCTGCAACCGGTGGCGGGCGTGGTCTTCGCCCTCGACGGTGTGCTGCTCGGCGCAGGTGACGCGGCGTTCCTGCGCACGACGACGCTGCTCGCCGCGGTGTGCGGGTTCCTGCCGCTGATCTGGCTGTCGCTGGCGTTCGGGTGGGGGCTGGCCGGGATCTGGACCGGGCTGGCGATGTTCATGGTCGTCCGGCTGGTGGCCGTCGGGCTGCGGGCGCGCTCGGGGCGGTGGGCGGTCCCGGGCACGGTCCGGGCCTGAGCTCCGCGCCGTCCGGTCAGGGGCGTGCGACCGCGGAGCGCCCCTCGTCGAGCGGGGGTGGGGTCGGGAGCGGGAGCCGCACCGTGAAGACCGCGCCGGTGCCGTCGTCCCGGGGCCCGACGGTCACCGTCCCCCCGAGGCGCCGGGTGATCCGGTCGACCAGGGCCAGCCCGATCCCGCGCGGGCGGCCACCGGGCGTCGCCCGGGTGCTGAAGCCGAACGTGAACAGCTCGCGGGCGGTCTCCTGGGGAACACCGGGACCGCTGTCGGCGACCTCCAGGACCACCTCGCCGCTGTCGGTCCGGACCGTCGCGGTGACCGACCGCTCCGCGCCGCGGGGCTGCGCCGCGACCACCTCGATCGCGTTGTCGACGAGGTTCCCGGCCAGCGAGACGAGGTCGTCGGCGGCGAACGGCAGGTGCAGGTCCGGCAGGGTGTCGGGATCGCAGGCGTCGGTCACCGAGAACGCGACGTCGCGCTCCACCGCCTGCCACGCCTTGTCCGCCAGCAGCGCGGCGAGCACCGGGTCGAGCACCTCGGCGACGACGGCGGAGCCGGGCCCGCGGGTGCGGTCGAGGGCGGCGGTCCCGGCGGCCGCGGCGTCCGAGGTGTCGCCGAGCTCGATCAGCGTCAGCACGGTCTGCAATCGGTTCGCGAACTCGTGGGCCTGCCCGGACAGGGCGTCGACCTTGCCGCGGGCGTCGTCGCGCTCCCGGAGGGCGCCGGCCAGCTCGGTGCGGTCGCGCAGCGTGAACACCCGGGTCCCCGGCCCCGCGGCCGGGCCGGCGTGCCGGCTGTTGACCAGCAGCACCCGTTCCCCGGCGAGCGCGGGCTCGTCGCGGAGGTCCTCGCGCAGGCCGCGGACCAGCACCGCCAGCACCGCCGGGTCGATGCCCAGGCCGGTCAGCGGGCGTCCGGGCTCGGCGGTGTCGGGGCCGCCCTCGATCGGGACGGGGGAGGCCAGCAGCCGCCGGGCCTCGGCGTTGACGACGACCAGCCGTCCGCTGCCGTCGACGACCAGCAGGCCCTCGCCGACGGCGTGCAGCACGGCGTCGTGATGGGTGTAGGCCCCGGCGATCTCCTCGGGCTCCAGCCCGAGGGTCTGCCGCCGCAGCCTGCGGGCCAGCAGCACGGCGAGGCCCAGACCGAGCAGCAGCGCGGCACCGGCGGCGACGACGATGCCGGGCAGCCAGCGCAGCGCCAGGTCGCTGACCCGGGTCTGCAGCACCCCGACCGAGACGACGGCGATGAGCCGCCCGTCCTCGACGACCGGGGTGACGGTGCGGACCGACGGCCCGAGCGTGCCGGTGTAGACCTCGGTGGCCGTCCGGCCCTCCAGCGCCGGGGCGATGTTGCCCTGGTACGGCAGGCCGATCTCGGCGGGGTTGTAGTGGCTGTAGCGGATCCCGGCGGGGGACATGACGACGACGAAGTTGGTGTTCGTCGCGGTCCGGACCCGCTCGGCGACCGGCTGCAGCCGCGACGACAGGGTGGCGACGTCGCCACCGGCCCGCAGCGCGTCGACGACCTCGGGGTCGGAGGCGATGCTCAGCGCGGTGGCCCGGGTCAGCCGCCCGGCGGCGTCGTGCTCGAGTTCCCCGGCGCCGTACACGCCGAGCGCGGTGAGGCCCCCGACGGTCAGCAGCACCGTCACCACCTGCAGCACGAACAGGCGGCGGACCAGCTTCGACCCCCGCAGGGAGGTCGAGGAGGTGCGGAACGCCCGGAGCACGGCCCCACCCTGCCACCGCGGGGGTGGGAGGGGGGACCGTGCTCCGGGCGGGGCGACCGTCATGAGGAGGACGGGACGGTCGCGTCAGGAACCGGTGGTGGCCTTGACGCGGGTGTCGGCGTCGGCGGGAGCCTCGGTGCCGGTCGCGGTCTCCTCGGTCTTCTCGGTCTCCTCGCCGGCACCGCTGCCGTGGGCGGCCTCCATGTCGGCCTCGACGAGCGACGGGTCCTCGAGGACGGCGGCGAGCCGCTCGCGGTCGAGCTCGCCGTTCCAGCGGGCGATCACCAGGGTGGCGACGACGTTGCCGATCGCGTTGGTCAGCGCGCGGCCCTCGGACATCATGCGGTCGATGCCGACGATCAGGGCGAGGCCGACGACGATCGCCTCGGGGGTGAAGAACTCCCCGCCGAAGGCCTGCAGCGACGCGGCCAGGGTGACCAGACCGGCGCCGGTGACGCCCGCGGCGCCCTTCGAGGTGAGCACCATCAGGACCGCGAGGGCGATCTGCGCGCCGATCGGGAGGACCTCACCGCCGGCCTGGATGATGAACAGCGCACCCAGGGTCAGGTAGATGCAGGTGCCGTCCAGGTTGAACGAGTAGCCGGTCGGGATGACCATGCCGACGGTCTGCTTGGACGCACCGGCCGACTGCAGCTTCGTGAGGAAGCGCGGCAGCACCGACTCCGACGACGAGGTGCCGACGATGATGAGCAGCTCGTCCTTGATGAGCCGGATGACCTTCAGGACGTTGAACCCGGCGGCCCAGGAGACCGCGCCGAGCACGACCAGGACGAAGACCGCGCAGGTGCCCCAGAAGACGCCCATCAGCTTGAGCAGGTTGACGAGCGACTCGCCGCCCATCTGGCCGACGGTGTAGGCCATGCCGCCGAACGCGGCGACCGGTGCGGCCCACATGATGATCTTGATGATCCCGAAGATCACCTGCGAGATGCCCTCGATGCCGCGGACCAGCCGGACGCGGAGGTCGTTGTTCAGCGACGAGATCGCGCAGGCGGTGAGGATCGCGAGGACCAGGACCTGCAGGACCGAGTTCTCGACGAACGGCCCGAAGAAGCTCTCCGGCAGCAGCGAGCCCTGGATGAAGCCGATGACGCCTGACTCCTCGGAGCCGGTCGCGGCGTTCTCGGCGGCCTTCGCGAGGTCGGCCGGGTTCGGGGCACCCTCGAAGCCGGCGCCCGGCTGGAAGAGGTTGCCCGCGAGAAGGCCCATCGCCAGCGCGATCACCGTCATGACCAGGAAGTAGCCCAGCGCGCGGGCGGCGAGCCCGCCGGCCCGGGCGAGGTTGCCCAGCGACGCGATGCCCACGATCACGGTGCAGAAGATGACCGGCCCGATGATCACCTTGATCATCTGGACGAAGGTGTCGGCGAGCCACTTGGTGTCCGAGGCGAAGTCGGGGGCGACGAACCCGACCAGGATGCCGGACGCGATGCCGATCAGGACCCAGAACCAGAGCTGGGAGTAGAGCTTCTTCTTCGGCCGGGTGGGGGTCGACGACCCCTGTCCCGGTGAGCCGGCTGCGGTGGCGACCTCGGCCATGTCCGTCCTCCTCGACGTGTTCGGTGCCGAAACGATGAAGGAGGGCCGCCCGCCGCGCCAACGGGAGCGGAGGCGGTCTTGAGGAAGGTTTGAGGGTGCGGACTACGCTGTCGGACGTGCGCGTACTGCTGGTCGAGGACGACGCCGTCCTCGGAGACGCGTTGCGGCGCACCCTGGTCAAGCACGGTCATCCGACCGATCTGGTCGGCAGCGGGACCGCCGCGCTCAGTGCGATCGCGGACCGGGAGCCCGACGTCGTGCTGCTCGACATGGGACTGCCCGACCGCGACGGGATCGGTGTCTGCCGGGAGATCCGGGAGCGGTCCCGGGTGCCGATCCTCGCGATCACCGGCCGCGGCGACGTCGCCGCCCGGGTGCAGGGCCTGCGTGCCGGTGCCGACGACTACCTGGTCAAGCCGGTGTCGACCGACGAGCTCCTCGCCCGGATCGAGGCGGTGCTGCGCCGCTCCACCGGCGGCGCGGTGGCGTCCACGGTGGCGGTGGGCGACGTCGTCGTCGACCTGGAGCGGCGGTCCGTCACCGCGGCCGGGGACGAGGTCGCGCTGACCCGCAAGGAGTTCGACCTGCTCGCGGCGCTGGCCCGGCGCGAGGGCGCCGTGCTGCCCCGGACCGAGCTGCTCGAACAGGTCTGGGGCGTCGCCGACGGCTCCGCCGCCCGCACCCTGGAGGCGCACGTGGCGTCGCTGCGGTCGAAACTCGGCGCCCGCGAGGTCGTCGTGACGGTGCGTGGGGTCGGGTACCGGCTGGCGCGTTAGCGTCTGCGACCGTGCCGAAGCCACCGCCTCCGCCGCCCGGTCTCGTCGTCGTCGACAAGGACCGGGGTCCGACCAGCCACGACGTCGTCGGGAAGCTGCGCCGGATCATGGGCACCCGCAAGGTCGGCCACGCCGGGACGCTCGACCCGATGGCGACCGGCGTGCTGGTCGTCGGCATCGAGCGGGCGACGAAGCTGCTGGGGCACCTGTCGCTGGACACCAAGGCCTACACCGCGACCGTCCGGCTCGGGCAGGCGACCGACACCGACGACGCCGAGGGCACGCCCGTCGGTGACCCCGTCACGGTCACGGCGGGCGAGCCGGAGGTCCGGGGCGCGATGGCGGCGCTGACCGGGGACATCGAGCAGGTCCCGAGCGCGGTGTCCGCGGTGAAGATCGACGGGAAGCGCGCCTACCAGCGCGTCCGCGACGGCGAGACGGTCGAGATCCCGGCCCGGCCGGTCACGGTGTCGGCGTTCGACCTGCGCGACCTGCGCCGGGACGGCGGGTTCGTGGACCTCGACGTCGTCGTGGAGTGCACGTCGGGGACCTACGTGCGGGCGCTGGCCCGCGATCTCGGGGTGGCGCTCGGCGCGGGCGGGCACCTCACGGCGCTGCGCCGCACCCGGGTCGGGCCCTTCACCCTGGAGCACGCCCGCACCGTCGAGCAGCTGGCCGCCGAGCCGGGCCTCTCGCTCGACCTGGCCGCGGCGGTGGCGACGGCGTTCCCGCGGGTCGACGTCGACGACGCGGCCGCCACCGACGTGCGGATCGGCCGGTCGCTGCCGTCCGCGGGGATCCCCGGCACGTACGGCGTGTTCGGGCCCGACGGGGCCGCGCTCGCGCTGATGGCCGACCGCGGACCGTCCGCGCGCCCGGTGGTCGTGCTGGCCCCGGCCGGCTGATCCCCGGCGGCCGGTGGGGCGGGGCGGTCACCGGTTCCGTAGGCTCGCCGCCGTGCAGCGCTGGCGTGGTCTGGAGGCCGTCCCGCCCGGCTGGGGACGCTGCGTCGTCACCGTCGGGGTGTTCGACGGGGTGCACCGCGGGCACCGGCAGCTCATCGCCCGGGCCGTGGAGCTCGCCCGGGACCGGGGGCTCCCCGCGGTCGTCGTGACGTTCGACCCGCACCCGGCCGAGCTCGTGCGCCCCGGGACGCACCCCGCGCGGCTGTCCACGCTGGACCGGCGCGCCGAGCTCGTCGCCGAGGCCGGTGCGGACGTCTTCTGCGTCATCCCCTTCACCGAGCAGCTGTCCCGGATGGCGCCGGCCGGGTTCGCGCACGAGATCCTGGTCGACCGGCTGCACGCGGCCGTCGTCGTCGTGGGACGCAACTTCACCTTCGGGCACAAGGCCGCCGGCGACGTCACGACGCTGCACGAGCTCGGCCGCCGGTTCGGCTTCGTCTGCGAGGCGGTGGACCTCATCTCCGACGACCACATCACCTTCTCGTCGACCTACATCCGGTCCTGCATCGACGCCGGCGCGGTCCGCGACGCCGCCCGCGCGCTGGGCCGCTGGCACCGGGTGGACGGCGTGATCGTGCACGGCCACAAGCGGGGCCGGGACCTGGGCTTCCCGACGGCCAACGTGGCCTGCCCGCCGCACACCGCGGTCCCCGCCGACGGGGTCTACGCCGGCTGGTTCCGGATCGGCGACCGGCGGCTGAAGTCCGCGATCTCGGTCGGGACGAACCCGACCTTCTCCGGGCGGGTGCGCACCGTCGAGGCCTACGTGCTCGACGTCGACGAGGACTTCTACGGCCACGAGGTCGGCGTCGAGTTCGTCGCCCGGTTGCGCGGTCAGGAGCACTACGACGGCATCGAGCCGCTCATCGCCCAGATGACCCGCGACGTCGAGGACAGCCGGACGACGCTCGTCGCCGCCGGCGATGCGACCGGACCGGACGGGGATCCCCCCACCGGACCGGGGCCGAACGCGCCGGGCTGAGTGGAAGTCCCCTACCCGTTCCGATCCGGCCCGGGCGCGACGGGGACGGCCGCAGGATCGCGGCATGGACGATCGTCCCGGTGACCAGGTGGCGGGCAACCGCGCGCGGCAGCGCGAGATCTACGGCGAGCCGCTGGGGGAGCGGGTACGCCGGCTGACCTCCGGGCTGGGGATCACGCAGGCGCGGCTGGCGTCGGCGCTGGGGCTGAGCCCGGCGATGCTGTCCCAGCTGTCCGGCGCCCGGCGGGTCAAGATCGGTGATCCCGCGGTGCTCGGCCGGATGGTGGCGCTCGACCGCCGGGTCGCGCGCGGTCCGGTCCCGCCCGGTGAGATCGAGACGCTGCTGGACCGCGTCCGGTCCGGGTCCGCGGTGCCCTGGGGGCCGGTGCCGGCGGGGGACTGCCGCTGCGGTGCTGCCGGCCCGGGCCTCGCCGGCCCCGATCGCCTCCCGGGCGGCGCCCCGGTCGTCCCGGGTGCGTCAGGCGCGCCGGTCGTTCCGGTCCGCACGGCAGTGGTGCCGCACCCGCGACGGCCGGCCGCCTCCGCGCCGACCGCTGACGACGCGCTGCGCGGCGTCTCCGCGCCGGCCCGCCTCGTCGCGGCCGCGGCGGAGCTGGACCCGTCGTTCCCGGAGATCGCCGATGTGCTCCGGCGGGCGGCGGCGTCGCGGAGATGAGGGGTGCTGCGAGATCGCTTCTCGGGGAAGCGATCTCACGGAAGGAGGTCACCCGCGGCGGAACGCCCCGCGTCACCCGACGGTCGCGAGGCCCCGCCGGGCAGCGCCGCATGCGGGGAATCGCTGCCCGAGGCAGCGATTCCACCGGATACCGTCGCCCTCGATCGCCGCAGCCGTGCTCGTCCGTGGCATCGGGGCGGGCCGCCGGGAGGACGGAGCGGGATGAGGCTGTTCACCGCGCTGTGGCCGCCCCCGGCGGCGGTCGACGCGCTCGCGACGGAGCTGGCGTCCGCACTCCCCTGGCACCCGGACGGCGCGTGGCGGCCGGTGGATCCCGGCACCTGGCACCTCACCCTGTGCTTCCACGGCGACGACGACCCGGACGCGCGGGCCGCGGCCCTCGACGCGGCGTTCGCCGGGGTGCCCGCGCCGCGGCTGCGGATCGCGGGGACCGGCACCTTCCCCGGCGTCGTCTGGGCCGGGGTCGAGCCCGGCGGTGTGCTCGACGACCTCGCGGCCCGGGCCGGGGCCGACCCGTCGTCGTTCCGGGCGCACCTCACACTCGCCCGCAGGCGGCCCGCCGACCGGCCCCGGCCGGACGCCCTGACCGGCGCCGGCGGCGTCCGGCCGGGGCCCTGGTGGACGGCGGACGAGGTGCTGCTGGTGCGCAGCGACCCGGGCCCGCGCTACACCCCGGTGCACCGGGTACGGCTGACGGTCCCGTCCGGTGGAGCAGGGCGCTGAGGTGCGCGGGTCGGCGACGGCGGGCGATGTCGTCGCTGGTACCGTTTCTCCCCGGGTCCGGCTGCAGTCCGCGGCGGCCGCGACCGACCACCTGCCGTTCCACCGGCCGTCCCGGCCGGGGTCGCGAACGGTACGGCCCCGCGGACCGTCCACGAGATGAAGGAGACGCAGTGGCACTGTCCACCGCCGAGAAGAAGACCACGCTCGAGAAGTACGGCACCCACGCCACCGACACCGGGTCCCCCGAGGCCCAGGTGGCGCTGCTGACGCAGCGCATCATCGGGCTGACCGAGCACCTGAAGGAGCACAAGCACGACCACCACAGCCGGCGCGGCCTGCTGCTGCTGGTCGGTCGTCGTCGCCGGCTCCTCAAGTACCTGCGCGCCGTCGACGTGGCTCGTTACCGCGCGCTGATCGAGAAGCTGGGTCTGCGCCGCTGACCCGCCGGCGACCCGGCACCGGACTCCGGTGCCGGGTCGTTCCGCATCCCACGCGGTACAACTGAACCGACACAACTGAACAGAAGCCCACCGCGCGCCGGCGGACGGACGTCCGCCGGTCCTCGGTAGTGGCTCCCGGGAGCACGAGTTGCCGGGGGCTTCGATCGAAGACCGGCCCAGCAGGGGATCGCCCCGGACGTCGTCGGTGGTGGGGACGCAGAGACAACTCCCTACGACGAGGAGATCACCCCCGCATGACTGACGTCATCAGCGAGGACGGCGTGCACGAGAGCACCGCCGTCATCGACAACGGTGCCTACGGCACGCGCACCGTCCGGTTCGAGGCCGGCCGGCTCGCCCGCCAGGCCGCCGGTTCGGTCGTCGCGTACCTGGACGACGAGACCATGCTGCTGTCCGCCACGACCGCCTCGAAGCGGCCGAAGGACCAGTTCGACTTCTTCCCCCTGACGGTCGACGTCGAGGAGCGGATGTACGCGGCGGGCCGGATCCCCGGCTCGTTCTTCCGCCGCGAGGGCCGCCCCGGCACCGACGCGATCCTGACCTGCCGTCTCATCGACCGGCCGCTGCGCCCGTCCTTCGTGGACGGTCTCCGCAACGAGATCCAGGTCGTCGTGACGGTCATGTCGCTCGACCCGAAGGACCCCTACGACGTCGTGGCGATCAACGCCGCGTCGGCGTCCACCCAGCTCGCGGGCCTGCCCTTCTCCGGCCCGGTCGGCGGCGTCCGCGTCGCGCTGATCGCGAACGAGACCGGCACCGACACCCAGTGGGTGGCCTTCCCGACGCACGACCAGCTCGAGCGCGCCGCGTTCGACATGGTCGTCGCGGGTCGCGTCGTCGGCGACGACGTCGCGATCATGATGGTCGAGGCCGAGGCCACCGAGAAGACGATCGAGCTCGTCGACGGCGGCGCCAACGCCCCGACCGAGGACGTCGTGGCCGACGGCCTGGAGGCCGCGAAGCCCTTCATCCGCTCGCTGTGCGTCGCGCAGCAGCAGCTCGCCGACGTCGCGGCCAAGCCGACCGCCGACTACCCGGTGTTCCCGGCCTACCAGCCGGACGCGCTCGAGGCCGTCACCGAGGCCGTCGAGCAGGAGCTGGCGCAGGCGCTGACCATCGCCGGCAAGCAGGAGCGCGAGACCCGCACCGACGAGATCAAGGCGTCGGTGCTGGAGAAGCTGGGCGAGCGCTTCACCGGCCGCGAGTCCGAGCTGGGCAACGCGTTCCGCGCGCTCAACAAGAAGCTCATCCGCCGCCGGATCCTGACCGACCAGGTCCGGATCGACGGCCGCGGCCTGACCGACATCCGGCCGCTCTCGGCCGAGGTCGAGGTCATCCCGCGGGCGCACGGCTCGGCGCTGTTCGAGCGTGGCGAGACCCAGATCCTGGGTGTCACCACGCTGAACATGCTGCGCATGGAGCAGACGATCGACTCGCTCGGTCCGGAGACCTCCAAGCGCTACCTGCACCACTACAACTTCCCGCCGTTCTCCACCGGTGAGACCGGCCGCGTCGGGTCGCCGAAGCGCCGCGAGATCGGCCACGGCGCCCTCGCCGAGCGGGCGCTGCTCCCGGTCCTGCCGGACCGCGAGGAGTTCCCCTACGCGATCCGCCAGGTCTCCGAGGCGCTGGGCTCCAACGGGTCCACCTCGATGGGCTCGGTCTGCGCGTCGACGATGTCGCTGCTCAACGCCGGTGTGCCGCTGAAGGCGCCGGTCGCGGGCATCGCGATGGGCCTGGTCTCCGACGAGGTCGACGGCCAGACCCGCTACGTCGCGCTGACCGACATCCTCGGCGCCGAGGACGCGTTCGGCGACATGGACTTCAAGGTCGCCGGCACCAAGGACTTCGTGACGGCGCTGCAGCTGGACACCAAGCTGGACGGCATCCCGTCCGAGGTGCTGGCCGCCGCCCTGAGCCAGGCCAAGGACGCCCGCCTGACCATCCTCGAGGTGATCGGCGAGGCCATCGACGGCCCGGACGAGATGTCCAAGTACGCGCCGCGGGTCACCGCGGTGAAGGTCCCGGTCGACAAGATCGGCGAGGTCATCGGCCCGAAGGGCAAGATGATCAACTCGATCACCGAGAAGACCGGCGCCGACATCTCGATCGAGGACGACGGCACGATCTACGTCGGTGCGAACGACGGCCCCTCCGCGGAGGAGGCGATCGGCATGATCAACGCGATCGCCAACCCGCAGCTGCCGAAGGTCGGCGAGCGGTTCCTGGGCACGGTGGTCAAGGCCGCCGCCTTCGGTGCCTTCGTCTCGCTGGTCCCCGGCAAGGACGGTCTGATCCACATCTCGAAGCTCGGCAACGGGAAGCGGATCGGCAAGGTCGAGGACGTCTGCAAGGTCGGCGACAAGATCCGCGTCGAGGTCACCGACATCGACAACCGCGGCAAGATCAGCCTCGTCCCGGTCCAGGAGGGCGGGGAGAACGGTGAGGCCCCGGCGGACGCCGAGACCGGCGCCGAGGCTCCGGCTGAGGCCGAGGCCGCGAACCAGAGCTGATCCGTTGGCGGACGCGCACGACTCCAGGGCGGCGGCCCGGGAACCCCAGGGTTCCCGGGCCGCCGCCCGCGTGCCCGCCGATCTCGCGACCCCGGACGCGGTGCGGCGCAGCGAGCTGCCCGGCGGCGTCCGGCTGGTCACGGAGACGGTGCCCGGGGTCCGCTCGGTCGCCGTCGGCATCTGGATCGGCATCGGCTCGGTCGACGAGACCGGCGAGCAGGCCGGTGCCGCACACTTCCTGGAACACCTGCTCTTCAAGGGCACCCGGCGCCGGACCGCGGCCGGGATCGCCGAGGAGATGGACGCCGTCGGCGGTGAGCTGAACGCCTTCACCGCCAAGGAACACACCTGCTACTACGCGCACGTCCTCGACACCGACGTGGCGCTCGCGGTCGACCTGCTCGCCGACGTCGTCACCGACGCCGAGCTGGCCCGCACCGACGTCGAGCTGGAACGGGGCGTCGTGCTCGAGGAGATCTCGATGCGCGACGACGACCCGGAGGACCTGCTCGGCGACCTGTTCGACGAGACCCTGTTCGGGTCGCACCCGCTCGGCCGTCCCGTGATCGGGTCCGAGGAGTCCGTCCGGGCGATGAGCCGGGAGACGCTGCACGCGTTCTGGCGCGGGGAGTACACGACGCCACGGATGGTCGTCGCCGCCGCCGGGAACCTGGAGCACGACCGGCTCGCCGAACTCGTCGCCGCAGCGCTGGCACCCGCGGCGAACGGCCACGCCGACGCCGTCGCCGTCCCGCCGCGCGCCGCCACCGGTGTGCGCCCGGCCCGCTCCGGTGCGCTCGGCCTGCAGCCCGACGACTCCGAGCAGGCACACGTGATGCTGGGCGTCCCGGCCGCGGGCCGGCACGTCCCGGGGCTGCCGGTGCTCGCGGTGCTGAACAACGCGCTCGGCGGCGGCCTGTCGTCGCGGCTGTTCCAGCAGGTCCGTGAGCAGCGCGGGCTGGCCTACCAGGTCTACTCCTCGGTCGCCCGCTACGCCGACGCCGGTGCCCTGTCGGTGTACGCCGGCTGCGCACCGGAGCGGCTCGGCGAGGTCGTGGCCGTCGTGCGTGACGTGCTCGCCGAGGTCGCCGGGGGCGGGCTCACCGAGGCCGAGGTGACCCGGGCCAAGGGCGCGCTGCGCGGGGGACTGGTGCTGGGCTGCGAGGACACCGCGTCCCGGATGAACCGGCTCGGCCGGGCCGAGCTCGACCACGGGCGCCAGCGGTCGCTGACCGACAGCCTGGCCCGCATCGAGGCCGTCACCCCGGCGGAGGTCGCGGCGCTGGCCGCGGGTCTGCTGGACCAGCCGCTCACCGCCGCCGTCGTCGGTCCCTACGACGACGAGTCCGCTCTCCCGGGGTCCCTGCGCGACCTGTGAGCCGGGGTCGATCACGACCTGGCAGGGTGGGGCCATGACCTGGCTCGCCGTCCTCGCCGGCCTCATGATCGCGGTCGGGCTGGCCGGGATCGTGCTCCCGGTGCTCCCCGGCCCCGTACTGATCGTCGGCGGGATCGCGGTGTGGGCGGTGCCGCGCGGCGACGCCGTCGGCTGGTGGGTGCTCGGTCTCGCCGTGCTGGTCACCGTGATCGGCCAGGTCGCGAAGTACCTGCTCCCCGGCCGCCGGCTCAAGGCGTCCGGGGTGCCGACCCGGACCCTGCTCGCGGGCCTCCTGCTCGGTGTCGTCGGGTTCTTCGTCGTCCCGGTGGTCGGGCTGTTCCTCGGGTTCGTGCTCGGGGTGTGGCTGGCCGAGCTGGTGCGGCTCCCGGACGCCGCGACGGCCTGGCGATCGGCGAAGGAGGCGCTCACCGCCGTCGGGTGGAGCATCCTCATCGAGCTCGCCGCCGGGATGCTGGCGACGGCGGTGTGGATCGGCGGGCTCGTCGCCGGCTGAGCGGCACTGCCTAGACTCGCCTGCGGTCACGACGTCGGTCAGAAGATCTGGGAACGAGGTGTGCGGGTGAGCGGGACGATCCGGGTGGCGGTGCTCGGCGCGGAGGGCCGGATGGGCAGCGAGGTCTGCCGTGCGGTCGAGGCGGCCGGGGACACCGAGCTGGTGGCGGCCCTCGACGCGGGCGACGACCTCGCCGCGCTGGACGGCGCCGACGTCGCCGTCGACTTCACCCACCCCGGTGCGGCGCTGGACAACGTGCGGGCGTGCGTCTCGCGCGGGGTCGCGGCGGTCGTCGGGACCAGTGGCTTCGACGCCGCGAAGTTCGACGAGGTCCGGTCCGTCCTCGACGCCCACGGCTCCGGAAGCGTGCTGGTCGCCCCGAACTTCGGGGTCGGCGCGGTGCTGATGATGCACTTCGCCGGGCAGGCCGCGAAGTTCTTCGACTCTGCCGAGATCGTCGAGCTGCACTACGCCGGCAAGGTCGACGCCCCGTCCGGGACCGCGGCCCGCACCGCGTCGGTGGTCGCCGCCGCCCGTGCCGAGGCCGGTCTGGGCGACGTCCCGGACGCCACCACCACCGACCCGGACGGTGCCCGCGGCGCGGTCGTCGACGGCGTCCACGTGCACGCGGTCCGGATGCCCGGTCTGATCGCGCACCAGGAGGTCATCCTGGGCACCGACGGCGAGGTGTTCACGATGCGGCACGACTCGATGAACCGGGCGTCCTTCATGCCCGGCGTGCTGATGGCCGTGCGGGCAGTGCGGTCGCGGCCCGGTCTGACCATCGGCCTGGAGCCACTGCTCGGCCTGGTCTGACCGGCTCCTCAGCCGGTCAGGTGCAGGTCGAGGGTCCCGCCGACCCGGATCTCGCGCAGCGTGCCGGTGCCGGTGTCGAGGGTGCGGACCGCGCCGTCGGGCTGCCAGCCGGCGCGCGCGTAGAACCCCCGGGACGCGGCGTCGGCCTCGGGCAGCCACGCCCGCCCCGACCCGGAGCCGGACCCGCGCAGCGCGGCCGCGGCGGCGGCGAGCAGCCGTCCGCCGTGCCCGCGCCGCCCCCACCGCGGCTCCACCAGCAGCGCGGAGATCTCCGCGATCGACAGGCCGTCGGCTCCCGCGTAGCGCGCGGCGGCGCAGAACCCCACGGCCTCGGCGCCCTCGACGGCGACGAACAGGTGGAAGTCGTCGCCCGCGTGCACGGCGTCGCGCCAGTGCGAGCGGGCCGCGTGGGAGGTCAGGCTCGCGAACGCCTCCTCGGGGAGCAGCCCGGCGTAGGCGGTGCGCCAGGTGCGGTCCTGGATCCCGACGACGGCGTCGACGTCGTCGTCGGTGGCGGGGCGGACGCTCGCGGTGGCCATGCCCCATGCCTACCGTGTCCGTGGCGGGCACCGCTCACAGGGGACGCACAGATGATCCCGGGCCGCCGCCCACGTGCGGTTCCTACCGTCGGTGGCAGTTCCCGACCGACGCTCCTGGAGGACCGCATGAGCCCGCGCCCCACCTACGAGGGCCGCCCGCTGCCCCGCCCCGACGACGAGGTCGTCGACCAGGGCCTCGGGTTCGATCTCGGCACGTTGTTCAGCCGCCGCCGGATGCTCGCGGTGCTCGGCATCGGCGCCGCCACGGCGGGCCTGGCCGCGTGCGGCGCGTCCGGGTCGTCCGGGGCGTCGACGGCGAGCACCACGAGCACCGGCGAGATCCCGGACGAGACCGCGGGCCCGTACCCGGGCGACGGCTCCAACGGGGCGAACGTGCTCACCGAGTCCGGTGTGGTGCGCAGCGACATCCGGTCCAGCTTCGGGACCGGCAGTGCCACCGCGGAG
The DNA here is from genome assembly GCF_001420995.1 of Pseudonocardia sp. EC080619-01. Lineage (NCBI taxonomy): Bacteria > Bacillati > Actinomycetota > Actinomycetes > Pseudonocardiales > Pseudonocardiaceae > Pseudonocardia > Pseudonocardia sp. EC080619-01. The sequence goes on along the minus strand of NZ_CP012184.1, from coordinate 1,171,636 downwards.
GGCGTGCCCATGACCCTCGAGCTGACGATCACCGACATGGCGGCGGCCGGGATGACCGGGGCCGCGGTGTACGTGTGGCACTGCGACCGCGCCGGCGAGTACTCGCTCTACTCGTCCGGGCTGGAGAACGAGAACTACCTGCGCGGCGTCCAGGTCGCCGGCAGCGACGGGACGGTGCGGTTCACCAGCATCGTCCCGGCCTGTTACGACGGCCGCTGGCCGCACATCCACTTCGAGGTCTACCCGGCGGTCGCCGACATCACCGACGCCGGCAACGCCATCGCCACCTCGCAGGTCGCGCTGCCGCAGGACATGTGCACCGCCGTGTACGCCACGACCGGCTACGAGCAGTCGGTGACGAACCTGTCGAAGGTGTCCCTCGACAGCGACAACGTCTTCGGCGACGACGGCGGGGCTCTGCAGGTCGCGACGGTCAGCGGGGACGTCACCCGCGGCTGGACCGTGGCGCTGACGGCCGCGGTGGACACGACCACCGAGCCCACCGGCGGCGGTGCACCGGACGGCGGGTCCGGTGGCGGGCCCGCCGGCGGGCAGGGAGGCGGCCCCGGCGGTCCGCCGCCCGGGAACTGACCCACACCCGGCACCCCGTGACCGTGCCCGCCACCCCGTGGCACCCCGTGACTGGTCGGCGCACCCTCTGCGATGGGTGCGACGCCGGGTCACGGGGTGCTTCGCCGGGCGAGCGGGTGCGGCGCGGCCGGGGTGCGGGGATCGAGACGGTTGGGAATCGGCAGCCCCGGAAGCGCATCGCTCGGGCAGTGACGTGCGCCGGCACCCCCGGCCGGGTGCGGCACCCCGTCACCGGCCGGCGCACCGTCTGCAGCGGGTGCCACGCCGGGCCGTGGGGTGCGGCGACGGGTCAGGGGGTGCAATGCCGGGTCAGGCAGGTGCGGCGGTCGGGCGCGCGGGCACGGACCTGGGTGGGGTGCGGCCGAGGGTGCGGCACCCCGTCCCCGACCGGCGCACCCTCTGCGGCGGGTGCCTCGCCAGGCGATGGGGTGCGGTGCCAGGCGATGGGGTGCGGCGCCAGGCGGTGGGTGCCTCGCCAGGCCACGGGATGGGGCACCGGGCGGTGGGTGCCTCGCCGGCCACGGATGCGGCGCCGGGCCACGGGGCGCGGGCGCGGCTGCGGGGTGCGGGCCGGTTCCTGTCGGGGGTCCGTGGCAACATCCGGCGGGTGCGGACGATCTCGGGAGACGTGGCCCGGCGAACCTTCCTGGCAGCGCAGGGCTTCGCCGACCCCCGGCCTGCGGGCGCGGTGACCCGGCGGCATCTCGGGCGGGTGCTGGACCGGGTGAAGCTGCTGCAGCTGGACTCGGTGAACGTCGCCGTCCGCGCGCACTACATGCCGATCTTCAGCAGGCTCGGGGCGTACCCGGCGTCCCTGCTCGACGACGCCGCCTGGTCACCGAGCGCGCGCCGCCCACGGCTGCTCGCCGAGACCTGGGCGCACGAGGCGAGCCTGGTCCCCGTGCAGGACTGGCCGCTGCTCGGCCACGAGACGCTGCCGCGGCGGTGGTGGAAGCACTACGGGCCGCTGCTGGAGAAGCACCCGTCGCTGGCCGGGGACATCCGCGACGTCGTCGCCGAGTCCGGCCCGATCGGCGCCGGTGCGATCGAGAAGGCGCTGGCACCCGGCGGCCGGGCGGGCACCGTCCGCCCGCGACCGCCGGGCGCGACCTGGTGGGAGCGGTCCGAGGTCAAGCGGGTCTGCGAGTACCTGTTCGCGGTGGGTGACCTGGCCGTGGGCACCCGGAAGCACTTCGAGCGCCGCTACGACCTGCCCGAGCGGGTCCTCCCGCCGGAGGTCCTCGACGGCCCGCCACCCGACCCGGCCGACGCCGCCCGCGAGCTCATCGCCAAGGCGGCCTCGGCGCTGGGCATCGGCACCGAGACCGACCTGCGCGACTACTACCGGCTCGGCCCGGAACGCACCCGCACGGCGATCGACGAGCTCGTCGACGGCGGGCGGCTCGAACCGGTCGCGGTGCGCGGCTGGGCGAAGCCCGCCTACCGCGACCCGGCGGCCCGGGCACCGCGCACGGTCGAGGGCCGGGCGCTGCTCTGCCCGTTCGACCCGCTGGTGTGGGAGCGCGACCGCACCGAGCGGATCTTCGGCTTCCGCTACTGTCATGAGTCGCGAGTTCGCGACATATTTGTAAGGTGGTCTGGTGGCACGGACCGGACGACCCAAGGCCGAGCTGATCCTGTCCGACGATGAGCGGTCAGCGTTGGAGGAATGGATTCGCCGCGGGTCGACTCCGCAGGCGTGGGCGCTGCGGTGTCGGATCATCCTGGCGTGCGCTTCGGGCGCGACGAACAAGGAAGTCGCGGCGCAGACGGGGTCGGCTGCGCACACGGTGGGCCGGTGGCGTGCCCGGTTCGTTGCTCACCGGATCGCCGGGCTGGGGGACCTGCCCCGTCCGGGCGGTCCGCGCACGGTCACCGACGCTCAGGTCGCCGAGGTGATCACCACGACGTTGGAGTCCAAACCGGCTGATGCGACGCACTGGTCGACCCGCGGGATGGCCGAGCATTCGGGGTTGTCCCAATCGACGATCTCGCGGATCTGGCGCACCTTCGGGTTGGCCCCGCACCGAGCCGAGACGTTCAAGCTGTCCACCGATCCGTACTTCATCGAGAAACTCCACGACGTCGTCGGTCTCTACCTTGACCCGCCCGAGCGGGCGCTGGTGTTCTGCGTGGACGAGAAATCCCAGATCCAGGCCTTGAACCGGTCCCAACCAGTGCTGCCGATGATGCCCGGCATCCCGCAGCGACTGACCCACGACTACGTGCGGGCAGGAACCACGACGTTGTTCGCCGCGCTCGAGGTCACGACCGGGAAGGTGATCGGGTCGCTGCATCGCCGCCATCGCGCGAGCGAGTTCCGCACGTTCTTGACCAGGCTCGACCGCGAGGTCCCCGCCGAGCTGGACGTGCACCTGGTGCTGGACAACTACGCCACCCACAAGACCCCGGCTATCAAGACCTGGCTGGTGGCTCACCCGAGGTTCCACCTGCATTTCACCCCGACCGGATCGTCGTGGCTCAACCTGGTCGAGCGTTGGTTCGCCGAGCTGACCACCAAGAAGATCCGCCGCGGCGTGCACACCTCGGTCCCCGCCCTCGAAGCCGACATCCGCGACTGGATCGCCGGCTGGAACAACAACCCCAAGCCCTTCGCGTGGACCAAGACCGCGGACGAGATTCTCGAACGACTCACCCGATATCTGAAGCGAATCCCTGACTCAGGACACTACCGCATCGAGATCTACGTGCCCGAGCCGCAGCGCGAGTACGGCTACTACGTCTTCCCGTTCCTGCTCGACGGCCGCCTCGTCGGCCGGGTCGACCTCAAGGCCGACCGCGCCGCCGGTGTGCTGCGGGTGCCGGGCGCGTTCGCCGAGCCGGGCGCCCCGGGGCCGGAGTCGCGGATCGCGGCCGAGCTCGCCGCCGAGCTGACGACGATGGCCGGCTGGCTGGGCCTCGACGGCGTCGTCGTGGGGGAGCGGGGCGGCCTCGCGGCGCTGCTGCACGCGGAGCTCCGTCGCTCGGACGCCGCCTGATCAGAGACGCCGCCTGATCAGAGACGTCGCCTGATCAGAGACGTCGCCTGATCAGAGACGTCGCCTGATCAGAGACGTCGCCTGATCAGGGACGCGGCCTGATCAGGGACGCGGCCTGATCAGACCCCGAGCGGGATCCCCAGCGATACCCAGGCCAGGAACAGGACGGTCCAGACGACGAACATCGCCGCACAGATCGGCAGCGTCATCGAGATGAGCGTGCCGATGCCGGCGTCACGCCGGTAGCGCTGCAGGAACCCGAGCGCGACGGCGAAGTACGGACTCATCGGCGTGAGGGAGTTCGCGACGGAGTCCCCGATCCGGAACGCGGCCATCGTCTGGTCGGCGTCGATCCCGACGAGCAGCAGCATCGGCACCAGCACCGGGGCCAGCAGCGACCACTGTGCCGATCCCGACGTGATCATCAGGCCGAGCACGAACACCAGCAGCACGGTCAGGAACAGCAGCACCGGCGCGGGGGCGCCCGACGCCCGCAGCACCTCCGCGCCCGACACCGCGATCCACTGACCGAGCCCGGTCCAGGTGAACCAGGCCAGGAACTGGGCGATCACGAAGAACAGCACGAGGATCGGGACGACGTCGACGAGCCCCTCGCGCATCAGCCGCGGCACGTCGGCGGCGCGGCGGACCGTCCCGACCCGCAGCCCGTACACGATGCCGACCGCGAGGAAGGTCAGCAGCAGCACGACGGCGATGCCGTCCAGGAACGGCGACGGCACCAGGTCCCCGGTGTCCGGGTCCCGCAGCGGGGAGCCCGCAGGCAGCCAGGCCGCCGCGTAGAGCGCCAGGAGCGCGAGCAGCGTCAGGCCGGCGTCCCGCAGGCCACGCACCTGGTCGCGGGAGATCTCGGCGTCCCGCGCCTCCGCGGCCTCCGCCTCCTCGTGCCCGGAGGCGTCAGCCGGTTCCTCGGTGGACCGGCCGGCGGCGGGTTCGACGACCCGGTCGACGACGACCGCCGCCGCCAGGGCGATGAGCAGCGCGCTCACGACGTTGAACCAGTAGTTCGACAGCGCGGTCAGCTCGATCGACGGGTCCACGACGGCCGCGGCGGAGTTCGTGATGCCGGCCAGCAGCACGTCGGTCGCGGTCACGAGGATGCTCGCGTCGTACCCCGCCCCGACCGACACGAACGCGGCCACCGCCCCGACCGCCGGGTTGCGGCCCAGGGTCCGGAACACCATCGCGCCGAGCGGGATCAGCACGATGTACGCGGCGTCGGACGCGACCGACCCGCAGACCCCGGCGAACATCAGTGCCGGGGTGACCAGCGGGCGCGGTGCCCGCAGCA